>CAZFCK010000208.1:0-8637 GCA_964517355.1 uncultured Desulfovibrionaceae bacterium | reverse complement strand
AACAATTGGAAATTGTTTCAGGGGAGAGCCTTGTTTCAAGGCGTAAATGCGCTAGTCCGAAACTCGTCTTATAAGCATGTCAACACGGTTAAGCACGATATTCGCGGGTCCAGGGGGGGCGTTCCCCCCTGGCGGGGTTTGGGGCGGAGCCCCATCATAAGCGATCTCACAATTACAATACGCTATTCAGCCTTCAAGGCGCCCCCGCGTTTCTCTTCAGCCGGATGCAGGCGCACGGAAAAGAACGGGGTATCGTGTCCGGCCTCGATCTTCGGGGCCGCGTGCCTCTCTTCGAAGCTGCAGATGGCCCACGGAAATATCTCTTTCGCCTGGAGGATGGCCGCCTGCTCCACGGCATTGAACCATTTTTGGAACATGTCGCGCATCTGGCGCCCTTCTTCGGAAAGGCGGCAACCGTCACGTTTCGAACCGGCAGTGTCGAGCAGCTTGACCCCCAGCGCTTCTTCCGAGGCGTGGATTTTGCCCCATGCGCCGCGGTAGGACATTCCCAGAGAGCGCGCCGCCTTGCGCAGCGAGCCGTGTTCTTCGATGAGATCGAGCAGCATGGCGCGCCCGGAGCCCAAGAGGGTCTCATCGTCCGTTTCCAGCCAGACATGCAGGCGAACGGTCGCAGTGCGCTTCGTCATGATATTCCTCCTTGCAGCAGCGTCCTTGCCCCTGGTCCTGACGTGTCGGCTCTCCGGCGCCCCATGCAACGCTTTGGAGCTCAGGGCCGAAGGGAGCGGCTCTTGCCGGGCCCCGTGGCCGTAAATCCTGCCAGAGTAAGCCCCACCGCCCCCTTAGCGGTATCGGAAGGGGCATGTCGTCCGCATTGCCGGTTCCGCCCCAACCAAGAGGCGCCATTGAGCTGTATGGTCTGTGATTGATACGTAACTACACCCGCAATGAGCACTGTACAAATGTAGCGGAATCGGCTTTTCAACGATTTTGCACAAGACATTTGCCATTACATCAAGTAAAGAGCGTAGATATCGTGAGGAGGTATGGATTTAGCGCATAAATGGTTTTGATTTTTCTCTATATGCAGATTCAATATTACACACTGCATGCAATATCATTCTCAACTATCGCGATTGTGATTGTTGTGCAGTCAAAAAAGCATGTTGATTGCTTTTCAGATGCCGCTCTTGGTGACTTGTTGCATATATGTTATGTATAGCTCGATGCCGTCGCGTTGCGGGCGCTCCACAATCCTGCAGGGGGATTCGCGCTTTAACGCTTGTGCGGAGAAGAGCGAGGATTTGCGGGGCACGATCTGGAATCATTATGCCCCTCACAGGCCTTGTCCGCGATTCATGCCCTGAAATGGCCGCCTTCTCAGGAACTTGAGGACATTCGCCTCAAAAAGACACCAATAGAATACGCAAATGTGTTCGATGGAAATTTTAAATACTTCTTCTTGGTCTTTTACCGGCGCTGAAAGAGTAAAATGAGCATAATTTCTTTTACCAACGTGGTTTCTTCCGAAACTTCCTCACGAAAATTTATTTTGGGTTTTTGTTGGAAGAACCATCAGCGCTATTGCCCCCGCTGCCGGGAGCGGAAGTTGTACAGGCTGACCGGCGGCAGGCGCCGTTGCACGCGCTGTTTGTACACGTTTCACGACTTCAGCCGGCGGTTCATCAACAGTTGCGCCTTCACCTGCCAGCAGTGGCTGTGGTTTCTGAAATTTTTTGAACTCTACGTGCCGAATCAGGAAATAGCCGCGCAACTCGGGGTTTCCCAAACCACCGTCTTCAAAGCCAGCGATCTGGCGCGGCGCGCCATTCTCGCGCAGGCCATGGATGCGCGGGAGTATTATTCCCTGGGTATTTGGCCGGGTCCCGGCCAGGCCAGGAGCGGAGCGCCCCCGGCGGATTCTCCGGTTTTCGGAATCATGGACATCAACGGCCACGTCATTTGCGATGTGCTTCCCGAGCTCGGGCCGGAAGACATCCTGCACTTCAAGCTCAATTTCCGCCTGAAAACCGCCAGCCTTGGGCAGGTGGTCTACACCGCGCCCTACCAGCAATACCTCGCGCTGGTCTGCTGCGGTCCATCGTTGTGGACGCCGGGGTACATCACGCACAATGACAAGCGGTTGCCTGTGGATAGCATGAAGTTTTGGATCTACGTCAAACAATATCTGAAAATGCTGCGCGGCGTGATGCCCTCGCAATTCCCGCTGCATCTCAAGGAATGGGAACTGCGCTTCAATCATCGCGACGAGAGCCTGTTGCCGGTGCTGACGGCTGCGCTGTGCGCGATCGTGCCTTACGGTCCTTCACCTCGGTTTTCCGAGGCCCAGGAGCCGCGGGGGCGTGACGAGGGCCGAAGGCGTGGCGGGTGATCGCCCCTTCTTCTGCAGGTGCAGAAGACCGGTACGCCAACGCACAGGCCGCAGTCCGGACCATGTCCCGGCCTCCTGCGGCTTTCGAACCATGCGGCCGGGGCGGCCCGATCCGGCAGCTCTCAACGGCAGAGCCGGCGGGCGATCATGCGGCGCCCTCCCCCGGAGGGCCGGGGGCTGCTCCCCCCCATCCGGCAGATCAACCTGGCCACAAACGGCCAGAGGAGGATCACGGCAAACAGGCGCAGGGTCTGCAGAGACAGAATGAACGGCACGTCGCAGCCGCTCCCGACGGCGATGACCACCACGGAATCCAGCCCTCCCGGGCTTGTGGCGAGATAGGCGCTCAGGGCGTCCACCCCGGCCCAGGCGTGCAGCATCCACGCGGCAGCGCCGCTCAGGGCCATGAGCGCCCCCACGGAGAGCAACAGTTGCGGCACGGCGCGCAAGGCGTAGCGCACGGTTTCCGGAGTGAAGCGCAGGCCTATGTACCAGCCCAGGCAGGCGTATGAGCACCAGAGCACCACGGGCGGCAGGGTGATGGTCATCAGGCCCGTGGTGTTGAGCGCGACCCCGGCCAGCATGGGCAGCAGCACGGCCCCGGCGGGAATGCGCAACACGCGGCCAAGGATGACGCCCCCAGCGGCCAGGGCCAGCGTCTGAATCAACGAGACGAGTGGCGCGTCCAGGTCGGGCGACCAGCCGGTGGCCGGCGCGTCGATGGCGTGTCCGAGCAGGAGACGCGAAACCCCCGAAGCGGTGATCACCACGATAAAGACGCGCAGATACTGCATGAAAGCGACCATGCGGATATCAGCGCCAAAGGATGCGGCCATGGCGGTCATGGCCGCGGCGCCTCCCGGCGAAGAGCCCCAGGCCGCCGTGGTGCCCGGCAGTGTTCCGAACCACGTCAGGCCAAGCCCCGTGAGGGCGCCGAAACCAATGACCATGACGATGACCAGCAGCATCACCGGCCAGCTCTGCGCCAGGGCGGCCAAGGTGGTGGGCGTGACGCTCACCGCCACCAGGCAGCCCAGAATGGCCTGGGCGGCCGCGAACGCCCAATGGGGCACGGCCAGCTCGGCGCCGCGCAGGGCGAAGAGCACGCCGGCAAGCATCGGCCCGAGCATCGCGGCCGCGGGGACCGCGGCCCAATGGAAAACCACGGCCAACAATAACGACAAAAAAAACAGGGCGGCCCAAAGGCCGATCTTTGCACTGCTCATTGTACCCGAACATTCCTTGCGACACGTATCTTGTTCATCAACCCCACCCGCTCGTGCGGCGCACAAATGGAGCCTGGAGGCCCGGGGGGGCCACTGCAACAGCATGTCAATTTTTACAAATCCAACCAGCGACAGCCTCGCAGTGCAAAGCCGGCGCTACTCCCTCTTAGGAACCTCCCTGACCGGAACGCCCGCGCGCATGGCGATGAGCGCGCTCAGCGCGCGTACGTCCTCGTCGCGCAGGTCCCTGGGGCTCCACCTGCTCTCCCAGGAGGTGCCGTCCCTGAAAAAAACCTGCATTCTCGCTTCGCTTTTCGTGTCGAACCGGCGCGTCCAGGTTTCCACCCCGACCACATCGTCATAGCCGTAGACCCGTTCGCCCAGGGCAAAGAGGCGGTCCACCGTGACGCCCCGCCGGTCCACAAGCACGTAGTAGTCCATGAGGAAAAACGCGATGACCGCGGACAGGGTCAGGCAGATCAGCACGGCGGGCTTGGTGAGGCGCGTTGTGTCCAGACCGTACTTGAGGCTTTCATAGCCCTGATATTCCGCCACGCGCTCCCCAAGCAGACGCCGCGCCATGGCTTCGACCAGGATGCCGGCGCAGCCGAGAGCGGCGGGAATCGCGGGCAGGACCCACATCCAGATCCCCGGAGTCAGCACCCAGTCGCCTGTGAAGGCAGCGTATCGCCAGGCACTCGCTTTGACAAGAAGCCACAGCGCCGCCGCGCCGCAGAGAGCGATAGCCGGGAGATAGAGCAACGCGAAGTAAAAGTCCCATTTCGCGTACTCTTTCTGCAATTCTTCGAACGATCGCGCCGGCTTTTTAAAATTTTTAAGGGAGGGAAAGAGGATGCGCGCCAGAAAAAGGACAAGCGCCAACACGAACATGGTCGCGGGATAAATCAACATGCCGGTATCCATATCGCACTCACCCTTCCTTCAAACGTTACCATGCACAAGGCCGGGAGCGCTGTCCAGCATGCACCGGCGCCGGCGCCTCTTCCCAAACGCCGCGCGGCCCCTCGCCAACGCCCTTTGGACAGCCCCCCGCAGGAACCTCGTCACTTGGCCTTTGGCGCGAGCAGTGATATAAGGAAGGTTAACCTTATGCATGGAGCTGGACGCCGCACCCGTCTCGTCGCCGCAATGCGTCCGAGGCGCGCAAGCACCCTGCGCCCCCCGGGCCGGGACGGCATCCGCGCACCATTGTGAGCTATTACCTCATGGCTAGAAAACTCGCCCTGCAATTGACCATCCGCCAGCGTTTCTTTCTCGGCATGCTGTTCTTCACCGTCAGCCTGACCATCGTGGGCGCGCTTTCCTTTTACGATCTGGTGCAAATCAAGGATCTGACCGCGCTGGTCGGGGAAGTGCAGCAATTGAACAACGCGCTGCTCGAAACCAGGCGCTTTGAAAAGAATTACCTCCTGTACGGCAACCCCGAGGACCTGACCCAGGCCAGAACATACCTGGAACAGGCCAAACTGCTCGTAACCGACGTGACCGCCAAAAGGCGCAAGGCGGCGTTCCAATCCATCATGCGCGGATTGGGGAAGAATCTGGAGGCCTACAGCCAGAGCCTCGATAATTTCGAAACAAGCCTGGGAAACGGCAACCCGCCGAGCGAAAAACAGATTTCCCAGATCCGGGAGCACGGCAAAAAAATGGTGCGGCAGGCCGAAGGACTGATGGGCGCGGAGAGCAACCGCATCCTGGACATCATCGACACCCTGAAGGTGCAGCTCATTTTTTCCGTACTGGCCGCCCTGGCCCTGGGCGCCATCGTCGCGATCATGATGTTCGGCCGACTCCTCAACACCCTGTCCATCATCCAGACGGCCACCCACCGCATATCCCAGGGCGTCTTCGAGCCGCTGAACGAAGTCAGCGGACAAAGCGACATGAACACCATCGTCAAGGCCCTGAACGCCATGGTGCGCGAGCTGGAACTGCGCCAGGCCCAACTGCTCCAGGCCCAGAAGCTCTCCTCCATCGGCACGCTCACCGCGGGCGTGGCCCACCAGTTGAACAACCCCCTCAACAACATTTCCACCTCCAGCCAGATTCTTTTGGAGGAAATCAAGGAACTTGATCCGGATTTTCTGCACAAGATGCTCGGCAACATCGAAGGGGAATCCAGACGCGCCAAGGAAATCGTGCAGGGACTGCTGGAATTCTCCAGGGAGCGCGAGTTCACGCTCACCCTGGAGTCGCTGCACATCATCATCAAAAAGACGGTCCGCCTCGTGTCCAGCCAGATACCCGGCAACGTCGAGCTCCACACGGACGTTCCCGAGGACATCCGCGTGCGCATGGACACGCAGCATTTCCAGGAGGCGCTGCTCAACCTCATCATCAACGCCGTGCACGCCATCGAGCCCGATCCGGGAACCATCAGCATCGAAGCGCGCAAGGAAGGCGACGAGGTGTCCATCTGCGTTTCCGACACCGGGCGCGGCATTCCCGAACACGTCAAGGCCAGAATCTTTGATCCATTCTTCACCACCAAGGACGAAGGCGACGGTACCGGGCTCGGGCTCTCCATCGTCTACGGCATCGTGGAAAAACACGGCGGGAAAATAACTGTGGACAGCGAAGAAAACGCCGGAACGACCTTCATCATCCGCCTTCCCGCGCGGGCGGCGGAGTAGCGGGCCATGTCCGCCCCCGCACGCATTCTCGTCGTGGAAGACGAGGAGATCAGCCGCGAGAACCTCCTCCACGTGCTCAAGCGCGAAGGCTACCGGGCCGACGGCGTCGAGGACGGCGAAACGGCCCTGGAGGCGTTGCGAAAGAACAAATACGACCTCGTGCTGACGGACCTGCGCATGCGCCGCGTCAGCGGCGAGGAAGTGCTCGAAGCCGCCAGACAGCTCCAGCCCGAGGCCGAGGTCATCGTGATCACTGGCTACGCCACTGTGGAAACCGCGGTGAAAGCCATGGAACGCGGCGCGTATTATTATCTGGCCAAGCCGGTCAAGCTTGACGAACTGCGGGCGC
Source organism: uncultured Desulfovibrionaceae bacterium (assembly GCA_964517355.1). Lineage (GTDB taxonomy): Bacteria > Desulfobacterota > Desulfovibrionia > Desulfovibrionales > Desulfovibrionaceae > CAZFCK01. Next base: position 2,058 of record CAZFCK010000208.1, on the reverse strand, counting down.
TCATCCGCAACGCCCTGGAAAAAGGCGCCATGTCCCGGGAGCTGCAAGCCCTGCGCAGCAAGGCGGCCGATTCCGCCGCGCCGCTCATTGTGGGGCAGGCGCCCCCAACCGTGGCCTTGCGCGAACTCATCGCCCAGGTCGCGCCCGTGGACTCCAGCGTGCTCATCATGGGCGAAACCGGCACCGGAAAAGAACTCGTGGCCCGGGCCATACACCACATGAGCAACCGCGCAAACAAGCGCTTCATGGCCATAAACTGCGCCGGATTCTCGGAAACCCTCTTGGAAAACGAACTCTACGGCCACGAAAAGGAAGCCTACACCGGCGCGGGCACCATGAAAAAGGGGCTGCTCGAACAGGCCCACGAAGGCACGTTTTTCCTGGACGAAGTCGGCGACATGCCCCCGGCCATGCAAGCCAAGCTGCTGCGCACCCTGGAGCAGAAATCCATCATCCGTCTCGGCGGCACCAAGGAAATCAACGTTGACCTGCGCTTCATCGCCGCCACCAACAAGGACCTGCAACAGGCCGTGGCCGACGGCGAATTCAGGCGCGACCTCTACTACCGGCTCAACGTCATCACCGTGCGCACCCCTTCACTTGAAGAGCGGCGCGAAGACATCGAATTGCTGGCCAGGCACTTCCTGCATAAACACGCCACCGCCATGAACAAGGCGGTCAAGGACATTTCCCCGGAGGCCCTGCGCATCCTCCTGAGCTACGAATACCCGGGCAACGTGCGCGAACTGGAAAACATCGTGGAAAGCGCCCTGGTCATGTGCGGGGGCGATACCCTGCAGGTCTCGCATCTGCCCGTGGACCTGCAAACGCAAAATCAATGGTTCAGCCGCTCCTGCGATGAAAACGAAGAAGAACTCGTAAGCCTGCAGGAAAACGAGAAGCGCTACATCGAACGCGCCCTGCAGCGCACCAAAGGCAACAAAACCCACGCCGCCCAGATCCTGGGCATCGACAGGGCCTCGCTGTGGCGCAAAATCAAACGCCTGGGCATCGAAGACGAGGAATAACGTGTCATCGCATTGAAACTGAAACGTTTCCGGCGGCTTAAGAGTCTTTTGGAAACATGGTTATTACCTTAACTCCGAAGAGTGATAACAATATGATCATTCGAGGGGAAAACCAGCGCCGCCATCTTCATCCCTAAGGCGCGATACGACCGCGCCCAAGGGCTGAAGTTCTTGAAAGAGGTTTTTCCCCTCGAGCTCCCCTTTCCGGAACATTTTGATTTATTATTCTAGCGAATTTTCGCCTTTGGATAAGGCTCACTCCTGAAACAATATTCATTGTTTCAGGAAAATTCATAAGTATGTTGGGGAAGGCCGCTATGGATCGGTACGCGGCAGCGTCCATTCACGAGGAATAGCCGGGGACGTACGTCCCCGGCTATTCCTCGTGAATCATTACCTTCGGCGCAGCATCACCCCGAAAACAGTTGCAAGGCATGCGCCCGTTTACTCCTCTTCGGCCAGCTTTTGAACAATGTCGATCAGATACACCTCTGGCTGGTTTTGGCATGTGCCGAAAATCCTTTCGGACAACTCCTTCATCCATTCCGTATCCAGCGTCAGGTCGCCTGTTTCGCAGCTGATGTAGCCATCGACCCACATGAGGACAAGCGGGATGTCCTCCACTTTTTCGTTCATTAGATCCCGGCAGGTGTACTCCTCCATGTCGACGGAGTTTTCGCTTTTCGCCTGAGATACGGTGGGGAACCCTCCAAAAACCAGAATCAAGATGAGCAACATTGTGATTTTTTTCATGATTCATCCTTGGGCTATACTGTTGTTCGTCGTCTGGACATAAGCCGACGTGCGGTAGCGTTGCCACGAACCATTGAATGCTATTTAAGTAGACAATTTTCAGGGATATTGCCAGTGAATCCGCAAGAATCTCTAAACGTTTTCATTGGTGTAACGGGAAGGGCAGGTTGCCAAAAACGATACGGGCAAGCCTTCCAACATAAAAAAAACATATTAAATTATTGTGGTTATTTCCTTTACTCCGAAAGTGCCTTCGGGGGGAAACCTTTCTGTAGAA
>CAZFCK010000207.1:0-8772 GCA_964517355.1 uncultured Desulfovibrionaceae bacterium | reverse complement strand
AAATATATCATTTTGATTTCTTATGATGTTTTTGAACGGCCTTCCATAATCATTTTTTTTATAGAAACAGGCCCTAGTCCAAAAGTCGTTGTCAATAGGTTCTTAAAGAGGCGGATACTACCTGACGGCCTGTCCCCGCGGCATTCGCCGCTTGCCCCGCCAGCGGCGTGGCCTTCCTTAGCGCGAAAGAATGGAGGCAAATTTGATCGAGGGAAACCCCAAACGGTGGTTGTGCTTCATGCGCGAAAGGGAAGCGGTGCGACATGTTCAAGCGAAAATCTGTCGCCATAATAAATTTTCGCTCTTCAGCCTATTCACAACGAGGCATTTTGTATTGTAAATATTATAGATTGACATATGGTAGACGTAAATGTCCGGGTGCAACAACAGCTAAATGGAAAAGAGCATGGCCACGATCACCATTGAAGAACTCACTCCAGGCATGCGTCTTGCTGATGACTTGCACGGGAGCAACGGACGATTTCTTCTCCCAAAAGGGATAGAAATTGAGGAGAAACACATACGTATCCTCAAAATCTGGGGCGTGGCCGAGGCTACTGTGGAAAACACGGACAGTAATCATTCAAGGGCTGGGGATGCGCCAGCCGTAAGTGCTCATATTTTCCAGCAGGCTCAATTGCTGGTCAACGAGTTGTTCATTCTCTCCAACGACCACTTCGCCCCCATGCGCGAATGCAAACGCTACAGTTTGCGAAAGACCGTGGACTTGTTGAGCAGGGGCAGGAATCTCGACAAGTACTTGCCCAATGCGCACGAATCGGCGGCGGCGTGTTTTTGCGTGCCCCATGAACAGCCCGCCAGCGCTCTCGTCCTTGCCGATACGGAAGTGCAGCTGGCCAGTTTTCCCGACATATATTTCCAGATTATCGAAGTGCTGAATAATCCAAGCAGCACGGCGGCCCATGTGGCGGATGTGGTAAGTAAGGACTCGAGCTTGTCCGTCAAACTCCTCAAATTGGTGAACAGCCCTTTTTACGGGTTTCCCAGCAAAGTGGATTCCATAACCAGGGCGGTGGCTCTTGTAGGATGCAACGAACTCTCCATGCTGGCCTTGGGCGTTTCCGTCATGCAGTATTTCAACAACGTGCCGCCCGAGCTGATGGACATGCGCACGTTTTGGATGCACTCCATAGCTTGCGCGACGTTCGCCCACATACTGGCAGGACATGTGGGGCGAGATTCTGAAGAGCGTTTCTTTCTCGGCGGACTGATCCACGATATCGGCAGACTCGTTATCCTGAAAAACGCTTCGGATTGCGCCGCCCTCAGCTTGCGGCTCGCTTCAGGCAAGCCCTGCCTGCTCTATGAGGCGGAAGAACAGATAATGGGTTTCGATCATGCGGCCGTTGCCGGCCATCTGCTCCAGCAATGGCAATTCCCCGATTCCTTGGAAGAAATGGTGGCGTTTCATCATGCGCCTTGTGAAGCGGACGAGCGTATCGACGCCGCCATCATTCACCTTGCGGATATTATGACCCGTTCCATCTGGTCCAGTTACAAGGGGCTGTTCCATGTGCCGCCTTTGGATGAGGAAGCTTGGGGGGCCCTCGGCCTCAATCCCGGTGTGGTTCCCTTGATACTCAAGCAAGGGGAGCATCTTATTCTGGATGTCATCAACACCTTTCTGGGGGAACCCTAGGGATTCCCGCATAAGGGGTGGCCATGGACGAACAGCAACGCCTTGCCCGTTTGGAAGCCGAAGTCGCTTATTTGCGCCGTGAAAAGAACGTAGCCGTCAATGCGTTGGAGACCGCGGCCGCGCTAGGGCATTTCCATACCAGTTTAAGCAGGCTTCAATCCGCGTTGCCCCTGTTGGAAGAGACCGCCGAGAAAGTGCGCTCCCTCATTCGCTTCAACGCCGTGGCCATTTATCTGGTGAAGGAAGAGGACGCCGACTTTTATCTCTCCTATGCCGATCCCACGGACACTTCGTCATTTTTTGAGCGGGAAGTGGCGCAGCTGATAGAAATGCAGACCTTTTCCTGGGCCCTGCATCGCGACAAGGCGTTGATAGTCTCCAGCAAGGACAAAGATAGCGAACTGTTGTTGCACTCCATCAGTACGGTCTCGCGCACACGCGGCATGTTTATCGGGGTCCTGGGCCAGGATAAAAAGGATATTCTGGATACCTCTTACGCATTATTGTCCATAATCCTGCTTTCCAGCGCCAGCATACTGGAAAGCTATGAATTGTATCGCCGCATCAACGACATCAACACCGAACTGAAACAGCACGTCGCACGGCTGGCGGATTCGGAAAAAAACCTCCTGGATCATCGCAACAGGCTGGAGGAGGAAGTCGTCAAGCGAACCCACGACCTGACGAAAGCCAACCACCGCTTGCTGCAGGAAGTGGCGGAACGCGAACGCGCGCAGCAAGACCTCATCGCCGAGCGGGATTTTATCACCACGGTTTTGGATACGGCCGGAGCCCTTGTGGTCGTGCTGGATCGCAACGGCGCGATACTGCGCTTCAACCGGGCCTGTGAAGAACTCTCGGGATATGCGTCCAACGAAGTCACGGGGCGGCTTATCTGGGATTTGTTCGTGCCCAAAGCGGAACAAGCCCATATGCGCCGCGTGTTTTCCTCTCTCAAGGAGGGTAATTTCCCCAATAAGCATGAAGGAAAATGGATTACCCGGCAAGGGGCGCACCGCTACATCGCCTGGAACAATTCCGCCATAACAGGCTTGGACGGCAAGGTGGAATACATCATCGGCACAGGTATCGATGTTACTGAAACAAAAAGCGCCACTGCCGCGTTGCGCGACAGCGAGGCCCGCTTCCGGGCCATGTTCATGAACGCCGGCATCGGCATTGCCCTGCATGACATGGATGGCTATGTTCTGGATTGCAATCCGATGTTTTTGCAGATTATGGGGTATGGACGCAACGAGCTTTTCCAGCTCCGCATGAAAGACATCCTATACAAGGACGATGTGCCGAAAAAGGAGGCCGCCAATGAGCAACTCCTGCAAGGCACCCATGTTAACCTGACAATGGAAAAGCGCTACGTGCGCAAGGACGGCGCCGTGCGTTTGTGCAAAACCACCATGACCCTTGTGCGCAACCATCTACGCAAGCCGCAGTATTTCGTTGATCTTGTGGAAGACGTCACCGAGGCGCGCTCAACGCAGGACGCCTTGCGTCAGGCGGAGCGCACCTACCGCAACATTTTTGAAAACGCGGTGGAAGGCATTTTCATCGCCACCGCTGACGGCGAACTCCATAAAGTCAATCCGGCCATGGCCCGCATGCTCGGATGTTCCGACCCGGACGCATTGCCGCTCGCCGAGCAAACGAACTTGTCGCACCTCACCTTGGAGCAGAATTCCAGCCCTTCTTTATTCGCAGTGCTGCGCGCGTCCGGATCGGTCACTAATTTTGAAATGCAGATCATGCGCTACGACAACCGTAAAATATGGGTCTCGGTGAGCGCATGGACTTCCCGCGGGCCTTGCGACACCATTTCCCATATTGAAGGCCTGATGGAGGACATCACCGAACGCAAGCTTTCGGAAATGCGCTTGCAACATAAGGCGACCATTGACGAGCTGACCAGCGTGCCCAACCGCTATCTTTTTCTCGAACGCTTGGAGCAGACCATTGCCCATTCCGAGCGCTATGGGCAAAGCTTCGCCCTGTTCTATCTGGATCTTGATAATTTCAAGGATGTCAACGATCAGCATGGACACAATATCGGCGATCTGGTGTTGATAGAGGCTGCCTCCCGCCTGAAAGCGCGCGTGCGCAGTTCGGACATGCCGGCACGCATCGGCGGCGACGAGTTTACCTTGCTGCTCGCCAATGTGCGCAGTCCGAAACATGTGGGCAAAATTGCCACCGACATAGTGAGCGCGCTCAAAGCGCCGTATTTTCCGCACGGCATCCGTTGCGTCATCGGCGTAAGCATCGGCATAGGCATCTACCCCGAAGACGGCACGACAGCGGAGCAACTGCTGCATAACGCGGATGCGGCCATGTATTGCGTCAAACAAAAGGGCGGCAATGGATTCTGCTTTTATTCGGAAGGATGCGGCAACGTTTTTTTTCAGAGCAACAAACCCCGGTAGGGGGTCCTTAAAATTCCTTAAAATTCCGCCTCAAGCCCCTCCAGGGGTGAACGCCCTCCCGAACCAGCGAATGCCGTGCGGAAAATAGTCTGGATGAGCCATGAGGCACCCCTGTTTCAAAACGCGGCGAGATCAGGACCGTGGGTATCGAGTGCGAAATCGCGCACCGGTTGGAATTCCTCGTCGTCCAGCAAGGCTGCGAGCCTGCGCACGCGCTCGGAAAATTCCGTCATCATGCTTTGAGGCAGGGAAGCGGCCTTGGGGTTTTCCACTTTGTTGGGATTGATGAATTGTCCATTGTGTTTCATGCGAAAATCCAGATGCGGTCCCGTGGCCAGGCCTGTGCTCCCCACATAGCCGATGACCTCGCCCTGTTCGACCTTGTCCCCTTTTCTCAGGCCCCGGGCAAAGCGGCTTAAATGCATGTAGGTCGTCATATAGCCGTTCATATGGCGCAGATACACGGCGTTTCCGCCCCCGCGCACCCAGCCCACGCGCGTCACGGTGCCGTTGCCCACGGCTTTTACCGGCGTGCCTGTGGGGGCGGCGTAATCTACCCCCGGGTGGGGGCGATACGTACCGAGAATGGGGTGCAGCCGGCGCCAGGTGAAATTCGACGAAATGCGCGAAAATTCGAGCGGAGCTTTGAGAAAGGCCTTTTTCAGACTGTCGCCTTCGACGTTGTAATAGCCGGGATGCCCGGTGTCGTCGTGAAACAGGAAACCCTGATAGGGAACGCCCTGGTTCACGAATTCAGCGGCCAGTATCTCGCCGTAGCCCAAAAGTTTGCCATTGCGCATGCGTTTTTCCACCAAAACGCGGAACGTATCGCCAACGCGGATGTCGCGGATGAAATCAATTTCCCAGCCAAAGATGTCCGCTAGGCGCATGGCCAGAGCCCCGTTTTCTCCCAGGCGTTCAACCGCGCCGAAAAGACTCAAGCTGATATTGCCGGCCAGGCGCACCGTATAGGTGTCGAATTCGAGCTGTTTTTCGCCCACTTCAAAGCCCGCGGCTGTCTTGCGGACCACGAGTTTCTTTTCACGATCGATATCGTATTCAAAACGGGAAAGTTTACCGTCCACCAAGGTGAATGCGTATGAATTGCCCGCGCGGACCTGACTCAGAGGATAGACTTCCTTGCAGGTGTCCGCCATTTGCTGGATCTCCGCAGGCGAAAGATACCCTTCGAGAAGTTGCGAAATGGTCTGTCCGGAGGCGATGACTCCTTTTTGCGCGTCGTTTGAAGCGGATACGGCGCCTGGGGCGCTATGCGCGTGTTTTTGGCGCACCTTGTCGAGCCGCTCCCGCAACCGGGCCAGGCGATTACTCCGCTCTTTGCGCTCCAAAGCCAGGGTCAGGATGTTGTTCGCCGACGTATCCAACGCTGCCGCATCGATTGTTGCGGAAGATTCCGCCACCCCGCCAGGTGCGGACATGGCCCCGGGGTCCAGCACGACTTCCGCGCGTTGATCCAGCAAGGTCCGCAACTCCCCGCCGGGCTCCTTGAAGGGGTGCTCGTGGTGTTCACCTCTGATATGTGCGGAAACGAACCCCTCAAGGGTTTGTCCGCCAGCCAGGGCGTCGCTCTTCTGCACGCCGGGCGCCTGGTTGTGGGCGAAAAGCCGATATGTCCCGAAGCCCAAGCCGGCCATGAGCAGCACGCTGAGTCCGAGAAAAATAAACGTCTTGGTCCTTGGTGAATTGATGCGGAGCGTATGCGATACTGGCATTATCCTTCCCGTCAGAAGAGCGGCGTCTCTTGTGGAGCAAGCGCCGCTCCTCATGGATCGTATTTTTGAATCAACTACCTGTTTACAGAATATTTGTCTAGATTTTTTCTAAATTTTGCAGTCAATACGCGCAAATAATCTGAGTAATGAATTTACAATGGATCTAAACAGTCATCAGTTGATTACAGTTGATTATCATCAATTGTAATTCAGCCTCTACTATACAATGTCTTTGTGGGCTTTACTAAAGAGATACATTCTCGTCGAGGTTGTTATGATTACAAATTCTTCATTTACAACATCGCCGGAATGCCATGAAAACGAGTGGAGTGCCGAGGGGAGGATTCATGCATTAATTATCCCCTCGCGCGCTGTGGTTCATGAGATGCAGGCCGCTCCCGCCGTGTTCGTTTAGAGCACCTTAACTTTGAAAAAGGATAGATGCTCTTATGCATTTCCCTGAAACAATGAACATTGTTTCAGGGGTGAGCCTTATCCTAAGGCGAAAATGCGCTAGTGAGACTGTGCGGATTCGAAACAGGCGTCGAGGAGTTCACGTACCGATGGGTCCATAAAAAGAGGGGATTGTCGCAACACGTGCGTTTTTTCCCGGAACGACTCCACGTCCGGATGCTCCACCACCTGCATTCCCTTTTCCTTGAGCTGCGTTAGGAATGCGGCTTCGTTCTCGCGGTTCCAGCGGCGTTGATACACGGCGGCGTCCCTGGCCGCTTCAAGCAAGAGCTGCCGCCGCTCTCTGGAAAGCTTTTCAAACCATTGCAGGTTGGCCACGGAGATGTGCGCCGAATAGACATGCCCGGTAAGAGAAAGAAATGGCTGCACTTCATACAATTTATAGACCGCGATGACGGAAAGGGGGTTTTCCTGTCCGTCTATGGTCCCCTGTTGCAACTCGGTATACACGGGCCACCCCATGGGGGTGGGGTTGGCCCCCAGGATTCTCCACAACTCTTTGTGCAGCTCACTTTCCATGACGCGGATTTTCAGCCCTCGGACATCGTCGGCGCACTGGATGGGGCGTTTGCCGTTGGTCACGTTTCTGAACCCGTTCTCAGAAAAGGCCAGGCCTTTGAATCCCGCACGCTCGAGACTGCGCAGCACCTTGCGCCCCACTTCGCCGTCCAGCACCTTGTCCACGGATGCGTAATCCGGAAACAGAAAGGGAAAGCCCACCACCTTGACTTCCGGAACAAAAACATCGAACGGTCCAAGCGTGATAATGCCCATCTGCAGGGCGTTCATTTGTATCTGCTGCAGGATTTCCGTTTCCGTGCCTAAACTCCCGGAGTGGTAGATTTTGACCAGCACATCGCCGTTGCCGCGGTTTTCCACCAGCTCTTTGAATTTTTCAGCGCAGATATATTGAGCCGAGCCCGGAGTGGTGACGATGCCCAGCCGGATTTCGAGCGTCTGCGCCATGCACGGCGCGGCAAAGAGAACACCAGCCAAGAGTACGGTAAACCAAAACAGAATCATGCGCATTTCTCATTTCTCCTCGAATCAGCGCGTTTTATACATGCGCTACAGTCCCTGAGGGCGGCGGTTCCCGCGTGGCGGAATCACGGAGGAAGCCTGGGGAACGCAATGTGGGGCGTAGTGTGCGCAGTGTCTTGACATTCGCGTGTCTTATTGGATATCGATAATTAAATTCCAAATAAAATAAATGGAAAGTAGCATGTCGAAAGGTGACGACAGTTTAACCCATAAGGACTTGGCCCGCGCCCTGGGTGTCTCCGAAACCACCATTAAAAGCTATCGCCGGAAGTTCTCCGCCTATTTCCCCCTCCACAGTCAGGGCAAGCCGCTGCGCTTCAAACCCACAGCCCTGGACGTTTGCCGGCGTATTCGTCAGGGATTTGCCGATGATTTGTCCGTGGAAGAGGTAAGAGCCCTATTAGATGAAGATTTTCCAAAGGCAAGCACGCATCGTCACTTATCGATTCCTGACGATTCCCGGGCGCACACGCCTGAAACGCTCCAGGATACGCACAACCGGCAGATCCTGGATGCGCTGCATTCCATCGATTCGACCCTCAACATCCTCGTGTCCGCCCAAGAAAAGGCCACGGCCAGGCTGGACGCGCTTCAGGAACTGCTTGCCGATTTTCTCAGTCTGCATCTCAGTCGCGAAGACGCCTTTTCGCGGGGCGTTGAAGAACTGAAACGTTCCTGGAACAAACATATGTCCCAGTTGGCGGCGCGGCAAGGAGTGCGCGAAGCGCCCCCTTCTCCTGCAAAACGAGTTATTGTGCGCAATATTTACGGGGGGCGCAACGATTACCTTATCGAAAGCGCTCAGGATATCCGGGAACCGGCTCCCGTGCAGCCTCCTTCCGGACCCCCCGAAAATCTTTTGCACCTGCCGCTGGTCATAAAAAGTGTGGCCAGTGAATACCTGGGGATCGCCGGAAAAACCGAGGGCGCTTTTTCTTTGCAGGATTTGTCCAGACTCATGGAAAAGGCCTATCCCAAGCCGCATCACTTCGCCGAGGAGTGGCGCATCGTGGACGGCGGGGCGGCTTGGCGTTTGGAGCTGGAGCAGGAAGACGCCATACGCCCCCAACGGTATGCGTTGGAAATTGAAGCGGTGAAAACGCCGTTAGGCAATGAAGTGGCCTTGATAACACGAGTGGAAGTGCAGAGGCGCGATATGCCTCCCGCCAATTTTTACGCGTTCATCAAACAGCTCAAGTCGCGGTTGTAACATTTCCATAAAAAGGGAGCGCGGGGAGGAAAACCTGTTGCAGAGGTTCCTCCCCGCGCCACAATGAGTTGGCGGTCTTGCGTCAGCGCATTTCGTCTTGCACCTGAAACAATGTCCTATTGTTTCGGATAAACGCAGAAAAGCGTCTAACTTTTTTCAAGATCAATATGCTCTAGCGCATTTTCGCCTTGAAACAAGGCTCTCCCCTGAAACAATTTC
>CAZFCK010000206.1:0-8907 GCA_964517355.1 uncultured Desulfovibrionaceae bacterium | reverse complement strand
CGCACGACGACCAGGGGAGGCCCCTGGACGCCGGAAAAAGGACAATTCAATTCTTTTTTTTCAACAAATATAAAGATGTTATGGTGTGCGCTCTGCTCAGAAAGTCGGGGACATGTCTTGTACCAAGATTGTCGCTCCGAATGCCGTTACTGGCTTGCTCCACAAGAATGATGAATAAAGACCGTTTGTTTCTGTCGCAGGATGGATATGTATTTCAGGCTAGGTTATTGGTTTTTTTTATATCATACTAAAATAAAAAGATATTTTTTTAAAGAGAGAGTCTTGCTTCAAGACGAAAATGCGTTAGCCTGCGAAAATTCGTTTTTTCGTAAAGAGAGCAGAGAATGGCGAACAAAAAGAAACAACCGGATTTCGAATCCCGTTTAGCCCGTTTGAGCCAGGTGGTCGAGGCCTTGGAACAGGAAGATCCGCCTCTTGAAAAGAGCATGGCTCTTTATAAGGAAGGATTGGAACTTGTTCACGCCTGCCGCGAACAGCTTGAAAAATCCAGGTACGAGATCACTCTATACAGCCAGGGGCAGAATGCGCCGCTGGACGAACGTTTCGAAAACGATGAAGCCGCGGCCGACAGCCGAAGCGAGGAGTAGAAGTCATGTCTGAAACACTCCGGAAACAGACTGTGAAACAGCAGCTCGCGGCCCGGGCCGAAGCGGTGGAGGACTACCTGCGCGGTTGTCTGAAGGGGCGCGGCATCCCCTGCTCTTTGTTGCAGGCAATGGAATACAGCCTGAACGCGGGCGGCAAGCGCGTGCGCCCGGTGCTTTGCTTGAGCGCCGCCGGCTTGTTCGGTCTTGAAGGCGAATCCGTTTTGCCTTTTGCTGGAGCCCTGGAATGCATCCATACCTATTCCTTGATACACGACGACCTGCCGGCCATGGACGACGACGATCTGCGGCGGGGCAAGCCCTCGAATCACAAGATGTTCGGCGAGGCCATGGCCATTTTGGCAGGAGACGGGCTGCTCACCGAGGCTTTCGTGTTCATGGCGTCTGTCGCGGGAAGCATTCCCGCCGAACGCGTGCTTCCCGCCCTGGAGGAAATCGCCATGGCCGCGGGCTCCTCCGGTATGGTGGGGGGGCAGGCCCAGGATATGCTCTATACCGGCAGAGACGACGTGAATCTGCTTATGCTGCAAGAGATGCACGCCCGAAAGACCGGCGCCTTGATCACCAGCGCCTGCGTCAGCGGCGCCATATTGGCCGGAGCGCCCCGGGATGATGTGGAGCGGATGCGTGATTACGGACGGCACGTGGGCGCCGCTTTCCAGATTGCGGACGATATTCTGGACGTGGTAGGTAAGGAAGAGGACATCGGCAAGCCCGTGGGCAGTGATTCAGGATTGGGCAAAAACACCTATCCGCGTTTGATGGGCTTGGAGAAGAGCCGGGAGTTGGCTCAGGAACACGTTGGGCGGGCGTTGGCGCGTCTGGAGCCGTTTTCCGGCGATCATGCCTCTTTTTTGCGTGATCTGGCGCAATACGTAGTGGACCGGGTTTGCTGAAGCGTTCTCGCCTGAGCGCTTTGCGGCGTCGCCCCATGTGTGGACTCTACGATACAAGGATCTTTTGATGTCAATGCACTATAAGGAATCACCCCATATACCCCCTGCCGCGCCGGCGCCAGTGTCCGGCTTGCGGAAGCGGGATGCCGGCATGCGTGCGGCAAAGCAGCCGCAACAGGCCTTGTTGCCGGAAATCGACACGGTTGAGAAAATTTCCGGCCTGAGCCTGGAGCAAAAATGCCTCCTGGCCCAGGAATTGCGGGAACATATCATCGATACCGTTTCCAGGACCGGCGGACACTTGGCTCCTTCCCTGGGCGTGGTGGAACTGACCCTGGCCATGCTTTCTCATTTTGATCCGGGTAGCGACCGCATTGTGTGGGATGTGGGGCATCAGGCTTATGCCTATAAACTGCTCACCGGCCGCAGGGATCGCTTCGACACGTTGCGCACGTTGGGAGGGATCAGCGGTTTTCCCAAGCGCAGTGAAAGCCCTTATGATCATTTCGGGGTGGGCCATTCCTCCACATCCATTTCCGCGGCCCTGGGCATGGCCATGGCCCGCGATTTGGCGGGAGACGATTACAAGGTCCTGGCGGTTATCGGCGACGGTTCAATGACCGCGGGCCTGGCTTTCGAGGGACTGAACCAGGCCGGCCATATGGGGCGCGATCTCATTGTGGTGCTCAACGACAATGAAATGTCCATCTCCAAGAACGTTGGCGCGCTTTCTTCCTTTCTTTCACGCAGTCTTTCCAAACGTTGGCTGATGCGTTTCAAAAAGGAAGGGGAGAGTTTGCTCAAGCACCTCCCAGGCGTGGGCGGTGATCTGGCCGACTACATGCGCCGCATCGAAAGTTCGTTCAAGAGCGTGTTCACACCGGGTATGCTTTTCGAAGCATTGCGCTTCAATTATGTGGGCCCGATAGACGGACACGATTTGGGTGGATTGTTGGATGTTTTTCGCCTGGTTAAGAATATTCAGGGCCCCGTGCTGGTGCATGTGCTCACCAAAAAGGGCAAAGGCTATGCACCGGCCGAAGCCAACCCGACATATTTCCACGGCGTGGGCTGCTTTGAACCTGAAACCGGCAAGATCAAGAAATACAGCTGCGACAATGCGCTCCCAAGTTATACCGAGGTTTTTGGGAGCACGTTGTGCTCCATTGCCCAAAAAGACCCCAGGATCGTGGCCATCACGGCGGCAATGCCCGAAGGCACGGGCCTGGCCGGGTTTGCCGAACGCTTTCCGGACCGGTTCGTGGATGTGGGCATTTGCGAACAGCACGCCGTGACCTTCGCCGGCGGCTTGGCGGTGCAGGGCTATAAACCCGTGGTGGCAATTTATTCGACATTTCTGCAACGCTCCTACGACCAGGTGCTGCATGATGTCTGTCTCCAGAATCTGGACGTGACCTTTTGCCTCGACCGGGGGGGGCTGGTGGGGGAAGACGGCCCCACGCATCATGGCGCTTTTGATCTCTCCTACTTGCGGCACATCCCCAATCTGTTGCTCATGGCGCCCAAGGATGAGGCCGAATTGCAACGGATGCTCGTCACGTGCGTGCAACACACGGGTCCCGCGGCCATGCGCTATCCCCGAGGCGTGGGGGTGGGAGCGCCCCTCAACGACAATCCCGAGCCCATTCCTGTGGGCGAGGCGGAGATGCTCAGGCAAGGGGCGGATCTGCTTGTCCTGGCTGTGGGCAGCAGGGTGCATCCCTGTCTGGAAGCCGCCGAGGCCTTGGAACAAGAACAAGGTGCTTCCATTGCCGTGTGCAACGTCCGTTTTATCAAGCCGTTGCCTGAAGTCTGCCTTCTGGAGCAGCTGACGAAGCACAAACGCATTCTTTTTGCAGAAGAAAATACCATTGTGGGCGGTTTTTCCTCCGCCGTGCTGGAATTGTGGGCGGACAAGGGAACGCCCCATGACGGCGTACCGCGTCGTTTCGTCCGCCTCGGCCTGCCCGACGCCTTTGTGGAGCACGGCACACAGAAGCAGTTGCGGGCCTTGGTGGGCTTGGATAGCGCGAGCATAAAAAGGAGAATGCGCCGCCTTCTTGAAGATGATGTCTAGGCTGTGTTTCTAAATTCATTATGAAAAGAAAATGCGAGAGGGGAAACCAGCGCTGCTATCTTCATCCCTAAGGCGCGAAACGGCCGCGCCCAAGGGCTGAAGTTTTTGAAAAAGGTTCTCCCCCCGAATCATCCTTCCAACGACTTGGCTTATAATAACATGATGTTATATGAAAAGTTCTGGAAAGGGGAGCCCGAGGGGAAGAACCTCTTTCAAGAGGTTTTCCCCTCGGAAAAACAAGTCGTTCCCACATTGCGGAGTTAAGGACATAGCCACATTTTAGAGTTATTATGCTCTAATTTTCAATTTTAATCTCAATAGTGCCGGGTGCGTAGCCTTTGAGTTCCTGCAGCATCCCGACCATGCCTCCCGTGATGATGTCCAAAACGAACTGATTCATAGCCAGAGGGACGCCATTCACATAGATGCTGCTGCGGCGCCGGCGTGATTTGCACGCTTTGGGACTTGCTTTACCGGCGACAATGTCGCGAGCCAGGCCCGCACAATCGGGGCGCCCGCATTCTCCGCAATCCAAGCCGGGCAAGGCGAATCCTTTTTCCTGAATAAGTTGGCCCAAGGCCGCAACGTCTTTCACTGCCGGCAGTCCTGGGACGGTCACCTCGCCGAACGTGCAGAGCGCAAGCTCCGGAGTGAGTTCCTTGGCCTCTTCCGGCGAGTGCAAGAGCAGGATCCTCGGGAGCCAGCCCAGTTGCTTGCCGCCCTCCACGATGAGTCCCTCAGCGTCGAGCAAGGGAATGAGATCCGGGATGTAACGGCGCTTATTCCAGAAAAGAGCTGTCTGATCGGGCAGCAGCCCGGCAACAGAACTGTATACCTTGGCAAGACGGGCCGTATCGGTATTCTGTCCGTCAAAGTGTTGGTGATGCGAGCACTTCACAGCCGCGGCATTGATACCGGATTTTTGAAAAAAGGCACCGAGCGCTTCGCAAAGCGTAGTCTTTCCAGATTTTTTAAAACCGACAATTGAAGCTGCAAACATGTGATATTCCGTATAATTTGTGGTAAAATGATTTTTGGACCGTTAATTGGGGACTGGTGTTTTGACAACAAATGATTACAATGAAACCCGCATTCTTACTGAAACCAACACAGCTAAAAGGGGCCAAGGCATCATGCTACCTGAAGAAGAAAACAAACTTTTGCAAAAAAAGGTACTGGAACTCAAGCGAAAAGAGTACCTGCCGCAAGCAATGCTGGATCTTTTGAGCGAGGTTTATTCAGAGCAGATCAAAGCCAGAGAGGAGGCTGTCGTGGCCGCGCCTCCGCTAGAGGAATTGCCTGATTTTCAGCGGCGGTTGCAGGGAGCGCCCCTGGTGGAGCGGTTTGGTTTCCCCTATGATGCGAAACAGGCGAAAGCCTTGTTCGCGGCGTTTTTAGAGCTGGTATGCGGGCAACAGGCTCCCCTGAAAACGGCGGGGGAAGTGATTAGAGATGCCTTGGCGCAAGGCGACTTGGATCTTGACGCCGCGTTTCAGGCCTATCTCGCCGGCGATCTTACCCTTGTGGATGCCTGGGCGGCACGCACGCCGGAAGCGCCGCGTACGTTTGCCTTTCTGGTCCAATCTTCTCTGATGCCGAGTCTGGCGGCCGCCGCGGATGCGTTGGCGCCTGAGCGCGATAAAATCCCCAACTGGCTGCATGGTCATTGCCCCACGTGCGGAAGCCTTCCCCTCATCAGCGTTTTGGTCGGGAAAGAGGGTTTTCGGCATTTCACGTGTTCTTTTTGCCAGACTGATTACAGGTCCAAGCGCATTGGCTGCCCCATTTGCGGGGAGCAGGATTTCGAAAAATTGAGTTTCTATACTGTGGAAGATGAACCAGGTTTTCGCGTGGATCTGTGCCACAGTTGTAAGCGCTATATAAAAACCGCGGACTTCCGCAGCTTGGATCGTCGCTTTTTACCGCTCATGGATGATTTGGCCTCTTTGGCTCTGGACCTGATCGCCGCGAAAAAGGGCTATTCACGCCCAACGCTTTCGGCATGGGGTTTTTGAAGGGCATTATTATGGGGGATTGTGCCCGGGTCTTGTACCGATCGCGCGGATGTTCTGAATAGTTATCATAAAGATGAATAATTTCTATTATATACAGATGTTGGTACCCAGGAGGCGTTCGTGAGCGGTGCGCAGAGGGAGTCGGACGGACTGCTGCGCGAACGATTTCGCCAATACAGGCACGGCGCGTGGCGGGATTTTGAAGACATCGTAGCGCCTGAAGAAGTTTTACGGGTGCATGTGCCGGGATTGCCGCCCAAGGAATTATCTTCTTTTCCGGACAGCGAGCAGGGCTGGTTGTCATTGGTGCTGGGGCATGCGTTGCTTGATATGTGCCGCCCCCATGAGCGTCCTGTTTTTGTGCGGCGTCGGGATAATGATTTTTACTTGGACGTAACGCGGCGCGCGGTTGTTGATCCGCCTGCCGAACCTTTTCCTGCTCTGGAAGCTGACGCCGTATTGCAATGCATGGGGACCTTTATCGCTTCCGCCGGCCGTTGGGAGCATACCGGCTGTTTTCACCGCATGGCTCTTTATTCCCCGGCGGAAGAACGTTTTCTCGTGCAGGTGGAAGATATCGGACGCCATAACTGCCTGGACCGGTTGGCGGGCATCTGCCTGGAGCGAGAACTCGATCCGGGGGCGTTGGCGTTGTTTGTTTCGGCCCGCGCCACCGGTTCCCTGGTGGCCAAGGCTGTTCGTGCGGGTTTTTTGTTTATGGTCAGCAGATCGGCCGTAACCTCCGCCGGGGTGCGGCTTGCTCAAGAAAGGGGCTTGACCTTGTTGGGGTTCGCGCGTGAAATACGGTTCACCGTGTTTGCGGATTCCAGAAGACTGGTGCATGACCCCGAATCTTTGGCGACAGGACCGCCCGGGAGGGAGTGAGGAGCAGAGAATGGCCGTGCAGGACGAGGTTGTCGGCGTGGTATTGGCCGGCGGACGCAGCCGCAGACTGGGACAAGACAAGGTTGTGTTGTCCTATGAAGGGGAGAGTCTGTTGTCCCGTTCCGTCACCTTGTTGCGCCGGTTCTGTTCCAAGGTTGTCGTTTCGGGCCGCGATCCCACGGCTCAAAACATGAATGGCCGCACTGCCGGAGTGGATGCGCCCTGGTTGCCGGATGTTGTTTCGGGCATCGGGCCCATGGGAGGCATCATTACCGGCCTTGAGCAACTTCAAAAGCCGCTGTTGGTCACCGCTTGCGACCTGCCGTTGTTGAACGCAGCCACTGTGGCGCGTTTGCTGGATTTTCGGCGTTCGCGCCCCGCACATTGTTTGATGACCACGTTTTTGCAACAGCAAACCGGTTTTATCGAATCGCTTGTCGCGGTTTACGAAATCGGCGCTCTTCCTTTTCTTCAATCCGCGTACCGCGACGGCGTATTCAAATTGAGCCGCGCACTACCGCCGGAATTGCGCCATGAGCTGCCTTACGGGGCGCAAGATGCAAGGTTTTTTTTCAACATCAATCATCCCCACGAGTTGGAAGCCCTGTTGGCCATGGAAGAAACGTTCGGGGAGGCTTCATGTCCGTAGCCCGGCGCAGCCTTGCAATCATGGCCGTATCGCTTGTCCTCTCCCTGGCTGTCTCCGAGGTTCGGGCGGCCCGGGAACAGCAGGTGCAACCAATAACGTATCCGCAGTATCAAGATTACATAGCCACGCAAAGGGGCGTCTTTGTGTTGGTGAATTTTTGGGCCACTTGGTGCGCCCCTTGTGTGGAAGAGTTTCCCGTCTTCATACAGCTGCGTGAAGAACATTCCCGGAATTTGCTCCATATCGTCGGTATATCGTTGGATTACGACCCTGCTTCCCTGCAGCGTTTCGTGCGGGGGCGTGATTTGAATTTTCCGATTTATAGAGCGGATATGGATGTTCTCGACGCTTTGCATGTCAATGCGATTCCAATGGTATTGCTTTACAACCCTGCGGGTGAAGTGGTCTTTACCTACGAAGGCAAGGCGACTGCGGAAAACTTGCGGGATTCTATCAATCGTTTTTTGCCAAGAGATAGAGAGTGACGCTTATGCAACCAGATCAATACGGACGTACAGTGAGTTATTTGCGACTGAGCATTACCGACCGCTGCAATTTACGGTGTTTTTATTGCCGTGGCGGGAAAAAGCTGGACCTGTTGCGGCACGAGGAAATACTTCGTTACGAGGAGATGCTGCAGCTCATTGGGGTAGCCCGTGATCTTGGGGTGCGCAAGGTGCGGCTCACGGGCGGAGAGCCCATGGTTCGTAAGGATTTCGTAGGTTTTCTGGAAAGAATACTCACCAGATATCCCAACCTTGATTTGCGGCTGACCACCAACGGCACCTTGCTGCCCGGAAAGGCCCGCATACTTAAGGAATACGGTCTGGAATGCGTGAACATATCGTTGGATTCCTTGCGTCCCGACGTGTATCAACAAGTAACCGGGCGTAATCATTACTCCACGGTGCGCCAGGCAATCGACGAATGCCTGGAAAACGGACTCAAGGTCAAGATCAATGCCGTGGCCTTGCGTACGATCAATGATTATGATTTGGGTGGATTCATCCAGATGGCCCGGGAAGCGCCCCTGGACGTGCGGTTCATCGAATTCATGCCCATGGGCCACGATACCGCCTGGAAAGAGGATTTTTTCTGGAGCGCCAAAGACATACTGCATGAAGCCGGTCTGCATGCGGACCTTGTTTCAATAGATCGCAATTCGCCGGATCGCGACGATACCAGCGGGCCCGCACGAGTATACGGCATTGCCGGCGGCAAAGGGCGGTTCGGCGTTATTTCGCCCCTTTCGGACCATTTTTGCGGCAGTTGCAACCGGTTGCGCGTCACCAGCGATGGTTGGCTGCGGACATGCCTCTTTTCGGACAGACAGTACCGCTTGCGCCCCTTGCTGCGTCACCCGCGTTTGGGAGTGGACAAAGTGCGCGAAGTCATCAAAAGGGCAGGCCAGCGCAAGCCCTTGGGGTATATGCTTTTAGCCCAGGCGGCGCAAAACAGGACCCCGGCAGTTTGCAATTCCCACATGAACGGTATCGGCGGGTAGTTTTACTTTAAGGAAACGCTGATTAATTCACTGGATATGCGAGGGGGAAACCCTTTGAAAAGGGTTCTCCCCCTCGCGCTCCCCCTTCCTAAACTTTGTCGCCAGACAAGTATATTTGTAACATATTGAATTTATAAATATTTACGCCAAAAGTCTTTGGAAGGGGGATCCGGGGGGAGAACCTTTCTCCAGAAAGGTTCTCCCCCCGGAAAAACCTAACAAGTCTTTAATCAGTGCTTCCTTAAGTATATTGAA
>CAZFCK010000205.1:0-8911 GCA_964517355.1 uncultured Desulfovibrionaceae bacterium | reverse complement strand
CTACAGAAAGGTTTCCCCCCGAAGGCACTTTCGGAGTAAAGGAAATAACCACATTAAAATAATCAAAAAGGGAACCCGTCAGAGCTCGATGCAGAAACACCTTTAGCCAACGCTTCTTCCAGGTGATTCTTTCACATGCACCGGGTGCGCATCCAACCGTTCGCACCAAGGAGTTATCCACGTGAACACAAAACCGTTGCTGGCAGCCCTATTTCTGCTTTTTTGCCTTTCCGCGCCGGCGTTGGCCGCCCGCCCCGCCATTCCTCAAGGTGTGACCCCGGAAAAGAGTCCAAAAGTGTATATCGTGCGCAAGGATTATGAACCGCTGTACAGTTGCGGCGCGGCGGACTGCCCCGTCATTGGGAGCGTGGAGCGCGGAGATCGCATGGCGATACTTGAAGTGGTGGGTTATTTTTACCGTGTCCGCAGCATGACCAGCGGCAAAGAGGGCTGGGTGAACACAAAACAGTTCAAGCCCAAGCCGAAAAACGCACGGGTTACGGCGCGCGCTCTGAATATGCGCTCCTGCCCGGCCTTGAGCTGCGGCGTGCTCACGGTGTTGCCCAAAGGCCAGGATTTGCGCGTGCTGGAAGTCGGCGACGCCTGGACAAAAGTGCTCCTGGACCAGCAAAATTTAAGCGGTTGGGTGTATAACCGCTATATCTATTATTACTGACCCGACGATCTGGGCAATGCGCGTACCACAACAACCCGTATTTGTTGAAAAAAATAAACAAATCTTTTTTCCGGCGTCCAGGGTACTCCCCTGGCCGTCGTACGGGCGCGAAAGCCCGCGACTTTGTTCTTTTATGTGGAAGTCCGAAAAAGTCGTCTTACTGAGCAAGACTGAGCAGCCGGCTCAAAGGAGTCACCCCCATGATCAATCTGGATGAGAGCCATCTACAAGCCTATGTGAACGATGCGTTCGGTCCGGATGCGGAACTTCTGGACTGGGGCGCGCTCGGCAGTCTGGACAAACAGGGCATAAAAAAATTCGGCTACGGCAAGCCCTTGTTACTGCGCTACGCCGTGCGCGGGGAAGAGCATGAAGGCGTGCTTTCCGTTATGAAGGGCGACAAATACGGCCACCAGTTTTACTGGGACCGCGCAGCCATTCTTCTGTTTCAGTACGAAACCAGCCACAAGCTCCCCGGCCATGTGCGCCCCCTGGGTTTGGGGTACGTGGACGCCAACGGTGACCTGCATCCGTTGCAGGGACCTCAGGAATTCTTCATCCTCAATGAAAAAATCGAAGGCTACGACTACTATCACGACCTCGCCCGCATCCGGCAAGGAGATTTCCGCAACGAGGATCTGGACATGGCGCGGGGCTTCGCACGCTGGCTGGCAGACATTCATGCCATGAAATTGGATGATCCGGATCTTTATTACCGCCATATCCGCAACCTGCTGGGATCGAGTGAATGCATCATGGGGCTGGTCGACGAAGCGTACCCCCATCCCTACCCCCCTTTCCCGGACGCCCGATTCGCAGTCCTGGAGAAGAAGCTCATTGATTGGCGCTGGCGACTGCGCGGTTATGCCCATCGGTTAAGCACGGTTCATGGCGACTTTCACCCCTGGAACATCATGGTCCGCGGTCCCATGGACTTCTCCGTGCTCGACCGCTCCCGCGGCGAATGGGGGGAACCCGCGGGCGACCTGGCTTCCATCGCGCTCAATTATCTGCTTTTCGGCATCATAGACCAGAATCAGGAGCCGTTGCGCTTCCGGGGACCTTTCCGCCAACTCTTCGACGCCTGTTTTGAAACATACCTGCAGACCACGGGAGACACCGAGATGCTCGAAGTCATGGCGCCGTTTTTCGTCTTCCGCTGCCTGGTGGTGGCATCGCCCGAATGGTATCCCGATCACCCCCTGCCCGTACGCGCGGCTCTGCTGCGGTTCATGGAGCGCGTTCTGGAAAGGGAGCGTTTCGATTATCGCGGCATCGACGCCTTGCTGGAGGAGAGATGAAAGCCTCGACTTTCGGGCGACGCGCCCTCTGGTTCGTGGGACTGCCCGGCTCCGGCAAAAGCACGGTGGCCCGCTTGGTATATCAACTGCTGCTGGCCATGGGCGTTGATGCGGTGCTCTTGGAAATGGACGCCAGGCGCAAGGAATATTTCCCCGCTCCAGATTATACCCGGGAGGAACGTGAAAAAGCTTACGCCATGTTCGTGGATGAGGCCGCCTCTCTTGTAGAGCGCGGCGCCTGCGTCGTTATGGACGGCACGGCCTGTAAACGCTCCATGCGCCGCTACGCGCGCGAACGGATAAAAAACTTTATCGAAATCCATGTGGCGTGCAGCCTGCAAACAGCCATGGAACGCGAAGCCTCGCGCCCCGAGGGCAAAGTAAGGGCGGAACTGTACCGCCAGGCCCTGGAACGGCGACGCACGGGGCGCGAGTTCCCGGGCCTGGGGGAAGTGATCGGCGTGGACGTGCCCTTTGAAGCTAATCCGCTCGCGGAGTTGGTCCTTGACAGCGAAATCACGTTACCCGAAGACTGCGCCGCTGCTGTTATGGATTATTTGGTGGAACAACACACGCTCTATCGTTCCACGGGGAAAACCTCTTAAGCGCGAGGTCTGTGCCTGCGTCTTCCCGACCTGGCGGAACAATCGCCGGACTCTGAATGTTCCATGGATTTTCCCGAACAAATCAGAGGGAAAAGACGCAGCCCAGTATCCGAATGAGTTTGCCTTACTAAAAAATAGCTTGATTTCATTCCTTATGTTTGGAAAAGCACTTGCAGCGGCTACAAAACTTCCAAAAAAGCACGAGAACCGACAAATACGCCGCCATCGTGGTATACATTCATCGGAGCTATTCATGCGTAATATTTATCTGAGCATGGTTTCCGTGGAACAGGCTCTTGCCGCAGCCAAGGACGCCGTTTCACGCCAGGAACTCATCAAAGTGGAAACCATTCCCTCCGAGCAGGCCGCCGGACGTGTGACATCCGCTCCCGTCTATGCACGGCTCTCCTCACCCACCTTCCATAGCGCGGCCATGGACGGCTATGCCGTCACGGCCAAGGAAACCTTTGCCGCGCGCGAGGGCGCACCCATCGTTTTACTCAAGGGGCGGAACTGCCATGCGGTGAATACCGGCAATCCCCTGCCACCCGACACCGACGCCGTAATCATGATCGAGCACGTGCTTAAGGAAGATGGCGAGCATATTGAAATTGAACGTCCCGCGTTTCCATGGCAACACGTGCGCCGCATCGGCGAGGACATCGTGGCCACGGAACTGCTTTTGCCGCAAAACCAACTGCTCAGCGCCTACGACGTGGGCGCTCTGCTCTCCGCCGGCATCTGGGAAATTGACGTGTATGAGCGGGTGCGCATCCACTCCATCCCCACGGGTGACGAGGTCCTGGACTTCCGGAAACGCCCCACCCCGAAAGCGGGGCAAGTGGTGGAAAGCAACTCCCAGGTGCTCCTCTCCCTCGCCCGCCAATGGGGCTTTATCGCGGACAGCGAACCAGCCGTGCCCGACGACCTCGAAGCCCTGACCGCCGCCGTGGAAAAGGCCTTGCGATCCGAGGCCCACATCGTGGTCATGGGCGCGGGATCTTCAGCAGGCAGCAAGGATTACACCCGCCAGGTCATGGAACGCTGCGGCTCTGTGCTGGTGCACGGCATCAACGTTATGCCCGGCAAACCATCGCTGGTGGCGGTGGCCAACGGCAAACTGTTGCTCGGGGCGCCGGGCTACCCCGTGAGCGCCGTGGTCTGCTTTGAAGAACTTGTGGGACCGTTGGGGGCCTGGCTGGGGCGCACCGTGCTGCCCCGCCGCCACAGCATTTCCGTGGAACTCACCCGCAAGGCCCCTTCGCGCCCCGGCATGCGGGAAATGCTCCGTCTCGCCGTGGGGCGCGTGGAGGATCGCTTTCTCGGCACCCCGCTCAGCCGCGGCGCGGGCATGATCACCACGCTGACCAAAGCCCAGGCCGTGGCGCAGATTCCACCGGACAGCGAAGGCCTGGAACAGGGGGCCGCCGTGCGCGCGGAACTGCTCTGCCCTCCTGAAATCCTTGAACAGACCTTGGTCATCATCGGCAGCCATGACAACACATTGGACCTGTTGGCCAACGAACTTATGGGGCAGGAAGACCCCATCCGCCTAGCCTCCACCCACGTGGGCAGCATGGGCGGATTGACCGCCCTGCGCAACGGCTCCACCTTGCTGGCGGGCGCGCATCTCTTCGACCCTGAGAGTAACGACTATAATTTCCCGTTTATCCATCGACACATGGCCGAAGTGCCTGTGCGCGTCTTCAATCTCGCCATACGCCATCAAGGGATAATCGTTGCCAAGGGAAACCCCGAAAACATCCAGGGCCTCGAAGACGTGGCCCGCAAGGGGTTGCGCTTCATCAACCGTCAGCGCGGCGCCGGCACGCGCATCCTCTTGGATCACCACTTGCGTCAGGCCGGCCTGCGCCCCACGGACCTGCAAGGATACGACAAAGAGGAATTCACCCATATGGCTGTGGCGGTGAACGTGCTCACCGGCGCGGCGCACTGCGGCCTGGGCATCCACGCCGCGGCAAAGGCCCTGGATCTCGACTTCGTGCCTCTGGCGCGAGAGCGCTACGACCTCATCATACGCGCCGATGTGCAGGACTCCAAACTTGCGGCGTTGCTCTACCTGCTCAACAAGCCCTCCCTGCAAAAGGCCATAGCCAAACTCGGCGGCTACGAGACCACGTTGACCGGGAAAGAGATGCGCCCCGGCCAGGGTCTGTCTTCGTAGCCTGCCCTTCCCACCGCCCATTTTTTTATTTACAAAAACATAATATCCTGAAACAATAGTACACTACTAAGAGGGGAAAATCCGTCGGGATTTTCCCCTCGCGCATATGATCACAACACGTTCCCGTGTTGCGTCATTTTGTACTATTCAAACTCCACCGTTTTGCTATGTTACTTCATTGTCAAAGACCTGATGCGTCAACAAGGAAAGAGTGCTTTCTAAACCAGGGACAACTCGTCATCGTAATCGTCTAACTGGAGGAATTACCATGAGAAAAATCATTGCGTTACTGCTGTTGGCCGTATTTTTTACCGCCGGAACCGCGTCCGCCGAAACATTGATGATGGCCACCACAACGAGCACCGACAATACCGGTCTGCTGGACGTTCTGGCTCCCCAATTTCAGAAAGACACGGGCATAGAGCTGAAATGGACCGCCGTGGGCACCGGCAAAGCCTTGAAAATGGGGGAGAACTGCGATGTGGACGTGCTGCTGGTACATGCGCCCGCCGCTGAGAAGGCCTTTGTCGAGGCCGGATTCGGAAAAGATCGCCGCGAAATCATGTATAACGATTTCGTAATCATCGGTCCGGCGGACGATCCTGCCGGCATCGCGGGCATGA
Source organism: uncultured Desulfovibrionaceae bacterium (assembly GCA_964517355.1). GTDB lineage: Bacteria > Desulfobacterota > Desulfovibrionia > Desulfovibrionales > Desulfovibrionaceae > CAZFCK01. The sequence goes on along the minus strand of CAZFCK010000205.1, from coordinate 3,521 downwards.
CCGTAGTCGACGCCATGAAGACAATTGCCGATAAAAAGGCCGTATTTCTCAGCCGCGGCGACAATTCCGGCACCCATAAAAAGGAAATCGGCCTGTGGACGGCCGCCGGCATGGATGTCCCGGACAAGGAAGCCTGGTATGTGCAAAGCGGCCAGGGTATGATCAAAACCATCATCATGGCTGAGGAGAAAAACGGCTATACGATGACCGACCGCGGCACATACATTAAATATGAAGCCGATAAAGGCGGCAACCCCGCCCTGACGATCATCGTGGAAGGCGACAACACGCTCTTCAACCAGTACTCGGTGATTCCCATCGACCCGGCCCACTGCCCGGAAGCCAAATACGAGCTGGCCACAAAATTCTCCGACTGGCTGGCCTCTCCTGAAACCCAAACACTCATCGGCGATTTCAAATTGCTGGATAAAAAACTCTTCACCCCGAACGCAAAATAATCGCATCCTCTTGATGTTCCCACGCAGTTTCATATAGTCAGCATTGAAGCCGGGCCGGCCGCTTCCGGCCGACCCGGCGTTTTTTTCCAAGGAAAACGTACTATGGATTTCATTCTCGATGGATTCCTGCAAGCCATTGTGCTGCTGTTCCGGGGCAATCCGGAAACATGGTCCGCAATCAGCGTCACTGTCCGGGTTTCCTCCTTGTCCATATGCTGTTGCCTGCTGCTGGGCGCGCCCCTCGGCTTTTTGCTGGGGCACACCAATTTTCCCGGCAAACGAACTCTCCGCCTGCTCGTGGACACGCTGCTCTCGTTCCCCACCGTCGTCATCGGTCTTTTGGTCTACGCGCTCATTACCAGACATGGCCCCTTGGGCGGTTTCCACCTGCTGTTCACCATTCCCGGCATGGCTCTGGGGCAGGTTTTACTGGGCTTGCCCATTGTCACCGCGCTCACGGCCAACGCCGTTGAAGCCATGGATCAGCGGCTCAGGAACACCCTGCTGACGCTCGGCGCCTCGCCGTACCAGGTTTTCATGACAACACTCTGGGAAGCGCGCTTCAGCCTGATGCTGGCCTGTGTGGCCGCTTACGGCCGCATTGTCTCCGAAATCGGCATTTCCATGATGCTCGGCGGCAACATCAAGTGGCATACGCGCACCATCACAACCGCCATAGCCCTGGAAACCGGCAAAGGACAATTCGCCATGGGCATCGCCCTCGGCCTTGTGCTGATGCTCGTCGCCTTTGTGGTCAACCTCAGCGTGGCCAGCCTGCGCCGCCTGGAAGCACGATAACCGCCGCCATGAACACGCCCGTCTACGAAATCAAAAACATCACGCAGCGCTACAATGCGCGCCTGGCCCTCGATGTGGAGCACCTTTGCATCGAACAAGGCGCTATCACCGGCCTCGCAGGCCACAACGGCAGTGGGAAAAGCACATTGATGCGCATGCTCGCCTTTCTGGAAAACCCCAAAGAAGGCACAATTTTCTTTATGGGGCGAAAGCTCCAGGATGCACAACATCTTACGGCTCTTCGAAAAAAGGTCGCCCTGCTCACGCAGGAACCCTACCTGCTCAAGCGTTCAGTCTTCGCCAACGTGGCCTATGGACTTAAATTGCGGGGAGAAAACAATGCCATGCCCCGCGTTCGTGAAGGGCTGCAGATGGTTGGGCTCGATCCGGATAATTTCGGGCGCCGTTCCTGGCATGAACTTTCAGGGGGCGAAGCGCAACGGGTAGCCCTGGCTCAACGCCTGGTGCTCAAACCGCAAGTGCTGCTCCTGGATGAACCAACGGCCAGTCTTGACGAAGAAAGCGCGGAACGGGTGAAAAGCGCGTCAATCCTTGCAAAGCAGGAATGGGGCGCAAGCCTGGTCATCGTCAGCCACGACCACGACTGGCTCGGCGAAGTGTGCGACTCCATTGTCTATCTCAAGCATGGACGGCTTATGAAGAAATGATTTCTTCACGCCACGAGTGAGGGGGGAACCCTGTCCAATCGGTTCCCCCCTGTAAAATCCTACGGAAAGCTGATCAAATATATTGCGGCACAGTGCCCTACTGCAGAGGAGGTCTGTCCTGTTCATCAGCCGGCAGGCCTTCTTTACTAAAAGCTTCCATGGCCCGCTGGCGGCCTTCGTCCGTACAGGGAAAACTGGCGTAAATCACATTTCCATCCTTCCGCCGCACCTCGGGCTTGCCTGTCTTTTTATCTTGTGCGTGGACCTGCCGGCCTTTGCCGCCCGGAAAGAGTTCCTTTACCGCTTCCCTCCCCTCCGCGGTGGCCACATCCGCGACATCCTGCGCCGCCCGTTCCTTCTTTGCCACACGCAAGCGCGGCCGTTTTGCAGAAAAAAAGCGTTTTTTGCGTCTCTGCACGAGAAAACGCACCCCGGAAACGACCACCAGCGCTCCGGTCAACGGCAAAAGGATTGCGGCATGCCGCCAAACCAACAGGTTGGCCACAAACAACAAAACACAAAAAGCAAAGGCGGTCATTTATACGCTCTCCAGATTCTTACGCCTGCGGCTTCAAAGGAAGATAAAGAGCTGTGCGCAAGGCTTCAGGCGGCGTGTTGCGCGGATCATTCTGGTAGACCTCGAAACACGGTTTCAACGCCATTTCACGATTGTTCAATTTTAGCCACGGCATCATGCCGTACCAGCTTTCGCCAAGCTTTTCATAAGGCCCCACATGGACGGTCACGGCATAGTCACCGGCCGCCAATTCCTGCACCTGCACCGCTTTATCCGGGGATTCGAAATCGCTGGGCACAGTGATGCAGGCGTCGTAACGCAACTCTTCGGGAGGCGTGGTTTCGGGGTTGTCGTGCATCACGCCCATAAATTCAGTATCTTCAGTGACAACGGTCGTTGTGGCCAGCCAGGCCTCCATGCGTTGCCAGGCCTTGATCGTGGATTCCATGAAAGGCCCCTTTTCCCGGAAAAACGCAACAAATGTGGCTGGTCTTTTTTCCACTCGAATGTCCATGTAAATCAGCTCCTTTGGCGTAGACAAGTATGATCGGCTCAGCCTCGGCAAGGCGCTACAAGCGCCTTGCCACCATGGAACATGCCAGATGGCTTTTGTTTTCTCAAGCACATGATACTGGTCTGCCCCGGCGGCTTAAGAACCTTTTGAAAAAGGTTCTTAAGAATCTCCAAAACTATCTATCTGGCACCACTTATCATTATATTAACACGTTGAAGCATGATACTCTCGGACCCAGAAGGGCGTTCATCCCTTGTTGTGAGCCTTTTCCAAAGGCGAGAATGCGCTGGGGCGGAGCCCCAAGCTAACCCATCCTACTGTTAAATTCACTAACCGGTAAGGCCTTGCGGATGGCGGCTGCAGACTCAAAGGTATCCCTTCTCGCACTAATTATTCACAAATTGACTTTCTGGGTAAAGAACGTTCCATAATATCTCGGATCTGTAGAATAAATAAGAATCACATGGTTTTTTTCCGGCGTCCAGGGGCCTCCCCCGGTCGTCGTGGGGGCGCGAAAGCCCGCGACTTTATTCTTTTTTCTTTTAGAGCATCTCACGCTTGAAAAG
>CAZFCK010000204.1:0-9004 GCA_964517355.1 uncultured Desulfovibrionaceae bacterium | reverse complement strand
CAGGGAAATGCATAAGAGCATCTAGCGCTTTTCAAGCGTGAGATGCTCTAGAAAGTTTGGGAAGGGGAGAGCGCGAGAGGGGAAAACCGATATGCTCCAATGGCGCTTGCCTGCTCTCCTGATTGGGTATAGCTTCGAGAAAAAAGTGGATTACGAGGCCCACAACTCTATGGAACATGAAATCGTCATTTGCATGGGCAGTTCGTGTTTTGCACGGGGCAATAAGCGCCACCTGGTGACAATAGAACAGTACCTGGCCGGCCATGGTCTTGCGGATTCGGTTTGTCTGAGCGGCAGCCGTTGCGAAGACCATTGCTGTACAAGCCCCAATATTTGTATTGACGGAAACCTTTATTCCGAGGTGACCGAGGAAGCCCTTCCTGATTTGCTGAACCGCCATCTTGCCGAATAGTACGCCAAAGTCATTTATCTACACATGGTTACAATTTTTTTGGAAAGATCCGGCGCTGCCTCCGCCACGGGTAATACCGTTTCCTGCTCCCGCTGATCGCGATGGGTTTCCTTGTCTTTTGCCAATATCGGAGAGAAATGCTCAATCGGTTACAACAACTGTATGATAAACAATCATCCTGGTGGTGGAATGCTGACGCATTATCCTATTTATACCGTTGAGACGGAATGTCAGGATTGTTATCGTTGCTTGCGGCAGTGTCCTGTCAAAGCGATTCAGGTGGAGGACGGCAGGGCCACGGTTGTGCCGGAGCTGTGCATTGCCTGCGGGCAGTGTGTCGCCGCATGCCCCGCACATGCCAAGCATGTGCGCGATGATCAACATGTCGTGTTGCAGTTGTTGCGCTCTGAACGGCCTGTATACGTATCTCTGGCCCCGTCATGGATTGTCGAATTCCCGGGCTTCGCCCCTGAAATCATGATCGCGGCCTTGCGGCGGCTCGGATTTGCAGGCGTATCTGAAACCGCTCTCGGCGCGCAGGAAGTATCGGCCGCAGCGGCGCGGCAATTGGCTCAAGGCGCTCCAAAACTGATGCTTTCCACTGCCTGCCCCGCAGCGGTGGACTTCATCCGCGGTTATATGCCTGAACTGGTGGATAATCTCACGCCGTTGCTTTCGCCGTTGCTTTCTCACTGCCGCATGTTGCGCCGTCTGTACGGGCAGGAGATAGGCATCGTCTTTTTCGGTCCTTGCGTGGCGAAAAAGACCGAAGCCGACAACCACCCTGAATTGCTTGACGCGGCCATGACCTTTACGGATTTACGCTCCTTGCTGCAACAGGCAAAAATCAATCCCGAGGAGCTCTCCCCTGCGGCTGTTGACATATTCGTACCCGAGCCGGCATACGAGGGAGCGTTATACCCCATTGAAGGCGGTATGACCGATACGGTGAAGGCTTTTGCAGGCAACGAGTCCGTTTGTTTCGCCACGCTATCTGGCATTCCCACCATCGAGGCCGCGTTACAGGGGATCCAGGACCAGACCTTGCCCCGTTCCGTTTTTGTGGAAATGCTGGCTTGTGTGGGCGGATGCGTGCGTGGACCGTGCGTGTCCAGCCAGCGCCCCCGTCTGCTTGATCAACTCGATGTTTTTGATCGTTCCCACAAACCAGATAAAGATGTTCCTCTGCGTGATTCGGAACTGGCTGCAAGCGAACGTCTGTTGCCTGCGCCCATTGTGTTGCCTGAGTTCACCGAGGAACAATATGTCGAAGTATTGCGGCATATCGGGAAGAACGGACCCGAGGATGAATTGAATTGCGGCGGCTGCGGCCATGAAACCTGCCGCGGTATGGCCAGAGCCATGCTCGAGGGGTTGGCGGAACCCGCCATGTGCGTGCATTTTCTTCGCAAGCGCGCCACCAGAAAAGCCAATGCGCTGTTGCGGTGCATCCCCGCGGGGGTGGTCATCGCCAATGCCGACATGCACATCATTGAATGCAACGAATATTTTGCGCGTCTTTTCGGAGAGGAAGTTCTCATGGCCTATGAGGCGCGCCCTGGAATGGAGGGCGCTGCGCTGGAAAAGATCATGCCGTTCGCTGCGTTGTTTCGCAAAGCCCTGGAGACTGAAAAGGATTATCATAAGGATGCCATCCGGCACGGGGAGCGCGTTTTCAGTCTGACCATATTTTCCATAGAACCGCAAAGCGTTGTCGGCGGCGTGCTTTTCGACGTTACCGGCTCCGAACTGCACCGGGATGAAATTGCCCGGCGGGCACGGGAAATCATCCGCAAGAACCTCGATACGGTCCAGGAAATAGCTTGCAGATTGGGCGAAAACATGGCCGACACGGAAATATTGCTCCGCTCGTTGGCCGAGGGGTTTTCCAGCGGCGCCAAACCCCTTTCCGATAGAGAAATGCGAGGGGAGCGCTGATGGCTGAGGATTTTTTCGTTGAGGTGGAGGCTGCGCAACGCAACCACTATGGCGAAGAAATTTGCGGGGATGCTTTCAAATCCCAGAAGTGCGACGAAACGGGGCGTATTATCGCCGTGCTTTCCGACGGCTTGGGACACGGCGTCAAGGCCAGTATCTTATCCCTTATGACCGCCACAATGGCGCTGAAATACACTGCCAACGACACGGACATCGTACGCGCCGCGGAAGTGATCATGGATGTGCTGCCCGTGTGCCAGGTGCGTAAGATCAGTTACGCCACGTTCACAGTGATCGACATCCTTCCCGACGGCACCACACGGGTCCTTGAGATGGATAACCCCCCGGTGATCATGGTGCGTGACGGCGAACTCGTATCCCTGGACTACGAAGAAGTCGCTTCCCCGCGCTACAATGAGCGTGTGATACGTGTCTATCATCTTTCCATGCGTCGCGGCGACCGCTTGATTTGCACCTCGGACGGCATTACCCAGGCGGGAATGGGGTCCGGGGGCCATCCTCTGGGGTGGCGCGCGAAAGGGTGCCGGCAGTATGTCCTGGATGAAGTGGCGCGCGATCATCTCATTTCCGCCAGGGCCTTATCCCGGAACATTTTATCGCAGGCCTTGCTCCTCGAACCCAACCAAAGGGCCTATGACGACATGACCGCGGCGGTAGTGTATTTCCGGCAGCCGCGTCGCGCCGTTATTCTCACCGGACCGCCGTATGAGAGTCAGAAAGATAAGGAATTTGTTGCGATCCTGGATAAATTCGAAGGGCAAAAAATTATCTGCGGCGGTACCACGGCGAATATCGTCGCACGAGAATTGGGGCGTGCCATCCATAATAGTTTGCACAGTGGTGATGGAGACATCCCGCCTTCAGCCGAGATGGAAGGCGTGGATTTGGTTACGGAGGGGATTTTGACGCTGACTCGCGTTGCGCAACTTTTGGAACGACGTGAAGCCCCTCGGGAAAACAACCCGGCGACACGCCTCTATGATATTCTGGTGAATAGCGATTACATCGAGTTCGTGGTTGGGGCGCGTATCAACGAAGCTCACCAAGATCCCAGCCTCCCCATCGACTTGGAAATACGGCGAAACATCATCAAACGCATTTGTCACGTGTTGGAGCGTAAATATCTGAAAGAAGTCAGGGTGAGCTTTTTCTAACGCATTATGCCGTCGCAATAAGCATTCCTCCGGCGGCGTAAGAACTTTTTGAAAATATGGCTATTGCCTCAGCTCCGAAGAGTGGGAAAAAATGTATTCGAGGGGAAAACCAAGGCATAGCCACATTTGATAAACGTTTTTAAGAATCTCCAACACTTTTCATCTCGCATAACTTTTTGACATAGTTGTATTTTTTTATGCATGTCATCTGCGGGTCCAGGGGTGCCTTCCCCCCTGGCGGGAGGGGCGGAGCCCCAATATGACCCATCATAAATTTAGCGCATTTTCGCCTTGAAACAAGGCTCCCCCCTGAAACAATTTCCAATTGTTCCAGAGAAATGCATAAGAGCATCTAGCGCTTTTCAAGCGTGAGATGCTCTAAAATGCTCCAAAGGCTGTAGGGGAAGAAAGCCGGAAGACCAGTCCGTCACGCTTTGCAGTATTGCCGCGTAGTTCTTTCATGCTTTTACGAGAGTATTGTATTGAAGATTACGTGCTTTCAGCAAGATACCACGTTGGGGATTCTGTAAAACAACGCCCTTGAGATTTTCTTTTCCAGCATTTTTTTTCTTTCCTTTTAGATGCATTCAATATACTTTTTGATAGGATATAGGCGCTAACGCTGAAAGGTGTTTATGTATGTTGTTGTATGATGGTGATCACGTACTTGCCAAATTATTTTTTGAACAACCGTAATTCAATACAATATAATAATATTTAGTGTATAGATGTATAGTGTTTTTTATGGACTGCAAATAAATAACGCTGCATGGAGTCTGCTATGGATTATTGTCTGCGAATAGGGGTGATGCTGTTGCTCTCCCTGTTTTATTTCCATTCCGCTGCATCGTTGGCGCAGACTACGGCTGTCGGTGATTATCACATGGGTAAATTCGACAAGGATTGCAACCGACTGGACGGCACCATGGAGCGCAATTACCCGGGGTATAGCCCCCTGGGAGATTTGTCGTTTGCCTTTTACAGCGGTAAGGCGGAAAATCTTGATCTCTGTCTGACGTCGTTGTTTCCTCCCGGCGGTGAACGGCTGTCTGACGTGGCTTTTTTAATTACCGAACTGGACGGTATGGTTCTGGAGGAACTTACCACGCCTCAGAGTACCAACCCCGGGCCGTTGGAGGACTGCTGGCCCAACGAGGTTGTCTTTGACGATTTTAACGGCGATGGTAGTGTGGATATCTTACTGATGATCGGCTGCTACAATGGCGAGGCTGATCGCCCGGAAAACGATAATGTCGTCTATCTCTCGGAGAAGAGTGAAGGAACTGTCTGGCTTCGCCAACGTGAAAATATGAATAGGCTCGTGGGTTCATATACCGACTCCGCTCAAGCCGTAACCGCACTGAAAAGGGCGGTGTCAGGCGTGCCTTCTTCCAGTGTTTCCGGCCCGACTCCTCCTTCAACCCCGCCCCCAGCGCCCCTTTCAGCTGATGTGGAAGTTTGTACGTATAATACGGAATGGGGCGAAATGACGCTGCAGTTTGATTATGAAACGGGAGACGTCATTGGAAGCTACGCATACCGCGGGGGGCGTATCCACGGCTCAATACATGACAACACGCTCACAGGTACATGGACGCAAAATGATGGGACATCCGGGGGCTTTTCTTTCGATACCAATAGGTGGGGGTTCCAAGGCGTGTGGAATTATTCTGGAGATCAAGGCTGGCGTGGTGATTGGAACGGCCAGCTGCTCAGATGCAGATAGATGCTGATTGGATTGCCGGTAGTCCATGACTTCTCTTAGAGCATCTTAACTTTGAAAAAGTATTGATGCTTTTATGCATTTCCCTGGAACAATGAACATTGTTTCAGGGGTGAGCCTTATCCAAAGGCGAAAATGCGCTAGATTTCACGTGGATGACATAAAATTCCGGTAAGGGAGTCCGAAGGTAGGTAATTCTCTCGATTGTTGCCGCTTGGCGCGAGTGTTGCTCGTCTTGCGGATGCGAGCGCAGAGCTGGTGGTATTCACCTTATTTTGTTGGGCGAAAGTCGAGCGAAAAATCGAAACAACGGTTTTTGTATATGGAAAAAGTATTTATTCTGGAAGATTCTTCCACCATTTTTTTCGCATTGAACGAAATTATCCAGAAGCACTTTGATGTTGAGGTCGTGTGGGCGAAAAGTCTTGAACAAGCCAAATCCATACTTGATGCAAGTCCGGCAACGTATGCCGCGGCTGTGGTGGATCTTGTGTTGCCGGACGCAAGCAATGGATTTGACGGACTGGATTTGCTTCTTGAACAAGGTGTCCCGTGCATTGTGTATACCAGCACCATTGACGAGCAGTTACGCAATGCCATTTGGGACAAAGGGATAGCGGATTACGTCATCAAAGGTGATGAAAGGAGCGTGGAATACCTCGTTTCCATGATAGAACGTTTACGGAAGAATCCGTCGATCAAGACGTTGATTGTCGATGATTCCCCTCTTGTACGGCAACTTTACGGCCAATTGTTGACCGCGCACAATTATCAGGTGTTTGCGGCGGAAAGCGGTGAAGAGGCGTTGGGCGTACTCAAAGAACATCCGGATATAAAACTCGCCTTAGTGGATTACGTTATGCCCGGTATGGACGGCGTGGCCCTTACCGCCGCGATTCGACGCACGCACAGTAAGAACGAACTGGCCGTTATCGCGCTATCCGGTCAGGACAAGGAAGAGGTTTCCGTACGTTTCATCAAAAGCGGCGCCAATGATTACATTGATAAGCGCATGAGCCATGAAGGGTTTTACTGCCGCATTAGTCATCATATTGAAATGCTTGAAAAATTACAACTTTTGCGTGAATCGGGTTATCGGGACTATCTTACGGGGGCATACAACAGGCGTTATTTCTTTGAGGCTGGGCATGGTATTTTTGCGGATGCGGTTCGAACTGGCCGTAACATGGCTTTGGCCATGCTCGATATCGATCACTTCAAGCGAATCAACGACAAATGGGGGCATGACGCCGGGGATGCGGTTCTGAAATGCTTGGCGAAAACACTCATGGAACGCTTTCGCGCCTCTGATTTGGTCGCCCGGTTCGGAGGTGAGGAATTTTGTATTCTCATTGGAGACATTGCCCATGGTGATGCGTTTATGATTTTTGAGGAGTTGCGTCAGCAAATTGAACGTTCCGTTGTTCCGCATAAAGTTGGCGAAGATGCAAATAACATTCAATTTACGGTGAGCATCGGCATCTGCTGCGAGCGGCTGAACGATCTTGAATCCATGATCACCGTTGCGGACGAATTGCTTTATGCCGCCAAGCGCAACGGTCGGAACAAGATCGCCACAACGTAATGTAAAGAAGGAATCTTTTCCATGGGTCCGTATCCTCGTGCAGTTCTTAACTCCAGCTGCGCAAGAGTAAAAAATAGAAAAATGCGGTTACAGCTATGCACGTGCATGGAGGCAGCAGACGCCTCCATGCCGTGCTGAGTTCCACCTTGAAGAACTGACAGGTGAGAATCAAGCACAGATGCAGCGGCGAAGCCAGAACGCCCACATAGCCCGAGAACATGCCCAGAACCATATAGGCGACCAATTGGTTTTGCAGACCCATTTGTTCCAACAGGCCGATAATCAGCGGAAAGGCCGCACCGACAAAAGCGATGTTCAGGCCGGAAACCATCCCGACGAAAAACGGCAAAAAAGATGCGGAAATGAGCAGTGCCGCGTCTCCTCCCGCCGTTGCGGCGAGCAATTCTATCGCTCCGCTAACTTGAAGTACTCCTTTAAATATGAAAATGGCAACGACCACGGCCAACATGCTCAAGAGATGTCTGTTCACAAAGAGTTTCAGCAGGGCGGGAAGCGGTGTCCGGTTTTGGATTTTGGTTGTTATTATTGCCAGCCCTAGAGCGAGCATGACGCCCCATTCGAATGGTATTTCGGGCAAAAGCATTGCGATTGTCACTTCCAGGATAATCGCTCCCACAATGGCCACGCCGAGAGGCAGTCCCTCGCGAAGAACGGCCCGGAAGGGAAACGCGGTTTTAGGCTGCGGTACGTGAGGTGTCGCGTTCAGCTTTATGGGGCGCAGGACAAACCACCAGCCGAAAAGCAACGTCAGGAACGGAGCCGGGGAGAGTACCAGGGCGAGTTGCACCAGAGGAATACCGGACAACGACGCGGCAAGAATGATGCCCGGATAAAGCGGCCATGCCAATTCCCAGAGGTGGCGGTACCAGTAGTTGATAAGCGCCTGACTTTGAGGAGAAAAACCCGCCGCTTCAGCTCCTCCGGGCAGACGCGCCGCCATGGTGCGCACCATGGGCGCTGAAAACAACGCGCCCCCGGGCATAGGGAGGAGCCCTATAAGCGCCGGGAAGAAAGCCAATGCCAGTTTGGGGCGGTGAATGTGGTTTCCCAAAACATCCAGGAGGCGGTTTGCCTGTCCGCAATGGTCCAGCAAATCCGAAAGAGTGAGGATCAGTGCGAGGATCGCGCAAAGAAAAAGTGTTTTTTCCTGTGTTACGCCTTCAACCGCAGCAAGAGTCCATTGGATGGGGCCCATGCCAAACAGCAAAGCCAACAGCAGGCTGCCTGCAAGAATTGAGAAAAACAGCCCAACCTTGAGCCGGATTCCGACGAGCATAAGACAAAAGGCCAGCAGAATCTTTAGTAACGGAAGAATGGAGGTCAGGGTCATGGAGAGGAATCCTTGTTTGCTGGAACCGATTGCCGGGCATTGTTTATTGCCTGAAGCCAGAGTTCAGGCTCATGGATAGAGAAGGCGGCCGCATCTGGACCGGCCGGTGTTGAAAAATCAACGCGCAGCAAAGGACGGCTGGTTGCTTTGCCCATAAAGCCATTACAAAGAGAAACGTTCTGAATGGTGTAAAGAGGGATGGTCACTTCCCTGTGAGGAACAATCATGTGAAAAAAAAGCATATTCTGCAATAAAAGAAGAGCTCCGTTGCCGCGGACCTGCCATTTTCCCAAAGACTGCACGCCGAAGGAGTTGGCTGCCAATGTGGCCTTGAGGATTTCGTGAGCTGGAAAGCGTTTTCGTATTTCATTTCGCAGTTTTTCTCGTAACACATTGAAAGTACATCGTAATATAAAATAAACAGCAAGAACTCCAAGCCCGACTGCCAGAATGGTCAAAAGAAACGTGTTATGGGGCGAGCCTGGAGGAGCCTGCTGCATGCTGACCTTGGAAAAGGATTGGATAGTTAATGCAGTTATTTGAAATGATAAACGATTATTTTGGAAATATGTTTTACCGCAAGACGAAAATGCGCCAAATGCCGCTGCGAGCGGATGCTTGCTGTGAAGCCGGGCTTTAGGTAGCATGCGCGCCTGCGAGCGTTTTTGCTTAAAACAATATTGCCCCAAGTGAAACCATTTTTAACGCTGTCGCATCAAAGGGGTTCGGACTGACGCTTGAGGGACGTTTGAGCATGCTATTTTTTATTAGAGCATCTCACGCTTGAAAAGCGCTAGATGCTCTTATGCATTTCCCTGGA
>CAZFCK010000203.1:0-9058 GCA_964517355.1 uncultured Desulfovibrionaceae bacterium | reverse complement strand
TTGAAACAAGGCTCTCCCCTGAAACAATTTCCAATTGTTCCAGGGAAATGCATACAGAAAGGTTTCCCCCCGGAAAGACCTAACAAGTCTTTAATCAGTGCTTCCTTAACAAATATGCTATGTCATAGCACACGCTTTGCCCAGAAAGTCGAGACAATCACCTAGACGCATGCTTTGTCCATTGCCCCACATGGATGCCGGCGGTAACGTATTCAAACATGCTTCAATCCTCATGGCGAAGATGAGAATATGGAAAGGAGACTTTTACATGGAAGAAACCTATGTGTTGAAATTATATGTCACGGGCCGAACTGAGCGTTCCACGCGCGCTGCGGAGGATGTGCGCGCGCTGTGCGACAGCGAACTGGCGGGGCGATTTGAATTGGAGGTCATAGATGTGTTGGAGCACCCCAGGATAGCAGAAGATGAGGGCGTTATGGCCACGCCCGCGCTTGTCAAGGAGCGCCCCGAACCTGGAGCGCGTGTCGTGGGTGCATTCAACGACAGCGGCAAAGTGCTGGAGGCCCTGGGCATAGGACCAGGCAGGAGAGTCTTGGTGGAATGATTGTGGAGCGCTGTTGCAGGCCTCATCCGCCACGTGGGCGGTGTACGGTTATCGGCTGAAATTGAAAGGGGGGAAAGACCAGGAGGTCTTTCCCCCCTTCCAAGAGAGAGGACGCCGGAATCAGGGCAGGGGTCTGATCCCGGCAGTTGAGGAGTGGAGGTCACATGTGAACGGCATGCGCCTACCCGGGGTTGCCGGCACTGATGGCAGGGGAGTGCGGGCAGGGGGTTGGCGTCTTGGGAGGAGGTGGGAGCCGTTCTCCGACAGCAAACGCGCTTCGTGGCATGGCAGGTTGAAGCGCGGCCGCATGTGCCCCGGTTTATTATAAACTCCCGAGAGTGGTCGGCTGTTACAGGCGCCGACTGCGGAGGTTCTACGGGAGAAAGACATAATAGTTGACCGCAATGATTATAAAGAGGGCAACAACGAACGGGAGCAGTTCCATGACGCATGAGACCGTTTGTTTGATTCCCCCGACAATGGGCGCGATCACCTTGGAAAGGTCATGCGCATGTAATGGGGCGAGAATGTAATCCATGGTGAGGCTCCTTTATGCAAAAGCAACTCTTAATCTGGTAAGACCAGAGGTAATGATGATTAGGTCTGCTGTCAATACGTTCTTGTGAAAAAAAGGATTAATTTTTCTTAAATAAATAAATTCATGCAGTTGAAGAGAAAAACAGCTTCCATGCCGAGATACGAAGCCAATTATCCTGGTCAGCATGCAATGAGCCATAGGAATTCCGCTGTTCCTTGCACTGGGCCGGGGGGAGATGCTCGCCCGGCCCAGTGCGAAGAGAGTAAGGAGGTCAGTGCCGGCAGGTGGTGAGGCCGCCGTATGTCTAGGCCCAACTATGGGGCAGACCGGAGTTTTTTCCATGAGCAGCCTGGGATCAATGCGATCCCCGGTTCCATAATGTGGCATGGCAGGCGTTTTTCCAATCGAAGTGGGAGTGTGCTTACAAGCGCCTTGCCAACTCATTGTGTCTTTCCATTTGTTGATACGTCACGGTGAAATATTGTTTGTGCTTTTTTACATCTGGTCTGACCAATAGATATATCCAGGGCTTTTTTGCGTCAAGGTGTTTTGGTTGTGGTTGAGGTGTTCTTTGTATTTTTGTGATTAAGTATAATATGTTAGTCTGTTAATTTTCTTTTGTCGCACGGGGCGGGAGGGACGTGGATGGCGTTCAAATGGACAGGATCCATTCCATATTATGAACTTTCCGTCGTCAGTAATTGATAAATAATAACTAACCGGTTGATTCTGTTTTGAAATTTACCGTGAAATCACTTGACAGCGAATGCGTGGGGTTTTATTGAGATGGTTATTTGGTCATACCACATTCATCATGGAGCAGTAAGGCAAATGGAAGAAGTGTTTAAGGCTGTTAAAGTACAGAAAGTCTCGGATGAAATTGTCCGCCAGATCATCGCGCATATTGCCGAGGGGAAATTGCAACCGGGCGACAAGCTCCCTTCGGAACGCGAGCTGGGAGAGATGCTCGGGGTGGGGCGTTCTTCATTACGCGAGGCCATGACCATACTTGAAACAATGGGACTTGTTGAAATTCGGAAGAGAAAAGGCAATTTTATCAAGGGGATTTCCACAACGCTTGATCTTGACCCCCTGAAACAGATCCTGAAGGAGGACCCCAGCAAAATCGACGCGTTTTACGAAATCCGCAACGACGTTGAACTGGCCTCCGCCGCAGCAGCGGCACAGAACAGGACCGATGAGGACATTAATAATATGCGTAATGTCCTTAAATTGAATGAGGAAAGCGATAGACCGCCGTCAGTGCCCCTGTACACCAGCAGAGACGACCGTGCTTTTCATGTGGCCATTGCCCAGGCCACGCACAATTTTCTACGGGTGCACGTGGTTAAGCATCTTTTCGACTACACGAAAGAATTCAATGAAGATGTCTTTGCGAAGATTATCCGTAGCGAGGAGAATGTCGCGCAATTGCTCAGCCAGCATGAGGCGATTTTTCACGCCATTGAGAAGCGGGACAAGCAACAGGCGCGGGAACTTATGTTTGCCCATCTTTCCTGGGTGAATAAAAGCATTCACGACTACTTACGGAGCTAGCGCGTTTTTCGCCCCATTGCTGCACAAAACCTGCCTGGGGGCGCAATCCCCTATCAAGTCATTTTTTCTCAGAATTTCTCTACGGAACTTCCTTTTTACAAGGGAAGTGTTTGAGCGTAATTTTACTGTTAAAGTTGGGATGCTTTAACTAGCGCATTTTCGCCTTGAAACAAGGCTCTCCCCTGAAACAATTTCCAATTGTTCCAGGGAAATGCATAAGAGCATCTAGCGCTTTTCAAGCGTGAGATGCTCTAGCTGGAAGAATTTCTCTTTCAAGGTCAATACGCCCTAAAGGGAAAGGTGCACGGGCGGAAGCAAAAGGTTTACGGGCGCGAAGTCGTCGGTGAACGCCGGGACGTTCGGCGCCACGGTAGCGGTGAGAGCGTATGTGGAGGAGAAGAGCTGCTCCATATTCAACTCGGCGTATCCAATGTTTTGCTGCTTTTCGGCGAAGAGGCGCGCCAATTGCGGAACGCTGCGCGGCGTGCCGTCTTTATGGGCGATCAGGATGCGGTTGCCCGCGTGTTTCGCCTGAAAGACCTCCATGTAGGGAAAAACGCTCAGGTACGTGGCGAGATAACGCGGCGTGACGCGGGGCGAGCCCGGCGTATTGGCCGCCAGCACGCCCCCTTGCGCGAGGCGTGACCGGATCAGTTCGAGAAACTCCCGACTGCACATGTGGAAGGGCACATTGCGTCCGTCAAAGGCGTCCAGTACGATCAGATCGTAGAGGGCGTCGGAGCGGTTCAGGAAAACACGGCCGTCGTCTATCACAACCCGCATTTTGGGGGTTTGTCGAAAGCCGAAAAAGCGTTGCGCGACTTCGAGCATGGCGTCGTCGAAATCCACGCAGGTAATGGCGGCTTCCGGATAATGGTGTTGCAGATAGAGCGGCACTGTCCCTCCCGCCAGTCCGATAACCAGAATGGAGCGCGGATTCTCGCAAAAGACAGCTCCCATGCATAACAACGCCGTATATTCAAGATAATGCTTCAAGGGGCGCTGGGGATTATACACGTTGTTGTTGATGAACAGCCCGCCGGATTTGAGCATGTACATGTTTTCGTTGTGCATGACGTAAATGTTCTGCGCCTTTGATTCTTCCGCATAAACAAGGTGGGAAAAAAGCGCTTCCAGTTCCGCGTTGAATAGCGTATGCAGCGAAACCGTGGATACCAAGGCCAAAACACAGAGAGCAACAAGCCACCTGGGCGAAAAGAGACGTTCGAGAAGACTATGCATAATGATTCGACATCCTGGAAGGTACGCGGCGCGGTTTATTTGATCGCATTTATTTCCGGGTGCGCCTTGTTGGGACTGGAACTCGTGGCCAGCAGGATTCTGGCGCCTTTTTTCGGCAACTCCATCTATGTGTGGGGCGCGTTGATCAGCGTTTTTCTGCTGGCGCTCAGCCTCGGCTACTATCTGGGCGGCATCATAGCCGACAGGCTGCCCTCTTTCAACAGTCTTGGACGCATCATCATGGTCACGGCCTTTTTCATCTGCCTGATACCATTCTTAGCGCATCCGTTGAGCTACGGCATACTTACGATAGGGTGCGATCTGCGGCTGGCCGTGCTCCTGGCCTCGCTGGGATTGTTTCTCGTGCCTTCGGTGCTCATGGGCATGGTTTCGCCCTATGTTATCAAGCTGAGCGCCACCCGTCTTGAACGGATAGGAAAAACCGCGGGCAACGTGTACGCCGTTTCGACCATCGGCAGCATTACGGGCGCCATTCTGGTGGCTTTTTTTCTCGTGCCTCTGATGGGGTCGCGGAATATCGTTTTCCTGTTGGCGGGAATGCTTGTCCTTGCGGCCGTGTTGTGTCTGTTTTCAGATAGAGCCATGTCGTCTGTAACCGCCTCATAGCGTTTTTTATTTCTGATGCGGTGCGTATCCGCACGCCGCATGTTGGTCCCTTCTTGGATCAACGCCAACTTTTTCCAATTGATACAAGTTGTTGCCCCCTGTTTTGAGGATGTCATGTAAGGTACATCCTGCTGTAACATACTCCTTTTTAGAAGTGGGACACTTTTCCTGGGCGCGTTGCGGACATGGGCCGGAGCATGGCCGCACACATACCGCCTCAGTGTTCATAACTCATATAGAGGAATGCCATGTTGCAGCTTACCCGTCTTTCCTTTCGCGTGAAATTTATTGTCGGAGTGGTCCTGGCAGTTGTGGGGAGCATTGCCGTCATGAGCCAGATCAACCTGCACCAGGTGGAAAAATCGCTGCTCGTGCTGGGGCGCACCGCGTTGCAATCCTATGCGGACAATGTGTTCGCGGTGATGCAGATGCAGCGCGCATTGCTGGAGGAAAAGGCGCGCAGCGACTTGAGCCTGATGCACAAGGAGATCAATTCGCTGGGTTTTCCCACCCTGAACCGCATGAACACCATGCAGATGACGGTAACGGAGCCGGATGGCGCGGAAAAACGCCGCCTTGAGATTCCTTCCCTGGATCTCGGCTCCACGTCCATGAACGACAACAATGAACTGATCGATAAGATGAAGGCGAACATCGGCAGCGACGCCAGCATTTTTCTTCTGGATAAAAACATGCTCATACGTGTCGCCAGCAGTATAACCGATGAAGCGGGGCATCGCGCCACAGGCGTGATGATCCCGGAAACGAGTCCGGTGTACGACGCTGTGATAAGCGGGGGGGCGTATTACGGCATCGTGCGGGAACCCGGTGGCTGGTACCAGGCGGGCTACATGCCCTTGAACGATTTCAACGGCAAGCCCATCGGCGCATTGTGCGTGGAGCGCACGGTCATCACCCCGGAATTCGAAAATATTGTGCATGCGCTCAATCTGGGGGGGGAGGGTTACGGCTTTATCTACACTGCCTCGGGCGAGGTGCTGAGCCACCCCGCCACGGGAGTCGCGAATCTCCGGGAGTACCCCTATTGGGAGCGTTTCAGCAATGTCCGGGAGGGCTTTGTGGAGTACACGCTTCAGGGGGAGCCGAAAATAGCCTTTGTCAAATATTTTGAGCCCTGGAAAATGTATTTTGCCTTTGCGCTGCAGCGCCGGGCGATGACGTACGGGTTGGTTGACCAGTTGCGCACCACGGGGATTGTGGTGGCGTTGTGCACATGCGTGGGGCTAACGCTGGTCATTGTCGTGCTCATGCGCCTGGTTTATCGCCCCTTGAGAGATTTGTCCCTGTATACCCGCGAGGTCTCCAAAGGGAACTACAAGGCGGCCATTGATTATCGCGCCGACGACGTTATCGCCGAAACCATCTCCTCGGTGCGGGAAATGGTCCACGAACTCAAACAACGCCTGGGATTTTCAGAAGGCGTGCTCGAGGGGCTGACGCAGCCCTGCGCCGTTGTGGGTACGGATCACACCATTCTCTGGACCAACACGCGCATGCTCGACCTGTTGGGCAAACAGGGCGCCCCGCAAGATGTTGTGGGGCAAAACACGGGCTTTTTCTACTGGGGCGATGCGGGGCGCGAATCGCCTTCCGACATCGCCATCCGAGAGAAAAAGGTGCTACGGGATGAAATCATCTACCACAGGCCGGACGGAGGCGAGCGGATCATAGATGTCACTGCCACCCCATTTCAGGACATGGACGGCAATATGCTGGGTTCCCTTGCCGTGTGGTATGACATAACGGACATGCGTCAGCGTGAAATGTTCATCGCCAGGCAAAATGAAATAATATCGGACGCGGCCTTGAACGCCCAGGATATTGCGAAACATCTGGCTCAGGCCTCCTCTTTGCTGCAAGGACAGGTGGATGCAACGGAAAAAGGCTCCCAATTGCAATTGCGGCGAACCACGGAAACCTCCATCGCCATGGAACAGATGAACGCCACGGTGATGGATGTTGCGAGAAATGCGTCTGAGGCCGCCGACATTGCGCAACACACCAGGCGCATGGCCGAAGAAGGGGCGGATTTGGTGGGCCAGGTGGTACAGGCCATCGAAGTGCTGGAAGAGCACGCAACATCATTGTTGCAGAGCAACGAGCAACTGGTGCGGCAAGCGCAGGATATCGGCTCCATTCTCCAGGTGATCAACGATATTGCGGATCAAACCAACCTCCTGGCGCTCAACGCGGCCATAGAAGCGGCACGCGCGGGCCAGGCAGGGTTGGGTTTTGCCGTGGTGGCCGACGAAGTAAGGAAACTCGCGGAAAAAACCATGGCCGCGACCAAACAGGTGGGGCAGGCTGTTTCTTCCATTCAAAAAGACAGCAAACGAAATTCCAGCGTCACCAACCGGGCGGTGGAGTCCGTGCGGCGCAGCACGCAATTGGCGGGCAAGTCCAGGGTGGCGCTTACCGGCATAGTCAGCATGGTGTGGCGGACCACATCCCAGATTCAGGCCATAGCAACGGCTTCAGAACAGCAATCCGCCACGAGCCAGCAAATACACGCGGCCACCGAGGAGATCAGGAGTATTTCCTCTACCACGGCGCAAGCCATGCTGCGGTCAAATGAGGCGGTTCATGAAGTCTCGGAATTCGCACAGCGTCTGCACGGCATTATGGACGGCATTCGGCAGTGATGCTCCATAGCACTTGGCGTGGAAGGAGGCACCTGTTGTCCGGAGGGGGCGCATCGCGCGCGTCCAGCCGTAGTTGATCGTGGGCGCAAGCATGTGGCTCTCTTGCGGCATGGTGCGGTTATGGGGTAGATACGCATATGCGCAGGAGTATAGTAAACACCACCCTGATTTCATTGGCGCCTCTTTTTGCGGCAGTTGTGCTCGCATACGTGTTTTTGGACCGCCCCATAGCGTGGGGCGCTCAGGGATTGAAAGGCACATGGATTCATGACGCTGCGGGCGTTGTCAGCCAACTGGCGAACAGCACGTATTATTATCTCTTGCTGGGCACGGGCTTTGTCGTGGGGGCTCTCCGTCTGCTGCGGGACGATAACGCCGCCTCTGCAGCAGGCTGGGCGCGCGGAGTGCTGTATGTTTGTCTGGCTGTCGGTGTGGCTATGATTCTGGTGGAAGGGGTGAAATATATCTGTGGAAGATGCCGCCCCAAGCTGTTGTTTGATGGAACCTGCTACGGGTTCACGTGGTTTTCCCACGTGTGGGAGCGCAATTCTTTTCCCTCGGGGCACACTA
The DNA here is from genome assembly GCA_964517355.1 of uncultured Desulfovibrionaceae bacterium. Lineage (GTDB taxonomy): Bacteria > Desulfobacterota > Desulfovibrionia > Desulfovibrionales > Desulfovibrionaceae > CAZFCK01. The sequence continues at coordinate 1,296 of CAZFCK010000203.1, read as the reverse complement.
CGCGGATATTCGCGCTATGCACGGCCCTGGCCTTGCTTTTTCGACGCTGGACAGCGTTTTTCATTGGTCTCGCTTGCCTGGTCGGGGCGGCCAGGGTTCTGGCCCTCAAGCATTATCCTTCCGATGTCCTGGCAGGGGCCTGGCTCGGTGCGGTGACCGCGTATTGGACCCATGCCCTGTGGCGGAACGCGCAGCGTTTCACCAATGGCGGGCAGGGTGGAAACACGTCTTGATACGATTAGTTCCCGCCAAGTGCTTGAAGGGGAAGGATTCTCTCTCCGCCCATCCGCATGATTTATCAACATGCTTCAACAATTGTTCGTTCATAAAGGATTAACGCGATGCAGACGCCAGCATTTGACGAGGACATTGCCCGGGTCGCGCAAGAAAATCACATGCCTGACGGCCAGCTCTACCGGAGTCTGTCCCTGCAGTCCGCCTGCGATATCGCGCGCAGCTACGGTATGCCGTTGCAGGAAGTGGAAATAGCGGCTTTGGAGCGGGAAATCATACCGCAACGGTACGCGCGCAATTTCAAGGCCTATACGATCGGCCAGCAACTCAAGCTGCTGCGCTCCAAAGTGCTTTTGGTCGGGTTGGGAGGACTTGGGGGAACCCTGCTTGAACTGCTGTGCAGGGTAGGCGTGGGGGCTATCGTTGCCGCCGACGGCGACGTGTTCGAGGAGAGCAACTGCAACAGGCAGTTGTTGTGTAGCCTCAAGACGCTCGGCCAGCCGAAGAGCGTTGCGGCGGAGGAGCGGGCCCGCAACATCAATCCCGGGGTGAACTGCCGCGCCCTGCATGAAAAGCTGGACCGTGAGCGCATGGCGGAGCTGATGCGCGGCGTGGATCTGGTGGTGGACGCCTTAGGGGGATTGGAATGCCGCCCCGCCCTTTGGAGCGCCGCCCAGGAGGCGGGGGTGCCCATGGTCAGCGCTGCGGTGGCCGGCTCCAGCGGAGTCGTTGGTGTTTTTTTTCCAGGGGATATGGGACCTGAATTGCTTTTTGGCCAGGCAGGATCGACGGACCCCGGAACGGCGGCAGAAGACGCCCTCGGAACGCAGGGGCCCTGCGTCCATATGGCCGCATCGCTGCAAGCCGCTGAAATATTGAGGCTGCTTACCGAGGAAAAGTCTATTGGCCGGGTTTTGTTTTTCGATCTCGCGGATATGACCTTTGAACGGATGCGTTTTTAGGACATCGTAATACCATTTTCCATTTCTAAATGAGGCTGTGTTTCAAAATTCGTTTCGAAAAGAAAATGCGAGAGGGGAAACCCTTTGTTAGCGGCAGCCG
>CAZFCK010000202.1:0-9104 GCA_964517355.1 uncultured Desulfovibrionaceae bacterium | reverse complement strand
TTCCTGGTCGTCTTGCCGGGGGCTGCGGCCCCCCTTGGCAAAGGTGTCGGCCATATCGTCCATGGCCTGCTTTTTCCACTTGGTGATCATGGTGGGGTGGACCTCGGTGACGACAACTCGGCGATCGTCATCTCGCCCTTAATCGCTTCAAATGCCGCCTTGGCCTTGAAAGAGGCGCTGTGGGTTTTACGTTTGGCCATTTGCATCCTCCATCTTTCTCGGCCAATTCTACCTTAACCACCTGTCCGACTTTTGGGGACCACCTCTTCTCCAAAGAACTGGGCGGGGCCCGCATATTTTTAAAACGCGAGGACCTGACCCACACCGGGGCTCACAAGATCAACAACGCCCTGGGCCTTAACCAGGCGCTAAAAACAAAATAAGACTTTTTCTCTCCTCCATCGGGCTACCAGCCGGGGGGCTTTTGCCAACGGCCCCCCGGCCGATGGCCATCACTTTCTTCCCAATTGGCGCCCAAAGGGGAAGTTCTTTCCCCTTTCTGCGGACCAGACAACAGCACTGCCCCGCCAACTAGCTGTATATACTAAATGTAATATTTCAAGCACTTGGCATGTTTATTGCGTTTTTTAACACCCGGATTGCCAAGCTGCCAGAAATCGGGGAGGGATTGTCATGGAGGTATCCAGCACTCAAGCCAGTGACTATGTCTACAATGTGAGCCGGGGCCGGATGGCTGTGGGCGCGGGGGAAAAGGGCTCGGCACAAGGTGTGATGACCCAGGACACCGTGCAAATTTCGGATGAGGCCCGGGCGCTGATCCAAAAAAGCCATGAAGAGGCCATGACCCGAGCGGAATCGGATCCGCAGGAGGAGGAGGAAACCATACTTCCCGTGGAGGCCTATTCTTTGCCCGGCTGGTACGCCGACCTTTGCTCGGAACTCAACATGGTGGACACCCAGATCGGGGGTTATTATTCCGAAACCCGCCAGGCCGCCTATGACGCGCTCAGCAACCAGGGGAAAAAGGACCTGGCCGAATACAACTCAACTTTGCATAAGTACTTCAGCCAGGAGCTTAAAAACCACGGCATAAAGGACGCAAGCGATTACTACCGGGAGATCGTGCAGAATCAGAACGGGGTAAGCGATCAAATGGAACAGGCGGTCAAACAGCGCCTGGCCGATAATCCCAGGGCCATGAAGCTGATGGCTTACTTCGGCCTGTCCTTGGAGGCATAGTCGGCAGGAAAACGGGCGGGGATCATGCCCCGCCCGCACTGATCCAGCGCATCTTTGCCGGACACCGAGTTAAGATGTGATGAATGTGGTCATCCCCCAGTTTGGGATAATGGTCTTGGGAAAGAATGGACCATTAACCGGAGGGAAGACCATGATTTATGTTGGCATGGACGTACACAAGAAGACCACCACTTATTGCGCCATCAATGAAGAAGGCAAAGTGATTCGCCGCGCTACAGTTCCCAGTGGTGAAGCCGGCTGGCTGGAAGCTGTACAAGATTGGCTTGCTGATGGTTTAGAAGTTACGCTTGAGACCGGATGCATGACCTGGTGGGCGGTTGATGTTCTTCGAGTAGCCGGAATTGAGCCGGTTGTGGTTAATGCCCGTCAGTTCAAGATGATCTCGGACAGCAAGAAAAAGAGTGACCGCCATGACGCCAGAGCGCTTGCCGAAGGTCTGGGTGGTGGTTTGGCACAACGGATTGCGGTCAGCGTTCCAGACCAAAAGACCCGCCGGGCCAGAGCTTTGATGCAGACCAGGCAGCACATTCTCAAACAAAAAAAACATGAGCATAAACATGGCAAAGGCAATGCTGCGTTCGGTTGGTGTTGAGCTAAAAAAGAGTCAGTGGCCCAAAGAGAAAAACTGGGAAACAGTTCTGGACAATCCGGCAGTCCCCTTGTGGATGAAGCCGCTCTTGGTCACGCATCGCAGCATCTTGGAGCACCTTGAAAAGCAAAGGCAAGATATTGATGCCATGATCAATCAGGAACTGAGTGATTGGCCGGAAGCAGAGCTGCTATATGAGATGCCTGGATTCGGCCCCATTGTCACCATGGGTATTCTTAGCGGAATCTGAGATGTGAAGCGATTTAAGCGTGCAAATCAGCTGTCCAGCTATGCGGGCTTGATTCCATCGTCCCGCGACAGCGGTTCTATGCAGCGCCGGGGAGGGATAACCAGACAGGGCCGCAGCTTGATGCGTCACTTTTCGGTTCAGTCAGGCTGGGTGGCAATGCGAAGTAAACGTCTCACACCGTCATTGCGTAAATGGGCCAAAAGGCTGATCGTAAAACGGGGCTGGAAGGTGGCGGCGGTTGCCCTGGCCAGAAGGCTGTTAGTTTTTGCGTACAAATTTTTGAGAACTGGTGAGGTTTATAATCCGGCATATCCTGCTGTGGTTTGAGGGAAAGATAAACCTTTATGAACTGCAAATAATGCAACCACGCTTTTCGGGGATTGGCGTTGAACCTGGCTACTCGCTTGTAGCAAAAACTACCTCGTTAAGATTAGGAACGCCGATTCTCGATCTACATCCATGCGCCAAAAATTGCTGAGCGCGAAGAGAAGCTTGAAGGCGTGATTGCTTATTGTTTGATGCCTTATCTAAAAGAGGAAAACGGCTATTAATAGATTTATTCCTTGACCAAATGGACCACACTCAGAGAAGCGAGTAATTTGCTTTACGGATGTGTTCCATGGCATCACAGAAAAATCGGAAGCAAGGTCCCCGCCGTCGTTTCTCGGCGGAGTTCAAGACAGAGGCACTTGGCTTGGCTGAGCAGGTTGAAGTGAGAGGGGCAGCAAAGCAACTAGGCCTTCATGAATCCCAGCTTTACGCCTGGCGCAAGAAAGCCAGGTATGAGGCCAGCCGCAGTGAGACTGAGAAGGAACTGGCCATTGAAGATGGCAGGCTGAAGCGGCAGCTTGCCAAGCAGGCCGAGGAGATCGAAATATTTAAAAAGGCAAGCGCGTACTTTGCGAAAAGCCTGAAGTGAAGTACGCATTCATGGCTGGCAACACAGGCAAATTCAGCATTGCTGCTCAATGTGAGGCATTTGGGGTGTCACGCAGCGGCTATTACACCTGGCGGCATCGGCGGGATAATCCTGGCAATTGGGGCCTGTTTGGGTGATGGACTGGTCCCGCGGCCGGCAGCTGTGACCTTTGATGTTTCGGCGGACCGGTTCAGTTTCAGGCGTTGCAGGTCGTCCCACAGGCCTTCGCTGTTCAGCTGCTTCCCCAGGGCGCCTCCTTTACAGAAGCGCTCATACTAGCGCAGGGGCCGCTAGGCGATCCGGGGGAAGAGGCTCTCAGCCACCTCCGTCGGTTATGGTGCCTATTCATTTAGAAAACCTACGGAGTGTGATGGCCCCTCTCAATTCCCGCCAGCGCCATTTACGCCAGTATTAGGACTCAATTTAGGAATCAGGTCGACAACCTCCAGTAAAAAATAATACTCAATCAACTCCATATACATTCAAAGCTTTGCCTGCTTTGGTTAAATCATAGCAGGCAACATAAAATAACATCATCAGTGGTGGATGCATTTTCCTCTGAATAAAAAAATGTGGTTCCGGCCAAAGCCGGAACCACATTCACAGAACGTGTACGTATCAGGCTAGAAGCGCATCATGGCGGGGTTTTCCTGCACCCTGTGGTTCACCCCTTTGGCCCTATTGCGCGGCAGAATGTAGTTGACCTTGGGATAGGTCCCTTTATTGGCCAGCAGGGGAGCAGCTTCTGGCAGCTTTTTACGGATTTCGCTGTTAGGGTCATCCAAGTCACCGAAAATCATGGCCTTGGAAGGGCATGACGCCACACAGGCCGGTTGGAGCCCTTTATCCACCCGATGGGCGCACATGGTGCATTTGGAGCCTAGGTCGGGTTCGTGGTTACGGTGGCCCGTGGCCAGATCATCCAGGTGGGTTTTGTCGCCCGGGAAGTATTTTTTCTCCGGGGCTATGGTGATGGCGCCATAAGGGCACGCCTCAACACAGTCCCCTGCTCCGCCGCATTCATCCTGGTCAATAATCACTATCCCGTCGGGCCGCTTCTTTATGGCCCCCACCGGACAAGCAGGCACGCATAGCGGATCTTCACAGTGCATGCAGGAATTTCTTATGAACACTATAGAATCGGAAAGCTCGTTTTCCAGTTCCAGAATCTTGTTCCAGCTCACACCAGGCCGGGTCAAGTTTTCCTTTTTACAGGCTATGACACAGGTCATACAGCCCGTGCACCGGTTCAAGTCTACAATAATTCCGTATTTAGGCATTGCAATCATCCCTTTTTTTAAGCAAGTGGGGCTAAGCTTTCACCACCTGGCACGGAGTGTCTTTAAAGGGCGGATAGCCCGAAATCGGGTCGAACTGCCTGGGAATCAGCTCATTGATATTAGCTTTGGCCCACCCATGCATCATGCCGACCACTCCCTCCTTCATCAGGACGGTCGGTTTGGCCACTACCTCGATCTGTCCCCACTGGGTTTTCAAGCTGATTTTATCGCCCTGCTTGATGCCGCGATTGGCGGCATCCTTGGGATGGAGAGTCAGGACCGGTTCAGTCTGTAATTCAAGCAGCCAGGGGGAGTCCTTGCGCCACTTGCTGTGGGTGATGTAGGGAATCCGGGATCCCGATACCAGGATCAGGGGATATTCCTCACTGGTCGGCATGGTCTCCTTGTATTCGGGCAGAGCCGGGTGGCCATGCTTTTTGAGCACCTCGGAAACCGCCTCTATCTTTCCGGTGGAGGTGCCGAACTTGACCCCCTTTTTGTGCTTTTCAAAGGCTTCCGGTTTCTTGGCCGGCACGGTTACACCCTTGGGCAGGGCCTTACGCAGATCGTCGTAGGTCAGGTTCCACATTTTGAGGATCTCATTGCAGGCAGCTTCCGGATCGCCATTGAAACAGGTCTTGCCGTGGCCCAGGCGGGTGCCCAACTCCAAGGCGATCCGCCAGTCCTCCCGGCACTCGCCCTGGGGCTTGAGCGGGGTGCGGGCGTAAAGCGTGCGGCCAAACACCGCAAAAGGCGCCAGGCGTTCATAGTTCATGGCGGCTGGCAGCAACACATCCACATGGCTGTGAGTCCAGGGGCGGTAGAAATAATCCACGGCCATGGTGAATTCCAGCTTGTCAAAGGCCTCCATATACTCATGGGACTGCGGCCAGATCATGAGGTTCAGCCCCCAGCCCAAAAAGGCCTTGAGTTTACCTTCGTTGATGGATTCCACGATGTGGTTGCCCTGGATCTCCCAAATCTTCTCGGCCCAGACCGGGTAATACTTGGCATCCAACCGATGCTCCGACCAAGCCAGCCTCTGTTTGCGCATGGAGAATTTAGGCGGTCCATTGGCCCAGGGGCCGGCCATGCCTTCCAATGGGTTGGTGGGTTTTGTGATACCGCCGGGCACATCAATGTAACCGCAGACGGCCGGAACCATAAGCAGCCCGCGATGGTTGTTGCAAGCGTTAAGATCGTGGGTGGTGGCTTGGGCGTTGGTCATCAGCCCGCCCGGAGCGTTTGAGGCGTACAAGCGGGCGGCGTTTATTATGAGCTGGGCAGGCACGTCTGTGATTTTTTCCACCCTTTTGGGGTCGAAATCAGCCACATAAGCCTTCAACTCTTCTATGCCGTGAATGTAGTTTGCGCAAAAGTCCTTGTCTTCCAGGTTCTCCTTGAAAATTACGTGCATAAGCCCCGCTGCCAGGGCGGCGGTGGTGCCGGGCCGGACCTGAAGATGAATGTCGGCCAAGGTGCTCACCGTAGGGGTGATCCTGGGGTCGACCACAATGAACTTGACTCCGCGCTCCTTGGCATCCATAAGCTTGCCATGGCACATATGAGGCTGGCCCGAATAGGCTGGGTTAGTTCCCCAGACCAGCATGACCTTGGTTTCCTCGCTGGGCAAATTGCCCATGGTGCCGAAGCCATAGGTCAGGAACTCGGCCAGCATGGCGGACCTGCGGCAGGTGGTCGAGCTCTCACACCCGTAGTTGACCGAACCATAGACCGCAGCCAGGCGCTGGATCGCGGCTCTGGGCTCCTTGGGGTCGCCTGCATAGAAAAACACCGAGTGGGGGCCATACTGTTCCTTGATGCGGTTGATCTGCTTGATGATGGAATCATAGGCCTCATCCCAGCTGATGCGGACGAATCCGGGGTCGGAGGACCCCTTGGGATTGGTCCGCTTCATGGGGTATTTCAGCCGTTTTGGGTTATAGAGCCGCTGCATGGTGGCATAGCCCTTGGAACAGATTGGCGTGGCGGGATACCCCTGCCAAGGTTCAACGTTGGTTATCAGACCATCTTGATGCTGAAATTGAATGCCGCAGAATGGCACGTGGTTACAGCCATCGCAAAAGGTGTAGCCCACTTCTGCCTTGGGCTCGGCGGAGGTCTGGGCTTTCGCTTCCGGCACTAGGAATTTTGGCCCCAGGGAAAGCGCGAGCAAGCCACTGCCGCCAGCCTTCATGAAGGTGCGTCTGGGTATCGCCTTGTTAAACATTAAGTAACCTCCTCTTGCCCGATGGGCAATAAAGCCCTAGGTTGGGTCAATCAATTGTCAACTTTTGGGGTGCCTCTGTGTTTCCATGTAGAATCGACTGCTGCTCTTGAACGATCCAGGCGTCCTCCAGCTCCAGAAAACGGTCGGTAAAACAAGCAATTTTGGCATAGAACCCTGCAGGTGACATCTGCGCAGCCTTGCTCCTGAATGCGGGAATCCAGTTCAAAAGATGCCCCTGTATAAAATCCGATTGCCATTCAAGCAGTTTCCTGGCCTCGTACGGGCTGTTTTCAGCGGCTTGCTTGCTGCGTGCGCTGAGATGGGCCATAAGGGAAAGCTCCATGCTCAAATGGTCTTCCAGTTCATTAAAGCTTTCGCTCCTGGTCAATCCCGCCCTTTGATACTGTCTTCTAACCCTCAGGGCCGGACTGTCCTGGCCGGCGTGATTGCTGTCCGTATAGTGCGACTCGCATAACGGGATCGTATTCGGGCCCACCCCCAGGAAGCTGGAGGCATATTCCCGGGCCAGATACAGGAGGTGCTTTTCGCCGCCGCCAGCCGTGAGTTCCTCTATGAGCTGGCCGAGGTCCGCGGCCTCCTGCTGCAGTTGGTGGTCCGGTCCGCCCAGGCAGTCCAGATATGCTTCAGTCATATCCTTGAGCTGGCCCAAAGCCGCCCAGGCGTTCTGATCTATCTCAAATCCGAAGCAATGCGCGAGCAGGGTGTATAATGCCTCGCGCAGACTGTGAAAGCCGGGAGAATCCAGGCTGCATTCTCCAAGTCGGTCAGTTAGGTCAGGCTTAGCTGGCATCGGTGTTTTCTCCCCATATCAGACGGAACGCGTCGTTCATTAGATGTTCGTTTTTTTGGCAGGCCGGGCAAACCGGTCCAGCGTTATGGTCTATGAATTGTCTGTTACACGAGATGCAGGTGATCAGGGGCAGGGATTGGGCCCGGACAGGCTCGGCAGCGACCTCGCACATATCTAGCCCCGAGGTTACGGTCAAGGCGGAACATGGGCATAACTGCTGGCACAGGCCGCAGCCGCTGCAAAGAGCCTGTTCTTTCCATAACGATAACCTGTCATTTTCCCTTTGTAGCCGAAGGGCTCCGGAAGGGCAGACCCGGGTGCACACCCCGCATAGCCGGCACTGGTCGCCCACTTCTATTTTATGGAAATAGTCAGATTTGACCCCTGGCAGCTTCTTCTCAGGATTATTGCGGATATATTGCCGGATCAATTCCCTGCCAGGCAGGGCTTCGCCGCATTTGGGCATGGTTCTGGGAGGGGTTAGCACAGGAGCCGCATCACCTTTGGCGGCTTGGAACACTTTGCGGAAGCCGAACACCAAATCCCGTCTTGAAAATTCGGCATCTTTTTGTCTTTTTCGCATCAGGCCAGCGCGGAGGGCCTTCGCCTCGGCCAATTCGGATTCGGTGGCCCGGTTGATTTCCAATTTGAATTCAGGCCCGTCGATACATCCTTGCATTTGGGAAATAATGGCGCGTTCTTTTTCAAACAAGCCCCGTCCAGCCTGGAAGGAACAGGACGCACAGTCTCCGGTGATGATCCTCAGGGCAGCTGTGCCTTCAAACCAGCGCTGAAACAATGTGGAAAGGGTTACGGAACCCGCACAGGGAATGAATGGCTCACTCAGACGGGCTGAACCCACAGGGCCCTCCGGCCACAATCCGGAACAGAAATAATAATCGCGCGGAGGCGTGACGGCGATTCTGAAAGGGTCCCCAAAGGCGCCGTTGGGACAGGCCGAAATACACAGCCCGCAACCCAAGCAGCCGGTGGAGAGCACAGGACCCGTTTCATTGAATTCAATGGCTTTGGCTGGACAAATATCCTGACATATATGGCAGCTAAATGAATTACGCTTGAGCCTGGCACACCGATGAAGGTGGAAATCGCGGCGGATTAGCACAACGGGCTTTTTATCTGCTCTCAATTCGTTCATACTACCAGCTCAGCACAGATTCAGAACGAGCACGATATTTCATAGATCAAAAGTAGGTGATTTTTTTCACATATGTAAAAAAAATATACCGTCACTTCCAATTTATTCAATGCATCAGACAACAATAATTGATGATCCAATGTATAAAGTTCCCCTGCAATTGTGGACATAGAATAATCGCGAGGGGTGCTCTCCCCCCTTGCAACGAGGTTTGCGATAATCAGCCTCAAACACCTTAACGCCGGAAAGGAGAGCCCTCATGGCCCATTATGTAGGACTTGATGTTTCATTGGATGAGACCAGCATCTGTGCCCTTGACGAGAACGGTAATACAGTGTGGCAAGGTAAAACTTCCTCTAAGCCCGAAGCAATTGCCAAGGCTTTAAGCGTCAAAGCACCTGAAGCGATCAAAATCGGTTTTGAAACTGGTCCGCTGTCCACTTGGCACTGGCACAGTTTCAAGGAAATGGGCCTTCCGGTAGTCTGCTTGGATGCGCGTCATGCAAAGGCGGCTCTTTCCATGCAAGTCAACAAGACTGATGCAAGCGATGCTTACGGTCTGGCCCAGATTGTACGCACTGGCTGGTATAAAGAGGAGTGTCAGGAATTTCGTGTATGGAGCCAATTGTGAGATAATCACCCCTTCAT
>CAZFCK010000201.1:0-9170 GCA_964517355.1 uncultured Desulfovibrionaceae bacterium | reverse complement strand
CCTGGAACAATTGGAAATTGTTTCAGGGGAGAGCCTTGTTTCAAGGCGAAAATGAGCTAAATGAAATTGGATAGCGCGCCAGGACGGTGCGCTCGAAATACAAAGTAGTTCGCTGCACAACTGATAACCACGCTTTTCATTTGTGCAGTAAATCAAAACTGCAGGACGCAGTTGTGAGTTAGAAATCGAATAAGATCCCTCCTCATCCCCGCGCAATCAAAGGAGCCTTTGAGAAACGTCGTATTGCTCTTGCGGGAAGGCGCAACGGCCGTATTGACAACAAAACTTGCCGGCAGGATTAAATTTTCTCATCCGCACGTATCAATCATAATCGCTGCATAGTCCTCCCCATGCGTTACACATAGCAAGATGCGTACTTCAAATGCCGGTTGCGCGCTTTTGCGGATTACCATATTTAATAAATGGTGTTCTCTTATCGCAGTGGTATTTATCATATGATGAAAACAGGCAACTACAGGCGCAGCCCATGGAAAGCCATTCATTTATCGCTTTGGCCCAAAACGCCTCACTACTGTTGGCGGCGGCTTTGCTTTTCGACATTACCGCAGCCCGCTGGAAAGTGGGGCATCAAAGCCCCCGGCAGATTGCCGCGGGCATAATCCTCGGCGCCATCTGCCTCGTTCTCATGTCCACGCCCTGGACGTTGATGCCCGGGGTTGTCTTTGATACCCGTTCCATCCTGCTTGGCGTTTCGGGTCTCTTTTTCGGCACGCTGTCCACAATCATCGCCATGGCCATGGCTTCGGTCTATCGTCTGTTCCAGGGCGGCGCAGGCGCCTGGACAGGAGTCTCGGTCATTCTCGCGACCGGGGGCATTGGTTTGCTTTGGCGGCACACGCTGCGCAAGAAGCTCGCCGCAATGTCTTGGAGAGAATTGTTTCTTTTCGGTCTTGCCATTCATGTCGCCATGCTGGCCCTTATGCTCACGCTTCCCGCAGAGATCGCACTGTTTGTCCTCAAACGCATCACCTTGCCTGTATTGCTTATTTATCCTCTGGGGACGGCCCTTGTCGGCAGATTGATGGTCAACCGCCTCAAACGGGAGTTGCACGAAAAGGACATCCGTGAAAACGAAGAAAAATACCGGAAACTCTTTTCCGCAGTGCAGGACCCCGTGCTTGTCGCGGACCGTGAAACCGGCCTGATCGTCGAATGCAATCCGGCCGCCGAGCTTTTTTTCGGCCGTTCCCGCAAAGAATTGATCGGCCTCCACCATAGCACGTTCCATGAAGCCGCCCTGCTTGATCCTGATGGTTTTCTTCCCGAATTCAAGCAGATGGCCGACGGTCCTTGTTCCATCGAGCGTATCTCCGTCATCACCGCGAGCAACGAAATAAGGCTTGCCTCGGTGCAAGGCGCGCAATTTTCTTTAGGCGATCACGATTATTTTCTCGGCATTTTTAGAGACATCACCGAACAAATGGAGGCCGCTGAGGCCTTGCGGGAAAGTCAGCAACGACTTTCCCTGGCGGTGGAGGGAACAGGCCTGGGACTTTGGGATTGGCAAATTAAAACCGGAGAGCTTTATGTAAACGAACAGTGGGCGGCGATAGTGGGCTATACGCTCGACTCGTTGCTTCCCGTGACCGTAGAGAAATGGATGCGCCTCTGTCATCCGGACGACCTGACGCATACGAAAAGGCTTGTTGAAGAGCACTTTAAAGGCCAAACCGAACGCTACGAATCTGAAATGAGAATGCTTCACAAGAATGGGCACTGGGTGTGGGTGCTTGATCAAGGAAAAGTTTTCGAAAGGGATCAAGACGATCTTCCCTTGAGGATGTCCGGCACGCATCAGGACATCACCCCGCGCAGACAGGCGGAGCAAGCGCTGTTGGAAAGCGAATCACTTTACCGCTCCCTGTTTATGGAAAGCCAAGTCATCATGCTGCTCATCGATCCGGAAAACGGCGAGGTCGTTGAAGGAAACAACACCGCTATCCAGTATTACGGATGGAGCAAGGAGGAGCTACGGGGAAAAAAACTCGCTGAAATAAATACACTTCCTCAGGAGGCCCTCACAAAGGAAATCACTGCGGCCCGTGAAAAGGAAAAAGGGGTTTTTGCTTTCCAGCATAAACTGTCCAACGGTGAAATTCGAGATGTGGAGGTCTACAGCGGCCCTGTGGCCATCCAGGGAAAACAGATGCTCTACTCATGCATCTTTGACATCACGTCCCGAAAAAAGGCTGAAGAGCGGCTCCGCTTGAGCGAAGAATTTCAAAAGTCCATAATCGAATGCTCCCCCGTGGCTTTGTACAGCGTTGATCTTCAGGGCCGCGTCCAGCGCTGGAACACCTCGGCCCATAGAATTTTCGGCTGGAGCGCCGAAGAAGTGCTGCATAAACCCCTCCCCATCGTTGCCAAGGACCATCAAGAGGAGTTTCTGCACATCAGAAATCGGGTCATGCGAGGGGAAACAATTGTTGGACTTGAGCTTGTACGCCGCCGCAAAGACGGATCTTCTGTGGACATCAGCCTGTCCACTACGCGCGTGCTCGACGCCCACGGCCATGTCATGGGCGTTATGGGAGCGGCGCAGGATATAACCCAACGCAAGTACGAACAAGAAGAACTGCTCAAGGCCAAAGAGGTGGCCGAGGCGGCTAACGCGGCAAAGACAGAGTTTCTCGCCAATATGAGCCACGAACTGCGTACACCGCTGAACGGCGTTATGGGCATGCTGCAACTCATAGGCACCACTCCCCTCAATAGCGAGCAGCATGAATGCGTTGAAATGGCAACTCTCTCATGCACGCGCCTCACGCGATTGCTCAGTGATATTCTGGACATGTCCCGCATCGAATCCGGTAAAATGGAAATCCGCAACGAAGTTTTCGAACTTGCCGACATCCTTCGGGCCGTGGAGCAAATCTTTCGTCCCGCGACCAATCAAACCGGCATCGCATTGCAATTCATTGCCGATCCGCAAATTCCTTCTCGGTTGCGTGGCGACCCGGCCCGGCTCCACCAGATACTCAACAATCTCGTGGGCAACGCGCTCAAATTCACCACCTCCGGCTCCGTCGTCGCCGCCGTTCACGCGCTCCCCTCGTATCGCCAAGGGCAACTCCGCCTGCTTTTTTCCATTACAGACACCGGAATCGGCATTCCGGACAGCTCGCTGGACTCCCTGTTTGAGCCTTTCACACAAGTTGAAGGGAGTTACACACGTCACTTTCAGGGGGCGGGCCTGGGACTCTCCATTGTCAAACGTCTCGTACAACTTATGGACGGCGCCATGTGCGTGGAATCGACACTGGGGGTGGGATCCTCCTTTCATGTCTGTCTTCAGTTCGGCATCGAAGCCGAGCAAAGTCTGGCGACACAGCAAATCCCGAAGCCGTACGTCGCCTCGTCTCGCCCCCGCACCATTCTTCTGGCCGAAGACGATCACGTGAGCGCTAATGTGGTGGTCAAACTCATGGAAAAAATCGGATGCACCGTCCACACTGTTGAGGATGGTAAACAAGCTCTTGAGGCTCTGCGCCGCAAAGCTTTCGACATCGTTCTCATGGACGTGCAAATGCCTGTTATGGATGGCGTGGAGGCCACGCGGCGCATCAGAGACGGCGAGGCCGGGAAAGAGAACGCCGATATCGCCATTATCGCCCTCACAGCCTATGCCATGGCAGGCGACAGAGAGACGTTTCTCACCGCTGGAATGGACGGCTATCTGGAAAAACCCGTGGTACTGGAGACTCTGCAAAAAATGATGGCGACACTCGCTCCTGGGACTTCTTCATAACGACCTTCCTAGAGCATCTCACGCTTGAAAAGCGCTAGATGCTCTTATGCATTTCCTTGGAACAATTGGAAATTGTTTCAGGGGAGAGCCTTGTTTCAAGGCGAAAATGCGCTAGCGGAGAGTTTTTTATAACATATTTAATTTATTGAAATAAAAATAAGCGATTCATAATTACTCTGCGGCGCCAAGACGGAGACCGGATCCCTGTTCCCCGTTTTCCGCTCCAGATCCCGATTATGCGGGTCAAAAACAAAGCCTCCCTGGAACACTCGTTTTTATTCGTCATAATCGGCCTCTTGCCTGCGCCATGCCCCTAATGCTAGTCTGGGGACTCAACAATCGGCAGCGCCATGACAACCCACGGAGCCCTATTATGCTGAAAGTCAAAGATATGATGACCACCGAAATTTTCTCTCTCAAGACAACGGATACGCTGAAAACGGCACGCTCCATGATGTCGCTTGCGCGTATTCGCCACATACCCATTGTGAGTATGGGCAATGTCTTTTTGGGCCTGCTCACCCACCGCGACATCCTTCAGGCCAGTATTTCCCGTTTTGCCGAAGTGGACAAGGTCGTTCAGGATGAAATAGACGCGGGCATCCCGATAGCCGAAATCATGCGCACCGATGTGACATCCGTGGATCCGGAGATGGATGTTCGCGATGCCGCCGAGATTCTTCTCAACCACAAATACGGCTGTCTGCCAGTTGTGGAAAACGAACGGCTCGTGGGCATCATTACTGAAGCGGATTTCCTTAAATTAACCATCTCGCTGATGGACGCTCTAGGCGAATCCTGAGCAGCCAGAAAAACGAGACAACTATAACCGTGAGATTCAACCGGAGTTCAGATGTCTTCGTCAACTCGTAAGGGCTTTTCCATCCTGATATTCCTTTTTCTGGCTGTGTTGGGCGGTGCGCTTTACTTTCTCCTCAAGGACATGCAGCACCCGGAAGTGCTCGTCTCCCCCCAACAACCCGCGGTTTCCCCGTCTACGGAATTCCTCATTGAGGCCTGCGACGAGGGCTCGGGCATCAAGTCCATGAATATCTCGGTGCGCCAGGGCGACGCCGAATTTCCAGTCCTTGAAAAAAGCTACCCCAAAGCCCAGCTTAAAATTTTTGAAAAGGCCTCACTGCAAAACGTGCAGCTTGATAACGGCCCCTTTACCCTCGTGGTTTCTGTGCAGGACGACTCCTACGCCAACTTCGGCAAAGGCAACCGCGTACGCCTCGAACAACCCTATGATTTCGACTCCATCCCCCCGAAACTGATTCTTCAGGGCATCATTCAAAACATAAACCAAGGGGGCGCCGGGGCTGTGGCCTATTCCCTGAACGAAGACGGCGTATCAAGCGGCGTCTATGTCCGCGATATGTTTTTCCCAGGATACCAACAAGAAAACGGTACCTACGCCTGCCTGTTCCCCTTTCCCTACTATATGACGCCGGACAGTTTCCGCGCCGTTCTCGTGGCCACGGACCAAGCAGGCAACAGCAGCAATCTATCACTGAACGTCAACGCCATCGGTAAAAAATTCCGCGCGGACAACATCAACCTCCCGGATTCTTTCCTGGACAGCAAGATGCCGGAATTTCAACAATCCGTACCCGGGAACATGTCCAACCTCGAACGCTTTCTCCAGGTCAACCGCATCGTGCGCACCGCAAACCGCGACGCACTGCATGGCATTTCCCGCGACACATCGCCCACCCCTCTCTGGCACGGCACTTTTCAACGCATGCCGCGAGCCGCCACAAAAGCGCAGTTCGGCGACCATCGCACGTACATCTACCAGGGGCGGGAAGTGGACAACCAAATCCACCTCGGCGTCGACCTTGCTTCAGTACGGCATGCCGATATTCCGGCGGCTAACGACGGACGTGTCGTTTTCGCCGATATCATGGGAATATACGGCCTGGTCGTCATCATCGACCACGGACTCGGCTTGCAAAGCCTCTACGGGCATCTCAGCCAAATGTTCGTGGCCAAAGGCGATATCGTCAAAAAGGGACAGGTTGTCGGAAAATCCGGCATCAGTGGGCTCGCAGGGGGGGACCACCTGCATTTCGGCATTATCCTGGGAGGTACCCCCGTTAATCCGGTGGAATGGTGGGACCCCCATTGGCTGCGAGTCAGCCTGCAGGACATCCTGCCTCAAGCCCTGACAAAAGAAACGCAATAACCAACAAAGGGCGATTTTGAAACAGGAATGCCTTCGGCGGCTTAAGAACCCTTTGATAAAGGTTCTTAAGAATCTCCAAAACTTTTTTTCTTTTATAGCCGTTTATCATGTTTGTATTTTTCACATGATATTCGCGGGTCCAGGGGGGCGTTCCCCCCTGGCGGAGTTTGGGGCGGAGCCCCAATATAACCCGTCTTAAAGTCGTAGACAGGCCTCGTTTCAAGACGAAAATGCGCTACCGCATCGGGCGACGACGCCCTTACTTTTTTTTCTTCCGCATTCGGATTGATGTGTTTCATGTTTTCCCGGTGGAGGCATGCATAGGAAGCACTACAGGACCTTTTTCCCCATGAATCAACATGAACCAACCTGTATCCCCGGTTTCGCCCACATCCGGCGTCTGGCAAAGCTGGCTTGATGCGGCGCCAGTGCCTCTGGCCGTTGCCAATGGGCTCGGCAATGTCGTCTATGCCAATCCACAATGGCTTCAATTGAGCGGCAAATCTCTCCAGACTATTATCGGCGCCAAGATTTCCACCCTTTTCGAAATACCCGAAAACCACCTTGCGCCCCACAACCTGAAAACCGCGCATGGAAAACGGGTGCGGCTGCTCCATGCCAAGGAAGCGTCTGTGCCCCGTATCCTTCAGGTCGGAGTTTGCGGCGACGATTTTGTGCTGGGGCTGCATCCAGCGCCACAACTCCGCTCGCCTTCAATGCAGGAATGCCGTATTTGCTTTCCCCCCTTTGAGACTACCTGCGGCATCCCCATGCTCTTTTTGGACGCAACAGCTTTTCCACGTTGCGTCAGCGGGGCCTTTGAAACCCATTATGGCTGGAGCATAAAAAGCCTTCTCACTCCGGAGGGCCAACGCGCTCTGGAGCCTCTCATGCGGCATATTCATGCGTCGCAGACAATGAGACAAGGGTACAGTGAGGAATTTCCCTTTTTGACCCTGGAGGGAAAAAATCGCCATATTCGTTGCGTCCCCTTACCCCTGGACGGCAAACAAGGCGTGCATAGCGGTACGGCCGTCTTTCTCATCGACGAAACCGCGCATTACCGCACCGAGCGCTTTTATCGCGAGAACGAGGAGCGCTTCCGGCTTCTTGTGGATAATATCCGTGAGGTTCTCTGGATTCATGATGTGCGCGAAGAAAAAATTATCTACGTCAGTCCGTCATATGAATACGTATACGGGCGTAGTACAGCCTCCCTGTACCTCGACGCCAGATCCTTTCTCGAAGCGGTACACCCGGACGATAGGCAAAGGGTCGAAAACGGCCTGTCGAAACTCTACAAGCAGAAATCCTCGCTGGATATCGAATTTCGCATCGCGCTGCCAGACGGGGGGCAGCGCTGGATATTGTCACGCCAATACCCCGTGCTCGATGCGCAAGGCGAAGTCTACCATTCCGTTGGTGTGGCGGAAGATATAAGCTCAAGAAAAAACGCTGAAGAGCGTCTGCAAAAAAAGGCTCTCATCAACAAGCGCATCGCGGACATAACCAAAAAACTCATTGGCGGAAAATCCACGCTGGATTCCATGTGCGGCTTGATATTCGACCTTGGAATCGAAGCCACCCACAGCGAGCAAGGTTTTGTGGCTTTCTTCCCAGATGCGCCTAACGGCAAAGCGGCTGTCCTGGATGCGAAACAATGCACAGTGAAGCGGGATACCATCGGGGTCAACAGGAATAGCGACTTCGCGCACTTGTTGGAGCGCTGCATCGACTCGCGTGAACCTATCTTCAGCAATGGCCCCCACCAACTGCCCCCGTTGACGCCCATGCCGCCAAGCGCTCTCGCATCAAGACGCTTCATCGCGGCTCCAGCGGTTTTTAACGAAGAACCTCTGGGATTGCTGGCCGTTGCCGAATCATCCCGCGATTACACGGCGCTCGACCTTCAGTTGGTGAAGCAACTCGCTGATTTTCTCGCAATCGCCGTATACGGCGCACGTAGCAGACAACACTTGCAGGATGCCATCATCGCCGCTGAAAGCGCAAGCCAGGCTAAAAGCGATTTTCTCGCGAACATAAGCCATGAACTCCGCACCCCGCTCAATGGCGTCATGGGCATGCTGCAGCTCCTGTACACCACTCCCCTGGATCAGGAGCAAAAAAATTACACGGACACCGCCCATACGTCATGTCGCGCACTGCTGGCCATCATTAACGACCTGCTTGACCTGACGGTCATGGAATCAGGTGAATCGCGCATACTGAACGCTCCATTTTCCTTGAAGAAACTGCTCAGAAGCATAGACCTGCTCTATCATCAACAGTTTTTGGCAAAAAAACTTCAATTTTCGATCCGCTACCAGGATGCGCCGGACCAAGTCATCGGAGATATGAACCGGCTGCGTCAAATTTTGTTGAACCTGCTGAGCAACGCCTTGAAATTCACTGCCAGTGGAAGTGTAACCCTGGATGTCATCCCATTGCCGGAAACCTCCGATTCAATCACCCTGCTGTTTTGTGTGACAGATACGGGAATCGGCATAACCAGGGAAAAAATCACATGTGTTTTCGAGCAATTCACACAGGCGGAAAGCTCCTTTTCGCGCCGTTTCGGGGGACTCGGCCTTGGGCTCTCCATCGTGAAACGCCTTGTTGATCGTATGGGTGGCTCCATTGAGCTTTTCAGCGAGGAAGGCATGGGAACCGAAGTGCATTGTGTGATGCGCTTCCAGATACCCAATAGGTATCCATCCGCCCTACCTTCCTGGCAGAAAATTCCCACAGCCCCCAGCAACCACGCAACCGTGCTGGTTGTTGAAGACAATCAGATGAACCGCACCATGCTCCAGCGTATGCTTGAAAAACTGAACTACGGGTGCCAACTGGCGGAGAATGGCCACAAGGCTCTTGACGTATTGGAAAACCATAAGATTGACGGCATTCTGATGGATATTGAGATGCCTCTTTTGAATGGCCTGGAAACCACGCGCCTCATTAGAGCGCATCTGAATCCGGCAATTCGCGAGCTGCCGATAATCGCACTTTCCGCTCATACCAAGCCCGACGATGACGACCCGTTTTGGGATGCGGGAATGAACAGTTACCTTGCAAAACCCGTGAGCATCGCCTCGTTGCGCGAGATACTCCACAAGCACATCCCGCTCGTCGAAGATAACGCCGCGGAGTGAAAGGAAAACACTAGAGCATCTCACGCTTGAAAAGCGCTAGATGCTCTTATGCATTTCCCTG
>CAZFCK010000200.1:0-9171 GCA_964517355.1 uncultured Desulfovibrionaceae bacterium | reverse complement strand
AAGTCTTTGGAAGGGGGGTTCGGGGGGAAACCTTTCTGTAGAAAGGTTCTCCCCCCGAATGCACTTTCGGAGTAACGGAAAGAACCACATGGGAGAAAAAGAATTCCGGAGGGGGCGCGCCGCCTTGCCGAGGGCTTCCCCCTCCGGGCATGCGGCTCCAATCCCCGCCTTGAACATCTTATGAATGGGAGGCCCGGATGCAAACGACCAACGCGCTCCATGCGGACAACGCCCAGCGCCCCGCAACGGACGGCGCCGACCCCGGCGAGATGCTGCAACGTTATCTGCGCCGGCACGGCCTGCGCCGCACGGCCAGACGCGAACTGATCCTGGAGGTGTTCCTGGACATGGACGGCCACCCCTCGCCCGAGGAAATCTGCAACGAGGTCTTGCGGCGGGACGAAAGCGTGGGCGTGGCCACCATCTACCGCACGCTGAAGCTGTTCCTTGATTCCGGCATAGCCAAAAAGCAACGCTTCAGCGACGGGCTGGACCGTTACGAACCGCGCTACGGCAAACAGCAGCACGTGCACCTCATTTGCGAATTATGCGGCCGCACCATGGAGATAGCCTCCCCCGACCTCGACGCGCTTTACGCGCAACTGGCCGCAACCAACGCCTTCGCACTACGCAACCACCAGACGTGCATCTATGGCGTGTGCCAAGAATGCGCGAAAATACTGCGCCCCAGCGATACCATGCAAAATCACGCGGGGGGCGCCTCAGGAGAACTACGATTATGACAACGCACCATTGCCGGGAGGCCCATACCCGCCCCGGCGCTGTCCGCAAAGGACACGGCCCGAGCAGCATGTGGCTGCACGACGCGGAACACGTCTTTCAAGAGATCGGTCTGCGGCAAGGCATGAACGTGCTGGACGCCGGATGCGGCGCCGGAGAATACGCGCTCCACGCCGCGCGGCGCGTCGGGGAGCGCGGCCGCGTTCTGGCCCTGGACAACGTGCAGCGCTCCATCGATTGCCTGCTGGAGGAGGCCGCGTCGCAAGATTTACGCAACGTCAGCGGCCAGGCCTGCGACATCACCACGCCCCTGGCTCTGGATGACGCCAGCGTGGACGTGGTCCTGCTCGCCACCGTGCTGCACATCCGCAGCGTGCGTGAGCGCTGCGCCGCCATGTTCCGGGAATTCCGCCGCGTCTTGCGCCCCTCAGGCTGTCTTGCGGTGATTGAATGCAAGAAGGAGGAGACCGGATTCGGCCCTCCAAAGGAAATGCGCCTGTCGGAAGAGGACGTGCGGGGCGTAGTCCTGCCCTGCGGCTTCAACACGCTCTCGGCAACGCGCTTCCGCCATACGTATCTCCTGCTCTTCCAGCCGGACAGCGCCGGGAGCTAGGCAAGGGGGACCTGGCCGCCATTCCAGGGGGGGGGGAACTTGACTCAAGGTTCTCCCCCTGCGGCCGAGGTTCCCCTCCAGACTGAACTGTGCTATTTCCCAGCCACGCGGCGAGGTGCGAAGGGTAGGGCCGTGGTTCCCCTCCAGACTGAACTGTGCTATTTCGATAAGCCTACACCACCTCGTCAATAAAGGGCCGTGGTTCCCCTCCAGACTGAACTGTGCTATTTCCAACAGTGTTTCAAGGTGTCTGTCGTCCAAGCCGTGGTTCCCCTCCAGACTGAACTGTGCTATTTCAGCGCCTATGCCGTCGGCATGAAATTCATTGCCGTGGTTCCCCTCCAGACTGAACTGTGCTATTTCTTATACGCCGCTGTCACAGAGAAGAACAGAGCCGTGGTTCCCCTCCAGACTGAACTGTGCTATTTCAGGAACGGCTGGGTACTTTAGGCTTGCGCCGCCGTGGTTCCCCTCCAGACTGAACTGTGCTATTTCCAAAAAACATGGCCATGCACTGTCGCAGACGCCGTGGTTCCCCTCCAGACTGAACTGTGCTATTTCCACGCCCGGAGCCTGCTGCACCCCAGCGGCGCCGTGGTTCCCCTCCAGACTGAACTGTGCTATTTCCGTATCGGTGGTAGAGCAAGCACCCCCCGTGCCGTGGTTCCCCTCCAGACTGAACTGTGCTATTTCTCCCAGGCGGAAAAACAGCCGGAAACCTGCGCCGTGGTTCCCCTCCAGACTGAACTGTGCTATTTCTAGACAGCGAGACGGGCGCGGTATGGGCCTGCCGTGGTTCCCCTCCAGACTGAACTGTGCTATTTCTCTCATTAAGGGTGGTCCCGTGGACGTTCAGCCGTGGTTCCCCTCCAGACTGAACTGTGCTATTTCTGCGATCACGCGCGCGCAGTCGCCGACGTTGCCGTGGTTCCCCTCCAGACTGAACTGTGCTATTTCCCTCTTTGCGCAGCCACTGCACCTTGCTGAGCCGTGGTTCCCCTCCAGACTGAACTGTGCTATTTCGAAAACGCCGTCGGCCGCACCATCGAGATGGCCGTGGTTCCCCTCCAGACTGAACTGTGCTATTTCCCGCGCTCGACGCGCAGCGAACCGGCGGCGGCCGTGGTTCCCCTCCAGACTGAACTGTGCTATTTCGCCAAGTAATTTCTCCCTCGCTCAACGGCAGCCGTGGTTCCCCTCCAGACTGAACTGTGCTATTTCGTAGGTTTTTTGACAGCCGCGTGACGACCTGCCGTGGTTCCCCTCCAGACTGAACTGTGCTATTTCCGTGAGGTACTGCGACAGATCGGCGAGAATGCCGTGGTTCCCCTCCAGACTGAACTGTGCTATTTCCTCTGACCGCGAGCAGTGCGGAGGGTGTTAGCCGTGGTTCCCCTCCAGACTGAACTGTGCTATTTCGCGCCACCGTTTTCCCACTTCAAAGAGCACGCCGTGGTTCCCCTCCAGACTGAACTGTGCTATTTCTGTACGCCGCAGCGAGACCATAGACCGAGCGCCGTGGTTCCCCTCCAGACTGAACTGTGCTATTTCGGCTTTGACAAATGATCGTTTCTATTTGGGGCCGTGGTTCCCCTCCAGACTGAACTGTGCTATTTCATCTTGCCCTTGGCTTCCCGCTCAAGGATCGCCGTGGTTCCCCTCCAGACTGAACTGTGCTATTTCATTTTGCCCGACCACAACCGAGGCGGCACTGCCGTGGTTCCCCTCCAGACTGAACTGTGCTATTTCTCCTTCGCCGGAGCTTCGTGAATTCCTCAGGCCGTGGTTCCCCTCCAGACTGAACTGTGCTATTTCTGTGCGCGTCTTTAATCCCCGCGCCGCATTGCCGTGGTTCCCCTCCAGACTGAACTGTGCTATTTCGTAGGTTTTTTGACAGCCGCGTGACGACCTGCCGTGGTTCCCCTCCAGACTGAACTGTGCTATTTCCCGCGTCATGCACCGCCGGGAACGGGACCAGCCGTGGTTCCCCTCCAGACTGAACTGTGCTATTTCCGGAGCCCGAGGTGAGATGAAAAGGCGATCGCCGTGGTTCCCCTCCAGACTGAACTGTGCTATTTCCACCGTCACGGCCGACCAACCCACCGGAAGGCCGTGGTTCCCCTCCAGACTGAACTGTGCTATTTCGTTAAGTGGCCGCTCCAACCGGTCTATGCTGCCGTGGTTCCCCTCCAGACTGAACTGTGCTATTTCTCTTCAATGCTTTTATCTACCGCTTCTTTAGCCGTGGTTCCCCTCCAGACTGAACTGTGCTATTTCAGTGTGGACCCGCGAAACGGTGGCCGCAAAGCCGTGGTTCCCCTCCAGACTGAACTGTGCTATTTCGAATGATCGGCGTGAAACAGCGCCACGCCGGCCGTGGTTCCCCTCCAGACTGAACTGTGCTATTTCTTCTGCGTCCCCGACCTGATGTCCTTCATGGCCGTGGTTCCCCTCCAGACTGAACTGTGCTATTTCCCCGCCTCTTCTTTTCACAGGCCCATTTTAGCCGTGGTTCCCCTCCAGACTGAACTGTGCTATTTCGCGAGGAACCAAGAAGGTATGAAACCGTGCGCCGTGGTTCCCCTCCAGACTGAACTGTGCTATTTCCAAGAATACGCGGGTAAGGACGAACACGGCGCCGTGGTTCCCCTCCAGACTGAACTGTGCTATTTCAGTCAACAGATAACCGCCTCATTCCACAGATGATTATGGAAAATCTTCATCCGGGAAAAAGGCGGTTATCGTTGTTTTGCGCCACCATGACCCGCTTTTTTTCAAAAAAGCAGGAGTTGTTGCGTGGCCACTTTCTCCACAGGCTTTTCCGGTCCCACAAGGATCTGCATCCGGGCATACTGCCTGTCCGTCAGTTCAAGCACGCGCACACACCCCTTGGGCGGCAGGCTCAGGGCGAGCCTGCGCATGTGTTTGTCCACTGCGTCGCGCCCCCGGCAGATACGCATATAAACTGACAGTTGCAGCATATCGTAGCCGTCCTTTATGAGAAAATGACGAAACGCCGCGGCTTCCTTGCGATCATCCTTTGTTTTCACCGGCAGGTCGAACAGCACGAGCAGTCTCATAAACCGCACCTCTTCGCGGGACATGTCGCCTCCTTATGCAAGCGGCAAAACCGGCAGCAGGGGCTCGAGAGAAAAACGCCCTCCTCTGCGGACAATGCCCTCCCGAAATAGCTCCACATATCTGCGCATGGCGGAAACGCACGTCATCCTCGCTTGTTCCAGCAGCACCTCGTCGTGCAGGGTCAGAACCATGCTCCGCCGGTCCGCAAGGTCCATCTCCGCTTTTTCCGCCCCTTCCAGAAGCCTGTACGCGCGCACGTCAACCAGGGGGCGGAAAGGCTCCATCAGGTCATCCGCCAGGTTAAAGGGATTGGTGTCGCTTTTATGGTGTATGCCCAAGCTGGGCCAAAAGCCGTAGGCCGCGAGATTGCGGGCGAGACAACCGCGCACCACGGCGTAGCCGTAATCCAGAAGCGCATTGCCCCTGTCCTGATTGCGGGGGCGCCGCACATGTTGTTGCTGGTACGCCTGCCAATAGCGGCGCGCGGCCAGGGCTTCGATGTTGTCCGCATCTCCGCTGCGCACCTTGCGCCGCAAGGACCGCAACGCGCCTCCCGCGCCTTTCCCGAGAATTTCCAGGGCCCTGGCCTGGTTTTCTATCTTGGCGCGCACCACGTCCCGCCACATCCGTTTCATACGCGGCAGGGAAAGCCCCATCTGGCTGCGTACCGTTTCCGCCTGGCGGTGATAGCCGTGGAACGGCAGAAGCGCGCCATTGGGGAGATGGCGGGCGTCCGAGCACAGCACCAGGCAATCGGCGGAGGCGCACGCCGCGAGCAGGGCCGCCGTCATGCTGACCTGCGGCGTGTCCAGGACCACGTAGGACACGTCCTCCAGGGCGATGGAAAACTCCGCCCCCTGTTCCGGTGAAACCACCAGGCGTTTGTCACGCAAAAAGAGCCGCGCCGGATTGCTTATGTGCAGGCCTCGCCATGCCATGTGCGTGTCTCCTTTTTCACGGGATGAACGCCGCCCAGCCTGTCCACGCGACATTTAATAAAGCTTTTCAATGTTTTTACGCCGATTTTCGTACTTATGCCGTGGTCGTTGGCCATGGCGATGGTGATTGCGGCCACGCTTCTGTCCGTATTGACAAAATAGCCTTCCACCACCTCGCCATTGCCCTTTTCCGCCACCACATAGGAATTTTTCATCAGGGAAAAACAAAAGGCACAGTCCGCGTCCATCTCCAGCCAGTCCTTTTCCTCCTTCCCCGGAACAATGGCCAGATTCGGCGGCGCAGGCGCGGCAATGCGGCTGGCGTACACGGGAACGAGAAAGTACCTGTTTTTCTTAATAAAAACATCCGTGCGGATTATGGCCGCGTTGTCCGCCTGGGCGCGGCCATCCCCACGGGGCACGAGCATGCCGCTGGTATACGGCCCACGCCGCACGCGCACCCGGCGGATGACATCCCCTTTCGGAGAACGCGGGGGGGCTGAAACGGGCTTGCCCCGTTCTATCCAATGGCGCAGGATATCGCGCAGCCAGCCGTTGCGCTCCACGTCCTTGATGCGTTCGAGATCGGCCAGGGCCAGTTTCCGCACGGGCACGCGCTCGTAGAGCATCTCCACCTGCCGGCCGTCCTGGCCCGTTTCGCTGCGGATCTGGCGCAGGGTATCCTCGTGCAGCCGCCCCCGCTCCTTGCCGCGCTCCTTACGGGAGACAAAAACCGAACCAAGGGCCTTGGCAACGTCTTCGCGGAAGGTTTCCCAAGGCGGGGCGATGTTGGGCACCAGGCGATTCTTTTCCCGCCACTGCTCCATCTGCTTATAGGCCCGCGTCATCCTTTGCAGGGTCGATTCCGTGCAAAGGGCCACGATGAGCGCGTCCAGGGCATGATGCCGATCCCCCAGCCTTCTGCCGGAGGCGTCCTTTTTCAGGCTTTCCACGCCCCAGGCCTTGCGCAGATCCGCGGTCACTCTTCCCGGCCTGGCGAAGACGCGGCGAATGGCGCCGCCTCGCTCCCGTTCCATGGGCGCTCCCAATCTTTCGTATTCCTCCGCGATCCATTGCTGCACCAGGCGCGCGGCGTAGCTCGTATCGTGTTTGTTGCGCTCGTGAAAGCGGCCCTCCATGTCCGCGTCAAGATTCTTGAGAAGGTAATTGCGCTTTTTCAGGCCTTTGACATGCAGAGAACCGACCCATTCCTCGAACACGTGCCATTGTTGCGGGTTCCTGCTTCCGAGCCACTCCCACGGCGTTCTGTCGCCTTTGGCCTGGTTGGCTTCGACACGGGCGAGGCAAAGATTGATGAACCGATTGTCGAAGGTTCTGCTGCGCGGCAGGATATGGTCTATCTGCGCGGCGTTCGGCCCGTCGAGCAGCTCGTTTACCGCTATCATGCCGTGGCGCGCCTCATAGGCGCGCTCTCCGCCAAGGTCTTTCCACAGGAAGTAGTAGGCGCAGCGCTCCCCCTGCTCTTTCCACAGTTCATAGCGCAGGAGTTCCGTGGGCGAGACCTCTTCGGGTTTCTTTTGCACCAAATCGGCGAAACGCTTTCTGTTCCCCTGTTTTTCCAGGTAACGGCGCTCCAGCCCCTTTTGAATGGCGTTGCGCTCCTCCACGCTTTTGCCCACGTCGCGCAGCAGCTCGATGCACACTTTTCCGGGAATAACGCCCGCCTGGCGCACGATGGTTGTGAATTGTCTGCGCACCTCGCTCACGATGCGCAGCACCACGGGGTTCCGCACGGCGCGCAGATCCACCGGACGCGCCTTGGCGTGGTCATATCCCGCCATTTCGCAGCCAAGGGCGTAATCCCCGTTATCGATCATATGCGGCAGAATGCGCTCCATGGCCTTGAGCGACAGTTTGAAAAAACGCCTGAACACGGCGAAAGCCCCCTGCTCCAGAGCGTTGAGCAATTTTTCCGATTCCCCGCCGGTGAGCGGCAATTCCCGCAGCAATGCGCCGATCTTTTCCATGTCGTCGTGCATGGTCAGCACAACCGCCACGGCGTCCAGGAGCGAACGCCCCTCCAAGGTTCTGCGCGAGGCCAGATCCCGCACGCCGTCGAAGCCCAGCACGCCGGCCAAAGTGTAAACGCCCTGGGCGCACCCCGCGCTTACGCCGCAGACATCCTGTTTTTCAGGGTCCACGATCTCGCCTTTTTTGTCGCGACGCCCGTAGTTCAGCCCTTCAAAGGTGACATGGTCATATCCGATGAGTTTTTTGAGCCGTATGAAGGAAAGCCCCCTCCATTTTCCCATCTGGCCGATCACGCTCCACACCTTGTCGGAGGGAATACGCTCCAGGCCGCCGTCGGGCATGCGCATACGCAGATTCACCAGGCGCTGGGCGAGGCGAAATCTTTCCGCCGTATACGACAAAGCGGGGGCGCGTTTCTGATCCTTTTCAAAGAGGCACTGCCCCACGCTGTCTTCCCAGCTCTTCAGGGGGCGTTGGAAAAAAGCCGCCTTCAGATACGCTTCGAGGAGTTCGGACGTGGCGTGCGTGGAGCCGAAATCTTGCTGACGCGAAAAGAGCACGGCGGCTTCCTCCTCCAGCAAGGAGCGCAGCATGGTGTTTTCATACACGGGTTTTCCATCCGGGCCGCTCCGGTTGCGCTTGCGCTCCTGCCGGGCCATGTATTCGCCCACGGTTCTGTATCCGTTTTCACGCACCGCTTCCTGCAACGCTCCCACGGCCTTGAGCATTTTTCCCGTGTCAGAAGACGAGGCGCTGGCTTTGTCGGCCTTGCTGTTGGACTTGAACCCCCGGTGCTTGGCCATATGCAGCAGCACCACGGCCAATTCCTCCGGCAGCAGCAGGCGGTTCAGCCCGGCGGCGCGCAATGCCCAAGGGTCCGCGCCGCAGTCCGCCGCAACGCCGCCGGGTTGCGCGTGGAACAGGCCATGCCGCCGCAACAGCCGCCGTACATCCCGCATCCGCTTCGCCCTGCGTCTGATCGTGATGCGCTGCCGACGCACCTCCCGCCTGTGCTTGTTCAGAAGTTCCTTGGTTTTGGGGTTTTCAGGCACGTCGAAGGTTCTCACGCCCATAGCGGCGTTGCTGCCGCCCCCGTTAGTGGGTAAATAGAGCAATGAAGCGTTATCGCCATCTTCATATGCAACCAAGGCCCACCCAAGCGAACCTATACCTATGTCCAACCCTAAGCATAAATTATCATTCACCAACATCAAATTACGTCCTCCCGCTTGACAAATGTTGATACATAGCGCACTATGCGTATAGCACAGTTTAATCTGGAGCGGAACCACGGTAATCTGGTTCTTCCAGAGCAGCCGGCTGGCCCGTGTCTTTATTGATGCGGGCCAGCCGTGGTTTGTGGTCCGGGAACGCTATGCGCTCATTACCCAAGAGGGGTCGATGATCCATGGCGCCGTATCCGACCGAACGCGCCTTGGTGAGGAGGTTCTCCCTCGTGACGTCCCTGTCAATTCAAAGCGGAAAAAATGCACTGAAACTCTTGACAAAGACAATGCCATGCGGCTAGTATTTTTGTTTCGAGATTCACGAAATATTGCTTTTGCTTTATGCAAAGCAGCTCATTGGAGAGGTGTCCGAGTCGGCCGAAGGAGCTCGCCTGCTAAGCGAGTATACGGGGTAGACCTGTATCGAGGGTTCAAATCCCTCCCTCTCCGCCATATTTCAAGGGCTTACGACTAAAATCGTAAGCCCTTTTTCATTGTAACATCCTGCTGAAAATACGGTCCTGCCTAGGGCCTGTTTCTAAAAAAAATCTAGACAAAAATCCTATTCATGTCATGCTGC
>CAZFCK010000199.1:0-9189 GCA_964517355.1 uncultured Desulfovibrionaceae bacterium | reverse complement strand
TTTTTCAAAAGGTTTCCCCCCGGAAATTTTCATAAATTAATTTAGAAATGGGAAAGGGTATAAGAACCTTTTTCAAAAGGTTCTTAAACAACCGGTGGCATTTTTTTCAATATTCCGCTGCGTTGGGAAGATTACTCGGGTTGGAGGACAACCTTGGCTTTGATCACGATTACCCGTTCCGTGCAGTTGCCGGATCCTGTGCGTTTGGCGCGCTATAAAAAGGCCCCTGAACTGGGACCGCGCGTGTTGTTCTTCAGCGGCGGCTCTGCGTTACGCGATTTGAGCAGGGCCTTGGTTCATTACACGCATAATTCCGTTCATTTGATAACGCCCTTCGATTCAGGCGGCAGCTCCGCGAAATTGCGCAATGCGTTTCGCATGCTCGCCGTGGGCGATTTGCGCAACAGGCTTATGGCCCTGGCCGACCGTTCCGTTACCGGGAATCCGCAAATATTTGAGCTTTTCGCCTACCGTTTTTCCAAGGACGCTTCGCAGCAAGAATTGCGGGAGGAGCTCAAAGCCATGTTGCGGGGGCAGCACCCTCTGCTCAAGGATATTCCCGATCCGATGCGCAAACTTGTGCGCAGCCATCTCACGTTTTTTTCCGAGCGCATGCCCGATGAGTTTGATTTACATGGCGCCAGTGTGGGCAATTTGATTTTGGCCGGCGGCTTTTTCAATTTTAAGCGCCATATTGATCCGGTTATTTACCTGTTTTCCAAGTTGGTGGAAGTTAAAGGCGTCGTGCGTCCCATCCTCAGTGCGGATCTGCATCTGGCCGCGGAGCTGGAGAACGGAGAGATCCTCATTGGTCAACATCTCATAACGGGGAAAGAATCAGCTCCCTTGTCCGTACCGATCAAGCGGGTGTTTTTGAGTGCGTCAAGGGAAAAGCCAGTCCCCATCCATGTGTCCATCCGCGAAAAAATAAAGCAGCTTGTCGGACAAGCCGAACTGATTTGTTATCCCATGGGAAGCTTTTATTCCAGCGTGATCGCAAATCTGTTGCCGGAAGGAGTGGGGCAGACCATAAGCGAAACCAATTGCCCCAAGGTCTTTATCCCCAATACGACGCCGGACCCCGAACAGGTAGGCATGGGGTTGTTTCAAAGTGTGAAGCGGTTGCTGGAGTATCTGGAGCAGGGGTGCGCGACAGAACCGGCCCGCGACAGGTTATTGAATTTTGTGTTGATCGATTCCAAGCGGGGGCGCTACGGGAGTCCCATGGAACTGAATAAGATCAAGCGGTTCGGGGTTGAATTGCTGGATGTGGAGTTGATTTCGGAACGAAGCGCCCCTTATTTGGATGAAGAGCTGTTGCTCGACCATTTGCTTTCGCTCGTATAGGCCTCTTACGTTCTCAGCTTGCCGAAACAGACTTCAACGGTCAAATCGCCGTAAGGGGTTGTAAAGGGGATGGCCAGTATGGGACCGTCCGTGATGTGTTTTATTCTGTGTCCTTTGCCGATGATGACCATGGGGATGGAAGCGTGATACTTCAGGTTGTGGGCTGCGAGACCTTGTCGCGCCTGCCCTGAAATCATATTGGTTAGTTCGCCGATGCCGTCGCGCAGCACTTCCACGTCGGTCACTTCCTCGCCGAGCATGTTGCTGGTCACGCTGACGGCGCAAGGTTCGGAGAAACTGACGGCAATGGTGCCTTTGTTCAGCCCGGTTATGCCGATGATGCCCGTGATGTCGCCTTTTGCCAGCCTGCTGCCCTTGATGTACGGCTTGCCGGGAACAGGCGTGATGTTTGCCATGGTGGAGAGCACATCAATAACGGCATTCAGGAAGGGATTGATAACGTTGACGTCGAATATTTTGGGCATAATGTCTTTATGCCCCCCCCTGGATAATGTCCTGTAAAACAAAAGGTTGCTGATCGCGAAGCCCTGTGGATCAGTCCCGCCCCTTGATACGTACCCATATGTATTGATGTTACGTATTATTGCAAAACATTTCAACAAGATTTCTTCCGCAGAGGCCGCTGGGGCAAACGAAGGAAGCCCCGGTGTCTTGCGCGGACAGACTTGAGAGGATATAATAAGTTGGAAAAAAATGTGTGGCCGGCCATAGCCGGACAACGCCGGATGATGCCGAATTGAGCTGATAGTGTGCGTAGTCGATGTCGCATAAAAAGGAGGCATGAGCCTTGTTCACGATAGTACTGGTTGTTCTCGCACTTGGCATACTGCTGGGCGGCTGGGCGATTGCTCTTTACAACAGATTGGTGCGCAATCGTAATCTTGTGCAGGAAGGGTGGAGCGGCATTGACGTTCAGTTGAAAAAGCGCGCCAACCTGATTCCAAACCTGGTGGAAACCGTGAAAGGATATACGGGGCATGAGCGTGAGGTATTCGAGCAGGTCACCTCATTGCGCAGTCAGGCGCAGTCGGCCGCAGGGGTTGCGGAAACCTCCAAGGCCGAGGGCCTGTTGTCCCAGGCCCTTGGGAGACTGTTCGCTCTGGCGGAGAGCTATCCGGACTTGAAGGCGAACCAAAATTACATCGAGCTGCAGCACGCTTTGGCGGATATCGAAGGTTCCATTGAAATGGCGAGACGATATTACAACGGCACTGTGCGGAACAACAATATCCTTGTGGAATCCTTTCCCAGCAATATCATCGCCGGCCTTTTCCGCTTCAGTAAGGCCGAGTACTTCGAAATTGAGCAACCAGACGAACGACTGGTGCCGGAAGTCCACTTTTAGAGCGTTGCAACTTTGAGATTGGTTTGTCTCCGGTGGCTTAAGAATCTTCAGAACTTCAGGTTGTTGAACTAACTTGTTGGCATATCGTGGTTTTTAACACGACGCTTGCGGTTTGTGGGAAGAATGCCCCCCAAAGATAAATTGGGGGGAAGAAGCCGTGTACACTTTTTTATCTTCTTGGATGGCGGAGGATTACATGGCTCAGCGAGGGGCACGGCCGTCTGCTCCTCTAGACTTATTCTAGATTATCTGGCAGAAAATATACAGCCCAATGCACCCCTCGGGTCCTTGTGCAGGAGTGGAGGCCGGCCTTGGGCCCGAGATCACCTTTCCGCCGGCTTTCAGAGCGCTTTAGTACATTATATCTTGAAGATGGGGAGCGTTGAGGCCCCGCCCCGGCGTATTTTCACCTTTGGAAAAGGCTTATCCCTGAGACAATGTTTATTGATTCGGGGAAAGGCATAAGAGCATCCCAACTTTTTCAAAGTAGAGATGCTTGTTCAAGTTCCGCCGGGAGGCCCCCTCTTGGATCTTCTTTTTAATATTATTGTTTATAATATTAGGTAGATGCCGTATTGTCTCCAGCATTGTCACCAAGCCGCGTATTCCCTCCAACAATGTGGAAAGGGTGTTTTGCGCTGACACTAAGAACAGGAAACGGTATTATACCAGTCACAACATTTTTTGAAGATTATTAAGGAAACGCTGATTAATTCACTGGAGATGCGAGGGGGAAACCCTTAGCGGTGCTGTCGCCATCCGTAAGGCCCGAAACGACCGCGCCTAACGGCTGCCGCTAAAAAGGGTTCTCCCCCTCGCGCTCCCCTTTTCTAAACTTTGTCGCCAGACAAATATATTTATAAGACATTGAATTTATAGGTATTTCTGCCAAATGTCTTTGGAAGGGGGATCCGGGGGGAGAACCTTTCTCTAGAAAGGTTTCTCCCCCGGAAAAACCTAGCGCATTTTCGCCTTGAAACGAGTCTTTAATCAGTGTTTCCTTAAGAACCTTTTTCAAAGGCTCTTAATCCGCCGGAGGCATTCCGGTTACATGGCGTTATGGGTGAATGTTGTGCTTAAGAAATGCTTCACTGCAAGGAGGCGTTTATTGATGCAACGGGTATATATGGACAAACAAGGGCGTGTGACCATCCCTCGCCATATTCGGCGGCAGTTGGGGTTGGATGCGGAAACCTCTTTCCGTGTGGATGTCGAATCCAGGGCGCTGGTATTGCGCTTGGAGCGTCCCTGCCGCTTCTCCGAAGATAAGGAACGGGATGCCGAAGCCCTGGTCAGGGGCGATACTCTGAACCCTGCGGAACGCCGCCGCATTTTGTATCGGTTGGCGGGGTAGGCTGTTTTCAGGTTCGCTTTGTTCACGCGCAGGGCGCAAAAAAAGGTCGAGAGCGTGACTCCCGACCTTTTGACTTTCACATGTCGTCGCAAAAAAAAGACAGGGTGATTACAAGCCTTTTTTGGCGATGGCGGCGGCAGCTTCGACTTTAGCGGCGTCGCAATCCTGGATGGTGTACATGATGTCTTTCTTGGGCGAAATATCGATGAGATCAGCTTTCCGCTCCTGACATTTGTCACCTGCGGCCAGAGCAACGGTGCTCATGGCGGCTACCAGAGCCAGTGCTCCCAGAAACATAACGATTTTTTTCATCTCAACATCCTCCAATTGGTTCGTGCGGGCGTTACGGCCCAGAGACCACCCCTTCCAGCCGGTGTCATTTCGAGTTACAGGCCAATCAGCAACCGTTTTCCGGGCAGAGATCGTATGCCGAGAACCCGGCGGCGGGCATGCCTCCCGGACTGACGCGGAAAGCAATGCCGTAAAAGCATGTAAGAATGCTTCACATTCTTACGCTATTAGAGAGATACTATACGGGATAGGACAAAATGATGTCAACCGCGCATAGCCGGTACCCGGCGCAGGAAAGAAAAAAAGTTCAGCGCATGGCAATGCCAAGCCTGGTGAGAATTTCCGCGACGCGCTGGGACAGGTTTGTCGTCACTTTGGCCAATTGTTTGAGATTGATTGCCGCGAGAATATCCACTTTTACAGATGCGTCGCGCCATAGTTGCAGGATGCTGCGCAGCAGTTGATCCTCTACCTGGAACATTGCGAGCAATTTTTGCAACTCCGTAGGGGTCCTGGCGCTGAAAAGCATGGATTCCTGGTCCGCTACGTCATCCGCAAAAAATTTTTTCTGCCGGATACGGTTCAATCCCAAGCTTGCAAGGGCCTCAACGGCGTTTTTGGGGACACGCCGCGATCGTACTGTGCGCAGCTGGAGTTTTGCTGCGTCTTCCCCCGCGAGTTCGCGCAGGTGATGACAGAGGTAGAATTCAAAGATCAGTCCCAGGGCGGGGCGCATACGCAAGCGCTCCATATTGCCCATGGTCTCGGACAACACCTTTGTTTCCCCCGCGGTTAATTCCTTAAGCGCGCGCAAGAAGTCCTGCTTGACGATACTGGCGGCAATGGTCGCCCCAACAGCCATGGCCAGGGCCTGGTCGCGAAGAAATTCCAAGGGTTCCTGATTGGCTTCTTCATTCGCGTCCGAGGGGGGGGAGTCGCTTGGTGCGAGCCGAGAGCAGAGGTGTGCGGAGATATCGTCCATACAAACGACTTGCCCCGCATGAGCCAGTTCCTTGTCGTTCAACTGTTTCAGAATATCCTGGTCTATCGTGTTTTGCAGGAAGTGGGTAATGCAGGTGATTCTTTTTCTTCCCGCGGTGTCCAATTGTATTTCCTCAAACGCGGTCTGGATGCGTGTTTTTTCCACCTCAACAGGCATGGCGCCGCCATAGCGCAAGATGTCGTCGAGATGGAAGCGTAACACCACAAAGGCTTCGTCTTTGGTTAAGGAATACCGTTTGCCGCTGAGTATTTCCTCATAAGCTTTGGCAATACGCTCGATGACTAAGGAATCCAATACGGCGCGCCAAAAATTGTCATCTGCGAGCATGGTTTTTGTGAGTTCCTGCAGAGGAGGCAGAGAGTCCGCTCCCAACGTGCCGACAATGGCGTGAAAAATATTGTCTTTTGTCAACCCTGCAGCGTAGACGGCGCCTTGGACGCATTGGATGAGTATTTTTTCGGCATTGAAAAGGGCCGTTTTGTTTTTTTCTTGTTGCTCGGGTTCCGCTCCATCCTTGCTTTTTGCATAGTGATTCAAACTGACGAGAAAGATACCAAGCCAAGTTTTGATGTATTCCTGACAGGGATGATCAAGCGCCCTTTGGCAAATGAGATCTATGATAGCGGTTTGTTCTGTTTCAAGAAGTGGAAATTCGGCAATGCGGTTCATGTTGGCGCGGATGAACGCCAGCAGCATTTCACGTTCGAGCACTTCTTTGAGCCGCTTACGCTCCTTGAGTTTATTAAACTCGTCCAGGTAGGCTTGCAGATAGGCGTTGCCGTCTTGATTCATCTAAACCCTCTCGACTGGGGTGTGTGGTCAGAGTGCGATACCGCTGCCGAACTCTTTGTGGCAGGTTGTCAGAACCTTCCCTGGCACTCGGTGGTGCGCATGATACTCTTTGGTGTATGTATTTTGCAATTGCATGATTATGCAAAAATTGCATTAAAAAAGGCTTTTCTTTTTCGAACAAGGCAACCCCATGATGCAGGGGCATGAGTTGCGGCCTGTAGCCGTTTCGTTGTGCGGGTCGTTGTGCCGCACACCTTACCAGCCGCCGCCCCCGCCGCCTCCGCCACCCCCGCCGGAAAAGCCGCCCCCGCCGCTGCCCGAGCCGGAAGTCGCCGCGGAGCTGGCCACAGCGCCGGCAAGACTGGCCCCGATGCTTGAAGCCAAGCCGGAGGCGCCCAGCGTACTCCAGGAGGTGCCGTGGTACCAGCCGGGGTGGTAGGCGCCTTCCGAAACGTCACCCGCTCCGGATAGAACCTCGGCGAATTGTTCGCACCACTGGTTTTCCACGTCCAGGGCCAGGGCGTAGGGGAGATATTGTTCAAAAAGCATGGGAGTTCGGTCCGGGGGGTGCAGGAGTTCCATGCGTTCTTTTTCGGATACGGAAAGAAAGAGTTTGAATCCTTCGATTTCGTCCATGAGTCTGCGGCCGGCGTAGGTTGGCGCCTTGAGAAGGTGGTAGAAGAGCAGGGCGCAGCCTATGAGGACAACCATGCATAACGCCGTAGGAATACTCGTCATAACGGAGAGGGCCACAAGAGCGCCGATTTCCCCCCCGAAGAAGGGCAGCGAGAATAACGAGAAAAAAAGCCCCATGCCTTTGCTCCCGCTTTTCCATGCCGTAACGGCCTTTTGGGCCAAGGAAACGCAGCCTATGGTCCAAAAGCTCAGCCAGGCGACGATGAACATGGCCGGGAAGCGGAATTCGCTGTCCTGGAGTCCGGCGCTGGCGAGCATGGTGAGAAAGCTAAGGGCCACACCCGGAACCAGCCACCCGGAATTTGTCGTGAAATTTGCGGCTTCATATTCAGCTTTCAAGTTGCTTTTGAGACTTTTGAGGGCTTTATTGATTACCAGGTGGTTGGTTTTATCCAGCTTAACGCTTTCGTCATCCTTGAACAACGCTCTGGACAGGCCTTGCTCGCCCTTGCTCAGGTTTTTCGTTGTCGTGTGCAGCCGTGTGAGCGTGTATCCGGTGCCTATAATTTTGTCTTGTTCCTCGATGCGCAGATGTCCTTTCACCGCCATATCGATCACGGCGGCGGCAAAGGCTTTGTTGTCAAAGCCCATTCGCATGATAAAGCGTGCCGCGGCGGGAGAAAGGTTTTTAGGGGGCGAGAAAAGAGGGACGATTGTGCCGCGGAGAGGATCGCGCCCCACACGATTCCAGGTCCAGAGATACAGCAGCAGCACCAGGATGGTGCCCGTGCATGCGATGACGAAAGAAAGGTTATCTGTGAGGAAATGGCGCATTTCTTCCGTTTGGCTGGGCTGGTAGACAAACCCTTTGGGCCAGGCCACAGCAACGGTAAGTCCTTGGCCGGGAAAAAGAGGGGCGTTGGTGGCGTAGACAAGGTTGCCCGCATCGTCGGTTTTTTCCACGTATGCCCGGCCCTGTTGACCGTGTTCGCCGGTATAGGCGGATTGTTGTACCACGGACGCCCCTTTGGGCAGGACAATGGTACAGCTTGCCTGTTCTATGGGGAAGCTCCAGTAATTGCCGGTGACGTTCCAGTAGAGCTCGTCAAACGTGTCGAAATAGCCAATCTGGCGCCATGTTCTGTAGCTGAAGGTGTATGTGTATTGGCCGGGCTTGAGGAAGACGTCCTTGTCTCCGGCATAGACGATGATTTTTCCCGGTTCCGACACCGTGTGAAAAGGTTCCGCCCTGCCGTCGCGTTGCACGGAAAGCACTTCGTAACGGACGTTCATGGTGTTGCCGAAGCGGTCTTTGTAACGGGTGGGCAGCCAGCGGTAGATGCCGCGCTTGATCTCCCGGCCGCTGGCCTGAACGGTAATGGTTTCCGTGACCGCGACGCTCGCGTCTTCATGTATCTCTATCTGGCTATGAAAGTTCAGAATGCGTTCATTGTTCGCATGGGAGGTATACGGCGCCAGGAGAGACGCCACAAGAAGCGCGAGTAACGGCAATGGGAAAAGTTTCATGAAAAACTCCAGGCGCAAGGGATTAGTGCACCTTCAGCTTGAAAAGTTCCGGATGCTCTTATGCATTTTCTGAAACAATTGAAAATTGTTTCAGAGGAGAGCCTTGTCTCAAGACGAGATGCGCTAAGGAAAACCAAGGCGCATCATTACGCATCCAGGGGAATGTTTTTTCAATTACAGGACTATACCAATCAGGATAAAACTGTCAAAGAACAAACGAAACAAGGGTAACAATTGTCAATGGAGTGAATGGAGCTGTCTATGCATCAAGAGTATGCGGCGTTGCGGCGCTTTATGGAAGACAATGTACCGTTTCATACCTTTCTTGGATTGCAGGTTGTGAGGATGGCAAAAGGCGAAGCGGAAATCATGCTGCCTTACCGTGATGACTTTTTGGGTGATGTGAGGCGTCCGGCACTGCACGGGGGCATCATTTCCACCCTTATCGACAGCTGCGGCGGCCTGGCGGCCTGGTCCTATTGCACCGCCCGAGACAAAATCGCCACGGTCGACATGCGTGTGGATTATCTTTTACCCGCGCCGCCAAGAAATTTGCACGCGGCCTCGCGGGTTGAACGTCTGGGAAACAGGGTTGCCGTTGTCTCCACGGAAGTTTTCGCAGAAGGCGTCAAAGACAAAGACCGCAAGATCATAGCCGCGGGGAGAGCGGTCTACAACATTCGACGCGCCTTGGAACAAGGTTTATGAATTCGTAATACGACTTTCGGACTTAATGAAAAAACGTATAAAGTCGCGGGCTTTCGCGCCCGCCCGCCCCCCCTTCCAAAGACTTTTGGCGGAAATACATATAAATTCAATGTCTTACAAATATACTTGTCTGGCGACAAAGTTTAGGAAGGGGGAGCGCGAGGG
>CAZFCK010000198.1:0-9196 GCA_964517355.1 uncultured Desulfovibrionaceae bacterium | reverse complement strand
TTGGGCGCGGTCGTATCGCGCCTTAGGGATGAAGATAGCAGCGCTGGTTTCCCCCGGAAATTTTCATATATTACTCTAGAAATGGGAAATGGTATAAGAAAGGACGGAAATGCCTCACTGGAGCGCCGCCGGGGCTTGATCGCCAAGCGCCGTATTCCACTTGTCAAGGTGTTGCGCACTGGTATACTCTGAGAGTTTGCAAGATTATTTGCCTTCAAGGAGTTGTTCATGCCATACAAGGATTTACAGGCCTTTATCAAAGAACTGGAGCGACATGGCCAATTGAAGCGCATTGACGCGTTGCTTGATCCGCATCTTGAAATCGCCGAGATCACCGACCGCGTCAGCAAGAATAATGGACCGGCCTTGCTCTTCACCAATCCTCAAGGCTCTAAATTCCCGGTGCTTACAAACGCTTTCGGTTCCTACGAGCGTATGCATCTGGCCTTGGAGGTGGAAAATCTCGATACTGTGGGCGAGAGCGTGCACGAGTTTCTCGAGGTGGAAAAGCCCGACAGTATGATCAAGAAATTGAAAATGATCCCGAAACTGCGGCGCGTGGCCAATATCTTCCCCCGTGAAGTGACAAAGGCGCCCTGCCAGGAAAAGGTGCTGCTCGGTGAGGAGGTTGATCTCACCCAGTTGCCGGTGCTCACCACGTGGCCGCAAGACGCGGGGCCTTTCATCACTCTGCCGCTGGTCATCACCAAAAATCCTGAGACCGGCACCCGCAACATGGGCATGTACCGCATGCAGATCTTTGACCGCCGCACCACGGGCATGCATTGGCATCGACACAAAGGCGGCGCCTATCATTATCATCTGGCGGAAAAGAAGGGGCAGCGCCTGGACGTTGCAGTGGCCCTGGGGCCGGACCCGGTGGTGACCTATGCCGCCACGGCGCCGCTGCCCGACGAGATTGATGAATTTCTTTTTGCCGGATTTTTGCGCAAGATGCCTGTGGACTTGGTGAAGTGTAAGACTGTGGATCTGGAGGTTCCGGCCAACAGCCAGTTTGTGCTTGAAGGTTATGTCGATCCGGGCGAACGCCGCAGGGAGGGGCCTTTCGGCGACCATACGGGCTATTATTCCCTGGCCGACGATTATCCGGTTTTCCACGTCACTTGCGTCACCCATCGGGAAGACGCGATTTATCCAGCAACCCTGGTCGGACCGCCCCCCATGGAAGATTGCTACATGGGCAAGGCCACGGAGCGCATCTTTTTGCCCTTGATAAAAAAACAGCTCCCTGAGATTGTGGACATGAACCTGCCCTTGGAGGGCGTGTTCCACAACTTTTGTTTTGTGAGCATCGATAAACGCTATCCCGGGCAAACCCGAAAGGTCATGTACGCTCTTTGGGGAATGGGGCAGATGATGTTCACCAAGATTATCGTGTTGGTGGACAAGAACGTGAACGTGCAGAACACCTCCGAAGTGTGGTGGCGCGTGGGCAACAACGTTGATCCTCGGCGCGACGTGGTTATCCTCGAAGGACCGCTGGACGCCCTGGACCATGCCTCGCCCACGGCATTTTACGGGGGCAAAATGGGTATCGACGCCACTAAAAAAGGACCGGACGAAGGGCACATGCGCGCCTGGCCGGATTCTTTGGTCATGGATGCCGAAACAAAGTCGCGCGTCGACGCGCTGTGGCCCAAACTGGGCCTGGATTAGGGAGGCCGGCGTGGAGCGGCAACGTATCGTGGTGGCCATGACGGGCGCAAGCGGCATGCCGTATGCCGCCGTGTTGCTGCGCGCCCTGTTCGCCGCGGACGTGGAGGTGCACTGCATTGTTTCCGACGCCGCGAGGCTGGTGCTCGAACATGAATCCGATCTGGCGTTGGAAGACATGGTGCGCGGCTGCGCGGCCCTGTACTCCCAGCGCGACCTCGCGGCTGGTCCGGCCAGCGGCTCCTGGAGGCATGGCGGCATGGTCGTCTGCCCCTGCTCCATGGCCAGCCTGGCCGCCATTGCCAACGGCCTGGGCAGTAACCTGGTGCATCGCGCCGCCGATGTCACGCTCAAGGAGGGGCGTCCCCTGGTGCTTGTGCCGCGGGAAACGCCCCTGAACGCCATCCATCTGGAAAACATGCTGCGCGCCAAACGGGCGGGCGCGGTGATTCTGCCGCCGTGCCCCGGGTTCTATCACAGGCCCGCAACGATCGACGATTTGCTGCAGCAAGTGGTGGGGCGGATTTTGGATCAATTGCGCGTCCCATATGAAATGGGGCCGCGATGGGCGGAAGAGGGAGGACGGTCCTGACACCGCCCCGGATTCGCCTTGCCGTCGGGGGGGCTGCCGCTCTTCCCCCGTTGCCGGATGAGAAAGCGCAACGCCTGCATCATAGAGGAGGATCGTCATGCAGCATCAATTGACCTGGCATGGACATGCCAACTTTCAGATAGCCAGCGCCAACGTGAACATCCTTATTGACCCTTTTTTCGAGGGCAACCCCGTATGCACTGAAAAATGCGGGAACATCGCCAAGCCGGATCTCATACTCATCACCCATGACCACGCCGACCATGTGGGGCAGGCCGTGGACATCGCCCGCGCCACGGGCGCAATGGTCGGCGCCGTGGTCGGAACGGCGCAAAGCCTTGTGGAGCGGGGCGTGCCGGCATCGCAAATCATCAACGGCATCGGCTTCAACATCGGCGGATCGGTGACAGTGAACGGAACCACCGTCACCATGACTCAGGCCTATCATTCGTCGGAATCCGCCGTGGCCGTGGGCTACATCATCACTCTTGAGGATGGTTTCACCCTGTATCACGCCGGGGATACCGGCATCTTCTCCGGCATGGAATTGTGGGGCAAGCTCTATTCCATTGATGTCGCCGCGTTGCCCATCGGCGGCGTGTTCACCATGGACCCGAGACAGGGCGCCATGGCGTGCGGTTTGCTTGGATGCGAGGCCGTCGTGCCCATGCATTGGGGCACTTTTCCTGTCCTGGAAAAGAACACTAATGAATTCGCCAGATATTTGAGTGAATTGGCTCCGGATACCAAGCTGATGGATATGCGGCCGGGACAGACCGTCGTGCTGGAACGTCCCGTCGATACGTGCGGATGCGATTAAGCCCGTTTCACCATGCAACGGGCGGCATGGCTTATGAATGCCCCGGCGGCATGCGGCGCGCAATCCGCAGCGCATCACGCGCGCTTGAGATCGTTCGTATAGCTTCGTGCGAACAATCCGATACGATATGCACTTTCAATACCGGTATGAACGGGTGCGGGAGATGATCGCGCAGATGGGTGCTTCAAACCTCAAGCATACGAATGAAATGGCGTTTCTCATTGTGGATGATTCACACAGTATGAGGCGCATTATCAAACGCACCATACGCGATATGGGCTGCAAAGCGGTTTTCGAGGCCGACAGCGGCAAGGAAGCCATGAAGATTCTTGCCGATGCCGTGGTGGATTTCATTGTGTGCGATTGGAACATGCCCGGCATGAGCGGCATCGAGTTGCTGCAATACGTGAGAGCGTCCAACATGTTGAAGGATACGCCTTTTCTCATGGTTTCCGCAGAATCGAAAACCGAAAACATTGTGGAGGCAATCCGGAACGGTGTGAGCAATTATTTGCCTAAACCATTTAATGCCGAAATGCTGCGTAAAAAAATCGAGGTGATCCTGGACGCCCGCAAGGCGCCGGGCACATGATGGTTTCGCACCGACGCAAGGCGACAACGATGGGATGCGTCCCTTCTGGAAAAAGGAAGCTTTCCCTTTCCGCTGCTGCATAACGCCGGCGTGCCGGGAAAGCGGGCGTTCCCGGCCTGCTGCGCGGCAACCTGGTTTGCGGGCAACAAACAGGTAGAGGGACCGCAGACGGAACAGGGTCATGCTTAAGCAACAAAAAAGTGCCGACGCCTCAGAAAAAGAGCTTGTTTCGTTCAAGGACGAGCCTATTCATATTTTTGTCCGCGACAAGGTATTGCGCGAGCAGCTGGGCGTCATCCTGGCCATATTGGGCTTTCTCAACATCAAGATACATCCCACCGAGGGCGGCTACCTGGACAACGTCCGCCGCTTGTCTTCCTTGTTGATACGCCACGAAGGCGTGTTTTTCATCAACCCGCCTCTGACGGTGTACGGTCAGAGCGGGCAGAATAAGGTCAAAAAGGAGCTTCGCGATTTTTTTGAAGACCTCGACCTGCTTCTGCAGCGGACCAAGAGGCGCGCCGCGGATTACATCTCCAAATGCGTCCCTGTGTTCCAGGACATCCAGCTTGCGCAGAAACGCGAAAAAACCCTTTCCATGCTTGCCGGTTACGGTGTGACCGGCTGCTTTATTCTGAAGCCTCAAGAATCGTTGCGCGGATTGAATCCGAATTTTTACCGCCTGCGGATGAAAGAACAGGTCATGGAGCGGCTGGAAGAGATACGTGAATACCTGATCGAATATCTGCCGCAACGTAAAGGCGCGTTTCAGGATCTGATGCAACGGCGGGAAGAGCAGGAGCTTTCCAAGAGCAAGGAGGAAGCGGACAAATGGATGCGCACTGGGGTCAAGGCCAAGGGTAACGGCGATTATGAGCGCGCCATAGAGTGTTTCAAGCGCGCCATAGACATTTATCCGCAGGATCCGGAGGCGTATCTGGAAAGCGGGCGCGTGTACGTGCAGGTGAAAAAATATCCCAAAGCCTTGCTGCGCTTCGCCCAGGCCGAAGAACTGGCCGAGAGCATCCCCGAGCCCAACAAGGAAATCGGCAACGTGCGAGTGGAGCAGGTCAAGG
The DNA here is from genome assembly GCA_964517355.1 of uncultured Desulfovibrionaceae bacterium. GTDB lineage: Bacteria > Desulfobacterota > Desulfovibrionia > Desulfovibrionales > Desulfovibrionaceae > CAZFCK01. The sequence continues at coordinate 4,442 of CAZFCK010000198.1, read as the reverse complement.
AGCGCGTCGCCATGGGAGAGTCGCCCGACAGTCCCGGCATCGTGGCCCTGCTGGAAGACGCATTGGAAAATTTCGAGGTGGCCCTTAAAAAGGCCGAAAACATCCAGCAGCAGATCGAAGAGGACGGAGAACGGAGCGGGAGCGAGGGGGTTTCCAAGATCGCGGGCGAGATCATGAAGCTGGATCTCAAGAATATCCTGGGCAAGCGTCATCCCATGGTGAAACGCATGGGCGATCTGGCGCGGAATTCTTTCAGAAAACTCGCAAGCAAAGATCCAAGCGCACTGCAACCGCGGCAAATCATATTTTTAGGCCTTGCCGCCATGGACAACAAGGACTTTGCCGAGGCGGAAGAGTATTTTTTCAAGGCGGCGGAATTTCCCAACGCCTTTGTCGAGGCCTGCAATGAATTGACGCACCTGGGAATAGTGGTGCGCAAGCACGTGGGGGCGCTCAGGGCCATAGAAATCTACAGGAAGGTGTTGGAACTCGCCCCCCCCAACGCTGCCGCGGTTTGCTACAATCTGGCGGTGAGCTTCAGTATAGAAAAAAACGCCATCGAATCCGCCGGCGCCATCATCCAGGCCTTGTACATAGACCCTTCCCTGCCCGGTAATGAGATGTTTTACAATAATCCGCACTTGAATAAGGTCCTGGCCACCGTGACGCGCCTTTTCGACATCATCGCGGTGAAGCTTTCCTCGAACCGTGTCCCCTTGTTGGTGATAAAGTCCGTGCAGTTGCAGGAAAAAATGGAACGCCTGATCGTAAAGAAAGACAAGCGCGCTTTCAGACTCATGCAGCATGTGGCCGACGTGATGCCGGATTTCTTCCTGAATGAAAGTGTCGCCTCCAGCAAATTGATCCTCAACTACCTGCGGCTCAAGCGGGAGCAGTGCAAAGAGGGCAAGCGCCAGGAAACACGCGATTTCGGTGATTTTTTGGAGACACTGGTGCAAGATATGCGCAAGGTGCCCTATGCCAAGCGCATGGTCGCCTTCAACAAGTTCAAATTGCAATGCTTGCGCATTCTGGACATGCACGGAGACATGGCCGCCGCGGCGGCTTTTTTGGGGAAAGCGGCGGTCTGTCATCCGGAGTATGTGGAAAAGCCGGATTTTTACGCCAACCAGCGCTGGATCGAGCTGGCCAGAGAGATTTGCGCCAGCCTTGCCGGACTTGATCGCACCCGGGTGAATTAGAGCATTTTTATGCGTTAAATGCCCTGGGGGAGTGCGACGTTGAAACGGGAGGACGTTCCCCCCTGGCAGGAGGAGGGGCGAAGCGCGCCCGGAGACCACTATGGAGCATGGTGCCCTTGTTAAATTTAGGCGCTCATATGCATTTGCCTGAAACGATGGGATTGTGTTTCAAGGCGTAAATGCGCTGACGTCACGTTGCTTGGGAACATTTTTTTTGCGCGCGGGGAAACATCTGTACGGTTTCCCCGCGCGCATGCATTGATGAGGAATCGCGCCCGAACGCTTGCATCAAGAGCTAAGAACTCCTACACTGAATCTGTAACCTAAGATTAACAAGGGGTTCTCATGCATTCGAAGCTGTTGCATATTTACCGCAATACACCAAGCGGCAGGGAAACATGGTTGCAATCCGTCTACTTCTGTTCTGCGCTGCGAATGGAATTACACTGCTATTTTCCTCAGACAAAAAAATTTTTGATGTATTTCGCTCAAGATGCCGTGCAGGTGGATTTGGACGATTCCTATTTGCGCAATCAAGCCACCGCCGGGGCGAATAGCCTGGCCCTGGCCGAAACCATGGGCGTAACTCCGGTTGTGGTGGAAACGAAGGAGTATACCGCCTCCACGTTGCCCGACGTTCCCACGAATTTTGAGTTCATGTGTTGCCCCCGCGTGATGGCGGGGGGTTCCTCCAAAATCGGATTGGGCCATATAGGCCCCCGTGTGCGGCGCATTGTCTGCGTGGCGCCGTTTCCCGTGCTTATTCCCAGTCCCGTGTTCAAACCCTGGCAAAGCATCGCGGTGCTTTTCGGGGGTTCGGACACCGCAGTCAAAGCCCTGTCGCTGGGCCTGCGTCTGGCGCAAAAAAGCCGCCGGCCTCTGGATGTGTTCACTCAGGCCAAGGGGCAATCCAAAGAGCATTTCGAAACCATCATGCAGGAAAAGGGACTGTTGACGAGCATGCAGACCCGGGTCAGGCACTGGCATTTTTTCCCGGATGGAAACATGGCCGACAACCTGATGGCCGTGCCGCATGACGCCCTGGTCGTACTTGGCGCTTTTGGACATGGGCTGATCCGGGAACTGGTCTTCGGCAGCACCATGGAGACGGCGCAGAGCGTGCTGCCCAACAACCTTCTGGTGACAGGACCGCATTATGCGCCGCACGGCCCGAAAAGCGCGTGATGATGCGGAACCGTGAAAAACTGGAGTCGTGCTCCGCGATATAAACCTTTAGCGCCGGAAACATCATGACATCCTTGGAAGACTCGCCAGCCTCTCAGCCGCGGATTCAACAGGTGCAGAAAATAACCCCCCGGCGGCACGCCATGCTGGATGCCGAGAAGGTGAAAAAAACCGGTAAACGGCTGCTTATTTTCATTGTCATCGGATGCGTCGCCGGTCTTGGGTCCATTGTTTTCCATACGCTGTGCGAATTGGGCGTGCATTATTTCATGGACTCCCTCGCGGGTTACAGACCCGTGGCGCCTGCGGGCGAAACGTCGCTTTTGCCCCACACGGACACTCCTTTCAATAGGTGGATATTGTTCATACTTCCCGCCCTGGGCGGCCTTGTTTCGGGCTGGATTGTCTATACTTTCGCCCCGGAGGCGGAAGGCCACGGCACGGACGCCGCCATTGACGCCTACCACAACAAGGGCGGCATCATCCGCGGCCGCGTGCCCTTTATCAAGACCATTGCCTCGGCCATTACCCTGAGCACCGGCGGATCGGGAGGGCGTGAAGGCCCCATCGCCCAGATCGGCGCGGGCTTCGGCTCGTTTCTGGCCACCAGGCTCAAGCTTTCCGAACGGGAACGCCGCATCATGCTCGCCGCTGGCATCGGCGCGGGCGTGGGGTCGATTTTCCGCGCTCCCCTGGCTGGAGCCCTTTTTGCCGCGGAAGTGCTGTACAGCGAATCGGAATTCGAATCCGACGTGCTGATCCCCGCAGGCATCTCTTCCGTTGTCGCCTACTGTCTGTTCTGCCTGGTCTTCGGCTGGGGGTCCCTTTTCAAGGCCCCTGATTTCCGTTTCGCCAATCCACTGGAACTCGGCCCCTACGCCGTGCTGGCCATGGTGCTGGTGGGGGCGGGCTATGTCTACGTGAAGACGTTCTACGGCATTCACGGGTTGTTCAAGGCCTGGAAAATACCGAACCACATCAAACCGGCCATCGGTGGACTGCTTACGGGCGCCATCGGTTTTTTTCTCCCCCAAACGCTGGCCTTCGGCTACGGCGTTGTGCAGCAGTCCCTCTATTCGCAGGTGCCCTGGCTGCTGCTGCTCGGCGTGGGCTTCGGCAAAATTCTGACCACCTCGTTCACCATCGGTTCCGGCGGTTCGGGAGGCGTGTTCGGTCCTTCCGTGGTCATCGGCGGGTGCCTTGGGGGCGCTGTGGGCATCCTGTTTTCCAAATTCATGCCCAACGTGGTCACGGAGCCCGGAGCGTTCGTCATTGTGGGCATGGCCGGTTTCTTCACCTCGGTTTCCAGCACCCCGGTCTCAACCATCATCATGGTCTCGGAAATGACCAATTCCTATCACCTGCTGCTGCCGAGCCTGCTGGTGTGCTTTCTCTGCCATCTCTCATCGCAGCGTTTCAGCATCTACAAAGAGCAGGTGCCCAACAAATACGATTCGCCGGCCCATGCCGGAGACTTTTTCATGGACATTCTGCAGGCCTACAAGGTCAAGGACCTTGCGGAAACCTTGCGCGTGGTGGCTGTGGTGCCTGAAGATATGAGCTTCAAACAATTCAAGGAGCTTTTCTGCTGCACGGAGCAGCATTATTTTCCCGTGGTCAACGACGAAGGACGGCTCACGGGCATTTTTTCAAGCAACGACATTCGTGAGTTCCTGTTTACGGAAGGAATCGAAGACCTTGTGCTCGTCAAGGATATCGCCATGCGCGACATCATCACCACCACGCCCAACGAGGATCTGAACACCGTGCTCAATAAATTCACTCTGAAGAATATCGAACGCATCCCTGTGGTGCGGCCGGAAGAGCGCGATATCTTCATGGGCATGCTCGGGCGGCGCGAGGTGATCAATTTCTACAACATGCGCGTGCAGGAGATGAAGGAGCAAAGCGACCGCGCCAGACAGCAATAGGGCGTTTTGGCGTTACAACAGGAACGCTCCGGCGGCTCGCGAACCTTTTGAAAATGGTTCGTGAGAATCTCCTAGCGCATTTTCGCCTTGAAACAAGGCTCTCCCCTGAAACAATTTCCAATTG
>CAZFCK010000197.1:0-9240 GCA_964517355.1 uncultured Desulfovibrionaceae bacterium | reverse complement strand
TGCATTTCCCTGGAACAATTGGAAATTGTTTCAGGGGAGAGCTTTGTTTCAAGGCGAAAATGCGCTAATCGCCGCCGCCTTCCAACGGCCTGAGTTTCATGCCCGGCGTGACGAAATCGACTCCGGCCGCGACAATGACCTCTCCTTCCTTGAGGCCTTGCAGCACATTGAGATGCGAACCGTTAAGCAGCTCGCCGGTCTTGATCACCCTGGGCGACGCCTCGCACGTGGCCGCGTGATAGACCCAGACTATGGAGTCACCCTCTTTGTTGGACGCCACGGCCGAGGCCGGAATCGAAAGAGGCGCATTGCCCCCTTCAGAGGTCTGCCAATACACTTCGGCCGTCATCCCTGGAAGGATGTTCACCCCTTTGGGGGCGGGCAGCGTAAACGTGACCTCGTAGGTCCGGGTCAGGGGGTCGGCTTCGGCGCTCCATTCACTCAACCGCGCGGGATACGACTGCGCCGGGACGGCGGGAAACGTCACCTGGACCTGATGCTCATTGTGCAGATTATAATGGCACAATTCGTTTTCCGGTATGTTTACGTGTATTTCCACCTGTGAAATATCGTGCAGCTTCAAGGCCTTCTGCCCCGCTTGCACCATTTCGTGATTCTCCAGCAATTGCGCAGTGACAATACCGTCGAAAGGCGCGCGCAAGGAGGTGTCTTCAAGGCGATGCCGCGCTATGCGGAGCTGCGCCTCGACGTTTTTCACTGTGGACGCCGCGCTGTCGAACAGGCTCTTGGCCTTGTCATAGTCCGATTGGGAAACCACGCTTTTTTGCCTGAGCGGCTGAATGCGCTCGAAATCGAGTCTCGCATCCTCATACGCCGCCTTTGCGCCGATCAGCTGCGCCTCGAGCACCGCGATGTTGTCCTCAAAGTCACGGGGGTCTATCTGCATCAGGGCCTGCCCCTTCTCGACCACGGAACCGGGTCCGACGTTCACGGCGATCAACGGACCGGCAACGCGAAACGCCAGATCCACCTCGTTGCTCGACGTGGCGACTCCGGGATACGCCCTGCTCCCTTTTATTTGCTCCCGCCCCACGGAATAGAGGGAGATGGGACGCGGAGCCACGGGCTCAAGGGCGGGAGGCTGGCCCAGGCTTTCCGCCTGTTCAATAAGGTTTTTCGCAAACCCCATGGGCAGAAATTCAATGGCCGAAAAAACCGCCACCACCAGAAAGACAACGCCAAAAATCACGCACCGGCATTTTTTCGATGTGCATTTCATAATCATTCTCCAAGATAGACAGGAAGTCCCAAGGCTTGCTGTACAACTCTTGTTGCAATGTTTTTCAGTTTTTCAACATACCCGTCGCTGTACTCCGTACATCCCAGCGAATGTAGAATTGGAATCCTGTAGTTGGAATGCATGGCGCAAAAGGAGACCGTCATGATATTATAGAGAACTTTGTCTTCAACGCTCATTCCGGGGATTATCTTTTCCAGCAATCCATAAATGGCGTTGCTCATGGGCTCGACAAATTCGCGGTTAACAACCTCATAGATATGGTTATCATACTGCAATGACTGATAAATCACCTTGGCGTACCACCAGGGTTTGTCCTTGTCGAAAAAACCGTCGATATGCCGCTGCATGATGGCGGCTACCGCCTTTGCCTGACCGAGGGGCGTATCCAGCTCGCCCTCGAACTTTTTTATGACCTGCTCATAGGAATTGTTGTTGATGTGATCGCTGATGCGCCGCACCACAGCCTCGAACAACCCCTCCTTGCCGCCGAAATGATAATGGATGCTGCTGATGTTGGCGCCGGCCTTGGCCGCTATGGCGCGGGTGGAGACGTTCGCAAACCCCTTGTCAGCCGCCAGTTCCCCGGCCGCTTCGATCAAGGCGTCATATGTTTGTTCGCTGCTTGCGTATTTCGGCACGTGGCCCTCCCATGAATGCGGTGCTGCACCCCTAATAATCATTCGACCGACTTAGGTCAAGTGTTCTAAATTCGATCCGCGCATTTTTCCACTGTACGGGTATCGTCCTGACGGCATTATGAAAAACAGGCCGCCGGGGTTTTATGGAGGGGGAAACGTTACAAAAAAAACACGTTAAAAAACGAAAGCGCCGTTCTGACAGTCCAGGTTGGATTCAGGAAACATACGCGAATTGGCTCGAATCCATCACGCGATTCCGGCCCGCCGTCTTCGCCGCGTACAGTGCGGCATCCGCCCTTTTGTACATCTCCGTCACGGTGTCATCAAGGCGATAAGCGGTCATTCCGATGCTGACCGTGCAATGCGGAAGCTCGCCCTCGCCCGGTTCAGCAATGACTCCACGCAATTTTTCCGCCACAATGGCGGCTGCGCCGCCATTTGTATCCAAAAGCAGACAGGCCAATTCCTCGCCGCCGATACGTCCGATGATGTCGCTTTTACGCAGAGACTGCGAACAACGTTGCGCGATGCTGCGCAACGTCGCATCCCCAACGTGGTGGCCGTGGTTGTCGTTGATGCTTTTGAAATGGTCCACATCGAGTATAAGCAAAGTCAAAGAAAGGGCGTTGCGCTTTGCCCTTTCCAATTCATGCTGAAAGAGATCAAAAAAAGTTCTTCTGTTATAGATATTGGTTAAGTCGTCTATCTCCGCTTTTTGCTTCAAGCTGCCCAACAGCAGAGAGTTCGTTTTTTCGTAGGCCGTGGTGAGCAGACAGACATAAAAAAAGGCCATGCTTGTGGCCATCAACGTATCCACCGGCCAGGGCAACGTGTTGTTGACGATACGAAAATGCAGTGCCGAGGCGGCAAGCAGAGCAACGAGGATGCCTATAATGAAAAGTCCCTTTCTTACACCGAGGAAATAAATATAAAATGTTGGAAACGCAATATAGAAAATGAGCAACTCAACATATTCAATATAAAAAACACATGAAACAAAACAAAGCGCACAAGAAAAAATGACGAACGCATTCCCAAAATAATGGGGTTTCTTCCACAGCATTCCGAAAAAACACACTATAAATGTCAACATCATTATCTCAAGGATCGCTCCAAGATAAAGCCCCTCGTATACGAGCACCACAGACTCAAGAGTCAGGAGCGGCAACAGAACAAGCATAAAGACCTTGAGAAGCCGTATGCGATACAAATCATAGACTGGATGAAGTTCCTTGAGAAGAATATTTCGTATTTTCATAAGAATGGCGTAATCTTGCGGTTGAGGTCGGAGTAACCGTTTTCCCAATGGGACCTAAGCGTAATCCGTGGGCCCCAGCTCCACGGAACGGCGACAACGCGCAGACAGCTGCCGCGTCCACCTTCCATAGTAAATCCGGAGCGGGTCACCAATGGGGCGTAATTCGAAATTATATGATGCGCGAGGGAAAAAACCCTTGTTGCAGCTAATAGCCGTTAACCGCACGATCACGCGCCCCCCGGCTGATCCCGGCGCAACCAGCCCCACCCGGCAGGTGCGGCGCGGTAAACGGAACCGCAGCCACGGCCTGAATCAATGCCTTCCTCTTTCCTGGAACGCTCCCCAGTCGAGACGAAAACGCGCGCACAGCCAAGTACACGCCCGTCAGTTTCGCGGTACGCACCACGTCCGTGCTATGGACGGTACTAGAGCATCTCACGCTTGAAAAGCACTAGATGCTCTTATGCATTTCCCTGGAACAATTGGAAATTGTTTCAGTGGAGAGCCTTGTTTCAAGGCGAAAATGCGCTATTGCCGGTGCGCCGTGTATGCTGCACTCCAAGGGAAAGATCAAGCGATTGCCGACGCTTCACGGACTTTTTCGCAGAGTCGGCGCGACATCAGGCATCCGACCATTCTTCATAAATGGAGGCGACCTGAACCCTGTTTTCCAAAAAAACCTTCACCACGGCGGGATCAAAGGCTTTCCCCGAACCTTCGGCTATGATTTGAAAACATTCTTCCAAGGGATACGCCTTTTTATAGGGGCGTTCGCTACGCAATGCGTCGAAGACATCCACAACGGAAACAATCCGCGCCTCAATGGGAATCTGCTCCCCCTTGAGTCCTTCAGGGTAGCCGCCGCCGCTCCATTGCTCATGGTGAAACAATGCAATGCTGCGTGCGTGGCGCAGATACTCGTTGTCGTCTTCCTGGGTCACGTTATCCAAAGCACACCAGGAAGTCCTTTCGCCCGCCCTCCAGGACAACGGCCCGAGAATTTCACATCCGTAGACACAATGGTTGCGCATTATTTCCCACTCCGCCGCGTCGAGCTTTCCTGGTTTGAGCAAGATGGCGTCCGGTATGCCGATTTTACCGATATCATGCAGGGGCGCACATTCGCGCAACAATTCGCACCGCTCCTCCGGCAAACCCAGGGCTTTACCAAGCAACGCGCTCATTTCACCCACGCGGATGACATGGTGGCCGGTTTCGTTATCCTTATATTCCGCGGCACGGCTCAACCGCTGCATGATCTGCCGCCTGGCCTGCACCAGCTGTTCGGTGCGCTGCCGCACAAGTGTTTCCAAATGATCCTGGTATCTTCGATTCTCCCGGAGCAGTTCGGAACGCTCAAGGACCTTGTTAAGGGTGTGTTCCAGTATTTCCATATTGTGTATGGGTTTCGACAAGAAATCCCACGCGCCCAGGCGAACGGCCTTGATGGCGTCCTCAACCACGCCCACGCCGGAAAGGACCACGATAGGCGTATCGGGAGCAATGTTCACGGCTTCCTGGATAAATGAATAGCCGTCCATAACGGGCATGTTCAAATCCACGAACATGGCTTCAACCGTGCCTACGTTGGATTGCAACAACTCCACTCCCTGCATGCCGTTCTCGGCCTCGAGGGTTTCGAAATCGAGGTCTTCGAGAAACGCGCCCATGGAGCGGCGCAGTGAAGGTTCGTCATCTATGATCAGTATGGCCACCTTATGCTCCATCCTTTTTCAGGAGGTTGAAAATGCGCTGCACAACCATTTCCATATCAATGGGCTTGTAAAAAAGATCGCCTTCATCAAGTCCCGTCCGCCGCAGCTCATCCGACAGATTCATGTCGATTGAGCCGGTATTGATCAAAAAGCGGCAATGCGGGACTATCGTTTTCGCCTTGACGATGAACTCGGCGCCGCTCATTCCAGGCAAACGCATATCAACAATGCAGCAATCCGGTTGCAAGGCGGGCAAAGCCTGAAGCGCCTTCTCTCCCGCATAAAACACGGTAGCTTGAATTTCCGGATAATCTTCCAGAAACGCCAGAAAATGATTGCAGATGTCAACCTCATCGTCCACGATGACGATTTTTATGATCGGGGTGGTCATTGCTTAGCCTCCCGCTCTTCTTCAGTCGGCAATTCGAAAGTGAAGCGCGCGCCCCCGCCGGGATTTGATCCGACCATGAATCTTCCGCTATGGCCGGTGGTGACGATGAAATAGGATACCGACAAGCCGAGCCCCGTGCCCACACCCGGCTCTTTTGTCGTGAAAAAGGGCTCCAGGACCTGCGTTTGTATTTCGTCCGGCACGCCCGGTCCGTTATCCGCGACATCTATGCGCACCCAGCCTTCGCGTCCGGTGACCCGAATGTCGATGCGGGGGTTCTCCAAGGGGGGCTTCATTTCCGCCATGGCCTGGGCCGCGTTGCGCAGCAGGTTCAACACGACCTGTTCTATTTCCGTTTCAGTGCAATATATTTGGGGCACGTCACCGTCAATGGCGACCTCAACCTTTATTTTCTTGAAATCATAGTGTTTCTTTAAATCGAAATCACTATTGGCCAGTTTGACGGCCCCTGAGATTATCGTCTTGAGATCGCACACGTTGCGGCGGGATTCGCTCCTGCGGCTGAAATTGAGCATATTGCGGATGATCCCGGACGCCCTCTGCGCGGCATTGCGGATATCCTGTATAAAGACGTCCAGTTTCCTTTTTTGCATGTATTGCGCCATCAGATACAGATCCAAGCCGATGGAGGCGGCCACCTCCCGGTTTTTCGGAAAATCAGGGCGGCACCGTTGCGCAAGGTTTTGCGCCGCCTGGAGCACGATGCCCAGCGGGTTGTTGATTTCATGGGCGACGCCGGCGGCAATGCCGCCGACGGACAACATCTTTTCCGTTTGCACCATGATCTGCTGTATTCTTTTGTTTTCGGTAATATCTCGAAACACCGCCAGGATACAGGGTTCTCCCACCAGCTCCAACAGCTGGCACGAAAGCGAGCAGACAATCTGCTTTCCGTCGCTGTTGTAAGTATCCACCTCATAATTGGTCACCGAACCATTCTTATGCACTTTTGTGAACAACGTCTCATAACGGGACTTGTCGCGTATCAGACCCAGTTGCAACAGATCAACATCCGCAAGCTCCCGCTTGGTGACTTTGAAAAGCTCGCTAAAGGCCTTGTTCACGTCAAGGACGTTACCGCCCCCCCGATGCAGCAAGGCGATGGCGTCCGGCGAGAGGTGAAAAAGGCGGGAGAATTTTTCCTCGGAGGCCTTGAGCGCTTCCTGCGATTTCTTGCGCGCAGTGATATCTTCTATCGTGCCATCTATGTACAGCGGCCTCCCCAACTCGTCTTTTTGCAACGAGGCATGGATAATGGCGTACAACGGCGTGTTGTCCTTGCGCCGAAACTCTATTTCCATACTCACGCCCTCTGGTGATTCACGTAGCGCGTCCAAAAATTTTTCCCGGACTCCTGGCTTCGGGTAAATATCCAGGGCCAGGTTCTTCACCGTTCGGTACATCTCTTCCGGATTGTCGTAGCGGAACATCTTGGCCAGGGTGGGATTCACTTCCACAAAAAAGCCCGCCACCGCCGAACGGAAGATGCCTATGGGGGCGTTGTTGAAGATATCTCGATATTTTTTTTCACTCGTATGCAGGGCCATTTCAGCATTTTTTTTCGCCGTGATATCCGCCACGATATACAGTATGGCCGCCACGCCGCTGTAAACGATGGGCACGGCGGAATAGAGGAGATACTTGGTCCTGGCGTCCGGAGTACGCACCTTGGTTTCCTGATTGTGTATGCCTCCTGCGGGGATGTCCTTTCTCAACTTGACCGCGGCCTCCGCGGAAATGCCGATGATATGCTCGAAACCGTGCGCCGCGATTTCCTCCTTTGTCCGGCCCACGCTGTCGAGCAAGGCCTTGTTGCCTCCGAGAAACATGCCGTTGTCGCGCTGGACAATGACAATGGCGTAGGGCGCGTTGTCGAAAATGGTTTTAAAGCGTTGCTCACTCTCCTTCACCGCCTTTTCCGCCGCCCGTATTTCCGTGATATCCCTGCCCTCGGGGATGAGATACACCACAACGCCTTCCTCGTTGCGGAAGGGCGACACTGTCAGGTCCAGCAGCCCGTGGCCGCCTTCCGCGTCACTGTGCCACAACTCCCTGCGGTAAATGCCCCCTTGCCTTGCCACTGCGACGGCTTGCGCGCAGATATCTTTGATCTGCCCCTGGTCCTGCCACCACGGAGCCTCCCAAAAGAATCGTCCTTGCAAGGATTCGGCGTTGCCTCCGAGTTTATCCAGCGATGTCTGGTTGATGCGCACGATACGCCCTTCCAGGTCGAGCAGGCCGAAGAAATTGAAAGCCTGATCGAAAATGGCCTGCGACATGGCCTCCGATTTCTGCAATGCCTCCTGCACCTGTTTTATTTTATGGATATCCACATTCATGCCGATCATGCGCACCGGCTTTCCCTGAGCGTCCCACTCCACCACCTGCCCTTTTTCCAAGACCCATTTCCATTGCCCCGTTTTCATGCGCATGCGGAATTCAGCTTCCCAGATGCCTATGCCGCCCCCATCGACATACCCCTGCAACATCTCGTCGTAATGATCCTTATCCGCCGGGTGCATCAACGTGATCCATTCGTCGTAGCGCTCAGGCACCTCCTTTGGGGCGTAGCCCAGCATGATATGGCATTCGGCGCTGTACTCAACATGGCCGATTTGCGGATAAAAATCCCATAAAGCCGCATTGGCGGCTTTCATGGCCAGATCCAGACGTTCGTTCTTGTCGAGCAATGCCTGTTCCGCGGCCTTGAGGCTTCTCTCCTTCCCCTTGAGTCTTTTCTTCAGCAAAAATGCGAAAAACCCCAGACAGGCGACCAGCGCCAAACCGAACCCCACAACCCATTTCAAAAGTTTGAGTTCTTCCGGCGACAGATAACCGGAATAGGCCAGAGGTATCCATTTCTCGCGAATCTGCTCCAATTCCTGTTGGGGCAGGTCGGCGAAAGCCTTTTCCAGCGCGCTGAACAACAAAGGATACTTGCGGCTGACCGCGAAACGCAGATCGTACTCCAGCCCCGTATTGCCGGCCACACGGAGATTGGTCAGTTTCTCCTTTTCAATGTAATACGCAGCCACCGCCAGGTTTTCCACAACCGCGTCCACCACGCCGAAGGAGGCGTCGCGCAAGCCTTCCTGGATATTGGGGACTGGGACGATTTTCAGCATCTTCCCGTAATTATCGCGCAGATATTTTTCAACAGCATATTGGTTCACAACGGCCACCCGCTGCCCTTTGAAACTTTCAAGCCCCTCGGCTGACGGTCTGGTCTTTGTGGTCATCACAACCACGGGAATGGTGATGTAGGAAGGCGTGAAAAATGCGTATTCTTCACGTTCGGGAGTGCGCACGATGGTCACGGCTATGGCCGACGTTCCCTCCTTCAAGGCGTTCAGGAGGCCCGGCCAGCTCGGCGCCGGTGTTTTCTTGAAGGTAACGCCCAGTCTCTCTTCCACAAGCGCCAGCACATCCGCGGCCAGCCCCTTATAGCTCCCATCCTGGGCCTGAAATTCCAGGGGCGGAAACTTCCTGTCGTACCAAAGAACAAGGCGATCCTTATTTTCCTTGAGCCAGGCTTGCTCTTCAGGTGTCAGACGTATTGCGGTCCACGCAGAATGCGGCAACAAGAGGATGGCCAAAAAGAGAAGCAAGAGACGAATGGCGTTACGCTGCATACTATACAGCCTCCCTTAAATTACACATACATCCCCATAAAGTCCGTGAACTATTTTCATATCATATCTTCACGCCGGATCAAAATAAAAACTGCTGAAGGGGGAAATGCTCCCGTGTCAGGAACTTTCCCCCACGTGGGCGCTCCCTGCCGGTCGCGCCATAAAAAAACCGCCATTCCGGCGCAGCACCGGAATGGCGGTAGTATTTTTCAAGCCTGGAGCACGCAGCAAAGGCAATTGGTTGACCTCTCGCGTGCGGCTTGAGAACACTAGCGCATTTTCGCCTTGAAACAAGACTCTCCCCTGAAACAATTTCCAATTGTT
>CAZFCK010000196.1:0-9244 GCA_964517355.1 uncultured Desulfovibrionaceae bacterium | reverse complement strand
CCAGTGAAATGCATAAGAGCATCTAGCGCTTTTCAAGCGTGAGATGCTCTAGAAAGCCCGCGACGGAAAGACCGTTTCACGGAAAAATATGAAAAAACAGAATGAGAGATGTTGATTTCTCGAGACTGGAAAGTTTGGGAAGGGGAGAGCGCGAGAGGAGAGAACCTTTTTCAAAGGTTTCCCCGCTCGCTTCGTCTTTCATAACGAAAGGCGGTCCTTTCACGGCGCAAGGCCATCAAGCATGGCTTGCGCTTCTTCCCGTATCTCCTGCCGCAGGTCCTCCGGGGCCACGACGCGCGCCTTTCTCCCGAAGCTCAGCACCCAGGAAACGACCTCTGGTCTGCTTTGCGCCGTGAATTCCAGGAGCACCCCGCCGTCTTTCCGCATGGTGACGGTTTGGTCTTCGCTCCAGACGCGCTCCGCCACGTATGCGGCCACTTCCGGAGTGAACAGGACCCGCACGCGGAACGGCTGTTGGCGCATGAAGCCGAAGAATTGCCGCATCTCATCAGCGTTCATGGGAAAATCGAAGACCCGGCGGGTGAGGGTGATCTCCCGGATGCGTTGGATGGACAGGGTGCGCTCCCCAAGCTTTTCCGGACGCCCTTTGTCCGTGACCTTGAAGCCGCCGATATACAGGGCCTCGCGAAAGGAGATCAACCCCATGGGGGCGAAGTGGTAGTCTTGCGGCGCGTCGCGCCCCGCCGCCTGGTAGTTGATCAGGCAGACCGAGCGTTCCTCAATGGCTTTGAGCAGCGTATCGATGGTCTCCTGGAAGGGCGTGTAATCAATGCTCCCCTTGACGCGCACGCTGGAAAACGAGTCCAGGGCCTTGGCGCGTTCCTCGAAATCCGGAAGCAGGACGGTTGTCCTGGCAAGGGTTTGTTGCAGCTCGTCGCAGAGCCCCTTGGGCAGCAGGTGCATGACCATGTCTTTGCACAGGACAAGATGCCGCACCTCTTCGGGAGACAAACACACGTTGGGGCGTTGCGGCGGCTTTCCGATTCGCACCACGCGCTGCTTGTTTTCCGTCCAGCTCTCGAGGGTGATTCCATTGGAGCGTTCGATCTGCTCCAACATGCGGATGACGGTTTGCTTGGAGCAGTGCAGGATTTCGGACAACCGTGTGAGCGTATACTTGCGGCCGGAAAAAAGCAGCAGGCTATACAGCCCCAGAACCTTTTGCGACGGGGAAGCGTAGGCGTCACGTTTGCTCGGCATTGACCCTCCAATGCGGGCATTGATCATTAAATATCGAGAAGTGTCAATCCATTCCTGTGGTTAGTCGTAAAAAGGCGTGCCGGTTGTTCCGGTATCCGGAATGATGCGGCTGTTGCCTGACAGGAAAATACGCATCACCATTCCGAAATGTGGAACGGATTCACGATATCACAAGGAGCTTGACGCGGTGAACAAGGAGAAAAGGTCATGAAGGCGACGCGACGAGTATTTCTCAAGGCCATGGGCATATTGACGGCCGCAGGAGTTGCGGGGCGGAAAACGCCCCTTGCGGGGGCGCAGGGCATGCTGCTCAACGTGTTTTCCGTTGCCGGACTGCAGTACTACGACGGCCCGCGCATGCTCGGCGCGCTTGGCGCGGGGCAATTGTTGGACATGCGGGCGGAACCGGAAAACCCGTATGACCACTACGCGGTGGAACTTTATTGCGGGAGCGCAAAGCTCGGGTATGTGCCGCGCAGCGACAACAGACACATCAGCCGCCTGCTGCGCCAGGGCGCGGAACTGCGGGCGATCGTGAAAGCGGTGCGTCCCGATGCGGTCTCCTGGAAAGCCGTGCAGGTGGAAGTGCGATTGTGCGCGTAAGCCGTACGAAGGAGTGAAACATGGAGAAAAGAGCCATGATGTTGATAGAAGCCATGAAACGTCTTCGCGTGATAGAAAAACGCATGGGGGCGAACATGGAGCAGATCAGGAAATACGCCGCCCTGGTGAGCACCGAACGGCCGTTCTTCCCCACGGAGGAGGAACAGAAACAGGAAGTGCGCGGGCTTATCCAGGCCAATGGGGATTTGCTGGAGGAATACCTCAAGCTCAAGCTGGCCATAGAGCACACCAACCTCACGGTCTGCATCGAGATAGAAGGGGAAAAGCGCACCATTAGCGAGTTCTTGGTGATCAAGCGCAAACTGGCCAAGCTCATGGAAGAAACGTTTTACGCGCTGAACACCGTGGAGGCCGAGAAACGGCGCCGGGATCAGCGCTCCCAGGACAGGGAACCCGTTATCACGCGGCTCTACGATGAGCGTTTCAGAAACGAGGGCATCAGAAAGTGGAGCGATTTGTACAACGCCATTGACAGCCGCTTGGAAGTGGTGAACGCCACAACGGAATTGCGGCGGCTTCCAGCATAAAAGCGCCCCCTTTTGCCGCATCTCCCGGGTGGGGCGAAAGGGGGCTGTTCTTTGAAAGGTGGTTCTTTATCGTAAAAAGCGAAGTGTGGAAGGCCCCGCATCATGGGTGAATGGTGCTCTATGGTTGTTTCCGTTCGACTCGGAAGCCCAATCAAGACGCAAGTTTCAAGACTCAAGGCTGACACTTGCCACAAGTGGGTAAACAAGGTGGTTGCTGAAGGCTCAAGACGGCAAGGCTCAAGACAAGGTGGCTCGCCACCGTGGATAAATCCGGGTGAAACGTTGTTACCGTCCTTTCAGGTGCAGCACAACGGCCGGCTGATACTGGACTACTCTTTTATCGAGAACGTCTTGAACGTGCAGATGCTTGGAGCATGCCGGCCTTGCAAGGTCTGCACGCTCTTAAGCGTTTTGCCCGAAGCGATGAAACCGGGATTTGCGACCACCAGAACAAGGGGCGGCGGCAGTAGTCAGACACCTGCAGGATCGGAGAGAGGGGGCGAGATATTGCGAAGCTCGCGGGCAGATTTTCTCATCAAAAAGGAGAACCTCTTTCCTTTAAAGAGGAAATGTCAGATCAAGTCGAAACTATTTCACATCATGAACTGCTATGCAAGGTTATAGAGTCCCAGCTCTGTGCTGAGCCTGTATTCGAGGTCCTCGATTTTATCCAGATAACAGGTGACGCGCTCATGATCGCCGCGCAGACTGTACAGCTCGGCGATGCGCGCCCAGTTTCCCATTTGCGAATCCGCGGTCATCTGCTCAGGCGGCAGCGTTGCGTCTTCGCCGAATAAATTGATAAGTTCTTCCTTTGTCGGATTATGATCAAATACCGTTTCCATGTTCCTCTCCTGCTTGTTGCCATCAATAGTCATTGGTATTGCGTGTGTAACTAACCCGCTCGTTTTATTGTTGTTACGACGTTCTACAGCAGCCGCATCTCCTGGGCTTCCCTGAGCAGGTGCTCGCGAAATTTGGGATGCGCGATGCTGATCAGGGCTTGGGCGCGTTCACCCATGGACTTTTGTTTCAGATCCACCAGGCCGTATTCCGTGCAAACGTAATGCGTGTCCTGGCGCGGGGTGGTCACGGCGGCTCCGGCCTTAAGCCGGGGCACGATGCGCGACACGGTTTCCCCCTTGGTGGTGGAATAGAGGGTTATGATGGATTTGCCGCCCTTGGCCGCGTAGGCGCCGCGCACGAAATCCAGCTGCCCGCCCGTGCCACTGAACTGATAGCCTTCCAGATGTTCGGCGTTGCATTGGCCCGTGAGGTCGATTTCCAGCACGGAGTTAATGGCCACCATCTTGTCGTTGCACGCGATGACCGCGGGGTCCATGACGTAATCGGACGGAAAGCTGGCCATGGCCGGGTTGTCGTGCATGAAATCGAAGGTTTCCCTGGTGCCATAGGCCAGGGAAAACACGTGCTTGTGGCGGTGCAGGGTCTTGCGCCGGCCCGTGATCACCCCGGCCAGGATCAGGTCTGCCATGCCCGGTCCGAACAGTTCCGAGTGGATTCCCAGATCCTTGTGATGCATGAGCTGGGGGCAGATGGCGTTGGGCAGGGTGCCGATGCCCAGTTGGAGCACCGATCCGTCTTCCACGATTTCCGCGATGAGTTTGCCCACGATTTCGTCCTGGGGCTTGGGAGGGGGCGGCGGCAGCTCCATGAGCGGGACGTGGTTTTCCACCACGGCGTCCACCTCCGAGATGTGCAGCAAAGAGTCGCCGAATACTCTGGGCATGTTCTCATTAACCTCCACCAGGAGCACGGAGGCCTCGCGCGCGGCCGTGGACGTCATGTCGTTGGCCGTGCCGAAGCTGAAATAACCGGCCTTGTCCATGGGCGAAACCGTGGTCATGCAAACGTCCAAGGTCAGATATTCGCGTATGAATTTCGGGGTCTGGTGCAGATAGGAGGGGATGAACTGGACCAGCCCCACGGAAGCGAGCTTGCGCGCGGCCGGGCTCAGGAACCAGGATTTGGCGAACACGTTGTCGCACAGGTCGGGCTGCAGATACGTCTCCCGGGCGTACTGTTGGGGGTTCATGGAGTAGACCGTGAGCTCGCGCAGGTCACAGGCGCGAATCCGTTGGGCCATGGCCGAGAGCAGGGCGGGGGGTTCCGCAATGGTGACGCCGTGAATTACTGTGGCGCGATCAGGAATGCGTTGCACGGCCTTTTCCGGTGTGGTGAGCTTGCGCCGGTATTCGGCTGCATAGGGTCCCATGATCCATCTCCTTGGAATACGGTTGTCCATGAGGGATACTGAATCCTGTACCACAGGAAGGAAGCCATGTGGAACTCGAAAGGTGATTTTTTGACCCGGCACGTGGATTCACGAGTAATACCGTTTCCTGATCATAGTGTCGGCGCAAAGCAGTCTTTTCTCCATTGCAGAAGGAATTACCCTGCTTGGGACAATCTCAAAAATAATACAATATCTATTTAATATTATGAAATTAAAAGATTTGGAAGGGGAATCCGGGGGGAGAACCTTTTTCAAAAGGTTTCCCCCCGGAAATTTTCATAAATTAATTTAGAAATGGGAAACGGTATAAACATCAGTCCGGAAGCGAGAGCGCGGCGTGTTGCGTCACTCTCGAAAGATGAGCGTTCGTGTGGCTCATCGACGTTTGATCCAGAAGCCAAGTCCGGCAAGGGCGGTAAAAAACAACGGCCAGAGCCAGGGGGCTCCCACCGGTACGCTGCTTGGGCCGGGAACCGTGTTGAAGGACGATTGTTCGCCGTAGCCTGTCCCCGCCATGTTTGTGGCGTACCCCCGGGCGAAGTAGGTGATTTCGGGCGTCAATTTCGTGAGCATGACGCTGAACGTTTTACTCCCCGCGCTAGCGGAAAAACATGTGTCGCTGAGTGTGGGGGTTCCGGTCGTGTTGACGCAGACGCCGCTCGCCGTAATGGGCAACCCGCCGGTGGAACGTATTTCGCCTTGGTAATACGCGCTTGTGGAAGCTATGTGGGAGATGGACCCCTTGTTCAAAACGGGGGGTGTTACGGCGGTGGTGGAAAAAGCCACGGCGGGACCGTAGGCTGTCCCCAGGGAATTGGTCGCGTAGGCGCGCAGATGGTAGGCCGTGACGGGTGTCAGGTCGGTCAGTTCGCTGCTGAATTCGCCGCCGCCTGAACCGGCCACCGTATGTTGATCTTCAAGGGTCGGATTGCCGGTGGTGTTCCAGCAGACACCCTGGGCGGTGATGGTGCCGCCCCCGTCGCTGGTGACCGCGCCGCCTGATTGTGCCGTGACCGGGGTGATGTGCGAAACGGAGGCTGTCGTAACCGTAGGGAGGGTGGAGGCTTCTTCAACCAGGTAGCGCAAAAGCGCCATGTTGACGCTTGATTCATCCGTTGTTTCCCGGGAGCCGGCTATAAGGATGTTTCCATCATTTTGCAGAGCCATGCTGTGTGTTTTGCCCACCATGTCATCTGAAAAGCCGGTGAAAACCAATCCGTTGATACCAAATGACGAATCCGGATCACCCAATGCCGTGAAGCGCCCCACCGCGAAGTCGTCGTAGGAATTTCCCGTACCCGCGACGATAATTGCACCATCGGGTTGCAGGGATACGCTTTCCCATACTCCCGGGTTGTGGATTGCCACGGTGCCGTTGTCGCCAAAGCCCTGGTCATAGCGACCGTCGCCGTTCAGGCGCAGCAGCAAGGGCGCGTCTCCGTTTGAGGATTCCCCTGCAAGGAGAATTTTACCATCATCCTGCCCGCGAAGAGCCCGATCCGAACCTATGCGGAATTTGTCCAGGGCTATGGTACCAAAACCCGTATCCTGCGTACCATCGGCAGAGAGGCGGATGAGGTTTGTCTTTCGCACATTGCTCATGTCACAGTAATACGTGGCGAACAGAATACTCCCATCCGGCAGTATCTCGTGGCTTGAGCCCCCGCCGCAAAACGAGCCGTTCATGAATGTCTTTTGAAACGAGTCGTCCAGCGATCCGTCGGCATTGAAACGATACAGATAACTTGAACCGGAATACCTGCCGTATATTCCGCCGCTTAAGAGTATTTTTCCATCCGATGCCGCGGTTACCTGCGCGGCGTAATTGTTCAGGGTGCTTACATCGAAAACAACCTTGCCGTTTACGCCGAAGGTTGAGTCGGGCATGCCGTTCGAGGTAAAGCGCCAGAGCAATGAAACGGAGCCGAAATACTCCTGCCGTATGCCGGCGCCCGCCACAAGAATGCGCCCGTCGTCCTGAACGGCGATGGAATAGGCGGTTACCGACTGTTCATCTGTGGGGGCGAAGCCATTTACGCCGAATGTCGTATCAAGGCTTCCGTCGCCATTGAAACGCGCGAGCACGAAATCCTGGTCGCCGGAGTAACCGCCCGCGAGGATTTTTCCATCATCCAACGAAGCGACGGACCACACGCTCGATTTCTCCCCAGTGCCGGACGGGTCGAACAGGACAATGCCCCCGGCGCCAAAGGAAGGATCGAGATTGCCGGAAGCGCAAAGCGCTTGTGCAGGTAGTGAAATGAGAAAAAAAGCCGCGATGAGGGCGCAGTGAAACAAGGAAATCAAGGCATTCATGCGTAACTCCTTGTGTTTGACACTTCTGAAGATATCAATTGATAATTTTATACCATTTATAAACTACAGAGTAAACTGTTGATGCTGGGCTTATTGCAAGGTAAAAATCGCGGGATAAGGCGGAGCGGTACAGCCGCGCTCGTATGAGGCGGCGAAGAATTTCATGGTCATCGCCGAATGAGTTTTTGTCACTTTCTGTATAAGATTGGGGTATTATGAAACATCTCCTGAGCTTGAGCACTATAGCAGTTGGTGCAGCCATATTCCTTGTGGCTGTCCTGCCGTTTGCTGCCATGTCGATGCAACCGTCGAAGGATGCGGACAATACGGAAAATCTTATTGAAGCAACTCCAATAGTGCAGGATTACGCATCGAATGTCGTAAGGCCCGTTCTTGGTTCCTATGGGGAAAAAGACAAATTGACATTGCTTCTTAACGTCGCAGACATTTTGATTGATGCTGAAACAGGTGTGCAAACAAATCAAATTAAGCCGAGCAACTACATTATCTATGACAAATTGGAGATTCTTAAACTCGGTTTCTTCATCACATTCGGTCTATCGCCGGAGCAGAAAGAAAACATTCGGTCATGGCGTTCAAAATATATGCGTGACAATCCTGCCGATGTCTTTTTCGCGCCGTCCGCCGATGAAATTATCAAGGCGAGGGCCGCTTTTGGATGCTCCCACTATGCCCGATCATTTATTGCGGTTGTTAAAGCGCTAGATCTGATTGGTAAGCCTGAAGAACTCCGCTACGTTGTTTCCTGTAAGGCGGACGACTACAATAGCGCTCTGGAAAAAAAAGATTACGAAGCCACGATTAATGGACACCAATTCGTCTTGGTTAAAATTGACACAAAATGGATAGCCATCAACACTTCCAAGGGGGAATTCACAAAAATGCCGGAAGGATTTTCGCCTGATGCCGTTGGGCCTCCCAGGAATGTTTCGATCCGTTTTGCGTCATATCCGGATATCGTATTCGCGTTAAGAAAGATCGGCACAGATTATAATGATGACTGCGGTGATAATTCATTGAGGGCGTTAATGAACATTTATCGCTCTGGTGATGCGCAACAAGCTGAATTTAAATGGGATAGATGTGGAGAGGACGGCTGATGCGCGGCGGCATGTCTTTCCGGAGGAGCGCACAAAGTGCGCGCCTCCGGCACAGCAACGGTAGTTGCCATGGGAAATAATGCATAACATCGTTGTTTCCGATATTTGGGGAAAAACCCCCCCATTGGAAAGCTTATGCAAGGCATTGGGTGACGATGTCGATATTGTCGATCCGTATGCCGCACAAACCATGGGTTTTCAGGCTGAAGAACACGCCTATGCGTTTTTCATGGCAAATGTGGGTTTGAAGACCTACCGCGACTTGGTGCAATCAAGGTTGACGGAAACAACATCCCCGGTAAATCTCATAGGCTTTAGTGTCGGAGCCGCTGCCATTTGGCAGCTTTCCGAAACATTGGCCGCCGGGCGAGTACGGCGTGCCGTTTGTTTCTATGGTTCTCAGATCAGACATATGCCGGAGATACATCCGAATGTTGTGGTTGAGCTGGTAATGCCGGCACATGAACCAGGATTCAGCATTGATGCATTGGCGGCCCGCCTGGCGGGCAAGAAAAATGTAGTTCTCCGTAGGACCCCGTATTTGCATGGTTTCATGAATGAAATGTCAAAAAATTACAACCGGTCGGGGTACGCCGAATACATGGATTGGATGCGGCAACGTTTCAGTTGACGATACGATTTTCGGACTAGAGCATTGAAACTTTGAAAAAGTTGAAAGGCTCTGCAAAGATTTGCTTGCAAATCTTTGCCGCGAAATGATTGCAGGCGGGCTTTGCCCGCCGTTAAGCGATCATTTCAAGCGTTAAATGCTCTAACAGAAAAAATAATAAAGTCGCGGGCTTTCGCGCCCGCACGACGACCAGGGGAGGCCCCTGGACGCCGGAAAAAAGACTGTTTCATCCTTGTTGTTTCAACAAATGCGCGATGTTATACCGTTTCCTGTTCATAATGTCAGCGTAAAGCAGTCCTTTCTACATTGCAGAAGGAATTACCCTGCTTGGGCAATCTCAAAATAATACAAGATCTATTCAATATTATGAAAATAAAAGTTTTTGAAGGGGGGTCCGGGGGGAGAACCTTTTCCAAAAACTTCAGCCCTTGGGCGCGAAACGACCGCGCCTAACGGCTGCCGCTAACAAAGGGTTTCCCCCCTCGCATTTTTTTTTCGAAACGAATTTAGCGCATTTTCGCCTTGAAACAAGGCTCTCCCCTGAAAC
>CAZFCK010000195.1:0-9275 GCA_964517355.1 uncultured Desulfovibrionaceae bacterium | reverse complement strand
GTTCCAGGGAAATGCATAAGAGCATCTAGCGCTTCTCAAGCGTGAGATGCTCTAGCGCATTTTCGCCTTGAAACAAGGCTCCCCCCTGAAACAATTTCCAATTGTTCCAGGGAAATGCATAAAAGCATCTAGCGCTTTTCAAGCGTGAGATGCTCTAAATTATTTCAACCAAATTAGGGCCTGTTTCAATAATAAAAATGATTATTGATGGCCGTTCAAAAACATCATAAGAAATCAAAATGATATATTTAACCTCCTCAAAATTAGAAAGTTTGGGAAGGGGAGAGCGCGAGAGGGGAAACCCTTTTTAGCGGCAGCCGTTAGGCGCGGTCGTTTCGCGCCTTACGGATGGCGACAGCAACGCTAAGGGTTTCCCCTCTCGCATTTTCTTTTCGAAACGAATTTAGAAACACAGCCTAACACCTCAGTTGTGGAGATTCTTAAGCCGCCGGGGTATGGCGCGGCAACAGCGAATTCTTGGCGTCCGCGAGGATTTGGGCGGCGCGCACTATTTCCTCGGCTCGGTGCGCGAAGGTGTGGCCTTTGAGCACGATCTCCCTCAAGGCCTCGGCCTTGGCCCTGCGCTCCTCCGGGTGGGCGAGGTAGTGTTGCACCAGCGCGGCGAGCTGTTCCGGCCCTTGGGCGCGCACCACGGCATCCTGAAAAATATCGTCCGGGTCTTCGAAGTCATCCGAAATCACGAACGCGCCGCAGGCCCCCGCATCGAAAAGCCTGTTGGAAAGCAAACCGTTGCGGCGCATGCTTTCCCAGTGGTCGTTAAGCACGATGCCGGCCCGGGCGTAATACGCGGCAAGGCGCGTATTCGGAATATGCTCCCCGCGCACCAGCTCTTCGGGAATCAGGCCTTCCCATTGCCTGCCGTACACCGCCAGGGGAATGCCGGCAGCCACGGCGTCCGCCACCATGCGACGCCTCTGTTTGCGTGAATTGCCCACGAAGAGCACATCGTGTCCAGGGGCTTCGTCTTCCGGAAGAGGGGGCGCGAACACCCGGGGATCGGCGCATTGCGGCAGCGGCTCCACTGGGAGCCCGGGCAGCCGGTCGCGCCATTGGCGCGCCAGAAGGCCCGAGGCGACGTACACGTGGTCGTATTGCCGCAACTCCTCCGGCGAAACCTTATCCGGGTGGCTGATGACCCAGAGGATGTTCACGTTGTGGGGCGAAGGCCGGTATTCGCTCAGCCCCCGCAGTACCAGCACCACGTCGTCGAAAAGCGTCTGTTCGCAATCCCATTCCGGCAGGATGTCTATGCGCGCCGTGTGCCCCAGATTTTTCAAGGCCCGCCGCAAGGCCAGGGCGAAATGGTAATCCCCCCAGTATTGCGCCTCGTGTATGTGGGGCACGGGCACCTTGATGGAGAACCGCAGCCGGTTGCGCCAGAAATCGCTCAATATGACGCCCAGCCGTTTCGCCCGGTGCCGGTAGGTGTGCCCCTCCAGCACCATGCGTTGCAGTGCCGCGGCCAGCTCGGCGCGCGCCACGCCGTCGTTTAAGTATTTCCGCAGCACGGCGTGCAGTTCGTCCGGGCTGTCGTAGCTGGGCAAGAGCCCGTTGAAAAGCTCCTGCGCGCCGATGCGGTTGTTGGTGACGACCAGCGCGCCGGAGGCCAGGGCGTCGAACACGCGGCTGTTCACCGAACCCCAGGGCTTGGTGAAGTCGCGCACCGTATCGTCGATCACGATGCCATGGGCGGCATAGACCTTGGGCACATCCTCGTAGGGCAGTTTTCCTTTCCAAAAAGGCGCGAACTTCGGATGATCGCCCCAATTTTCCCCGTACACGCTGAAGGAGTGCTCCCGCAACAAGCCGGGTTCCAGAGCTTCCTCGATTTCACGCACCACGCCCCATTTGTGGCCGGTGAAGCAAAAGCCGGCGCGCGTTCCATGCGCCGGAGGGAACCGTTCCGGGTTCGCGGCGATGGGGAAGACTTCGGCCCGCACGCCGTGTTCGCGCTCCACATAATCGCGCGCGCGTTCACTGGAACACAGGTAGAGGTCGTAATCCTGAAACCACTCCTGCTCCATCCAGCGCTGAAACCAGTTGCGCAGCCAGGCCACGGTCAACAAGCCGTGTTCGCGGTTATAGGTGCGGCGGATATCGTACTTGTCCAGCAGGACCACGAGCACGTCCACGCCTCCAACGTCATACCAGGCGTCCGCGTCTTCCGTGCACGGCAAAAAGCGCGTTTCGCAGTGCAGTTCCCGTTCGCACGCGGCCGCGAGTTCCATGGCCGTGAAATAATCTCCGGCCGTGGCGTTCTCGTGCGCCTCAGTGACCACGAATCCTATGGTCAGGCAGTCGTGGGTCCACAATCTGTCTTTGGGGGCGCGCAACACGTCCTGCTGCCAGCGCTTCTTGACGGCGTAGCCGAAACGCCTGCACAGGGCCTCGGTGTTTTTCATGCGCCTGAAACTGATTTCGTCCGATACGTCCTGTTTCTGGGTGGCGCTTTCATTGTGCAGTATCCCCGTAGGCGCCAACAAACGGCACTCTTTCCCAAAGCGCCCCTGATAGACCAAGCAGAAGTCCACGTCCTCGTAACCGTAGTTATATTCCTCATTGAACCCGCCAAGCGCCAGGAACTCGGTCTTGCGGCACATGAGCGCCGCGCCCGTGACCGCGGGAAAACGCCGCACCCAGGAATCCATCCGCAGGTTATAGGGGCGAAAAAAACCGTAATCCCCATCCAATCGGAAAAGAACGCCGGCGTGCTGCACGCCGCTGCCTGCTTCGCTGTCCTTTGGGTAAAGCAGCTGCGCCCCCACAATGCCCACCTGCGGCGCATGGAGCAGGGCGCACATGCTCCCGAGCACGTCCCGCTCAAAAATCAAATCATTGTTCATGAACAGCAGAATCTCGTGCTTGGCGAACTGCGCGGCATGGTTGTTGGATTCCGAAAAGCTGTAGTTTCTTTGACGCGCCACGATTTCCACGTCCAGGAGTTGCCCGTATTCGCGCAGCACCTCCAGGCTCTCGTCGCTTGAGCCGTGATCGACAACCACGCACTGCACCCCGGGGTGGGTGTTGCACGCGAGAAAGGAGGCGAAAAAGGCGTGCAGATGGCCGGCGCCGTTGCGGTTCAGGATGATCACGCTCACGCCTGGAGGAGACGGCAAGGGCTGCGGATTCAAGTCCTGCTCCCCGCTCCGCTCCCCTTGTCCACTGAAATGCGCAGCGTCCAGCACTGGGCGCGGCGCGGAGACAAGGCGCGTTCTGCGCGGGGCGACAAAGGAGCTGTAATTTTTCAGGCGGTCATGGATTATGGTGAAATTCTCAAGAATGCGGTCCTTGGCCACCGTGGGATGACGCCTCCGCGTCAGCCGCTCGACCACCCTGGCGACCGCGTCCCCTATCTTCCAGCGCCGGGAGGCCAGCACATCCGCGAAATCCCTTTCAAAACGCCGCAGCATGTGCCCCACGTAGGCGACATTGCGCTCCAATTCCGCGTTGTCGCACTCCTTTTGCCGAATCCGCTCCACAAGGCGTCTGTTTTCCGCGGCAAGCCGATCCAGACGCGAAAGGCCGCGGCTCTCTTCCGTGCATTCAGACGCCCTCTTCAGGGATATGACCCGCAATTCTTCCGCAAGGCGCCGCTCCTCCACCGCTTGCACATGGGGAGCGAGGCACAGCGCCTGCTCCCAGGCCTGGAGCATTGCGGCGATCTCGGGGCGCCTCTGCGGCAAGGAGGCGGGATAGAGCAGGCCCAAACCATGAAATCCCGGTATGGACATGAAACGCAGAGCACTGGAACGAGGAGCCAGAAAATCTTCCACCGCGGTAAGCACGCCGTTGCAGCGCCCCTCCTCATGCACGGCGTTGCACAGATGCCGGTTGCACCCCCCGTGTTCGGCCAGGGCGTCGCTTCCGGGCAGCAACCCTTTCCGTGCGTAAGGTTTCCGCCATTGTTTCGGGATTGTCCCGGGATCATGATACATATCGCGCCGACCGTAAGGCCAGGCCACGTCATGCAGGGCGATGCAGGGAAAATCCTTGCCGTGCCGCGCTGCCGCCTGCTCCAGCAGTTCCAATTCGCTGTACACGGTGTACCAGTTGTGGTCGCCGTCGATAAGCGCCATATCCGGACAAGGCAGATGGGGCAGCACGTTCAGGCTCAGCCCCTGGTGCAGCTGGAAACGCTCGCCCCATGTTTCTTTGAGAGCGCGCACATCGCACATGGGATTCGGGTCCACGACGTGGACAACACAATCGCGCCCCGCCGCGTAATGCAGCAGCCTGCGGGTGTGCTCGCCCTTGTCCATGCCGATTTCCAGAACCACTCGCGGGGCGAGCGCCCTGATCAAGGGGGCGAGCAGGCTCTCCCAAAATCTATGCATGCCTTTCTCCATTCCATGAATGCAGGAAATAAAAACCGCTCACCAGGTGCGGCAAACCATGGCCCATCGCCCCGAGTGAACGGCGCATTGAATAGAAGGTTTTTCCCTTTATTCCGCCGGAGGAGAAAAGACAATGGATTCCAAGGGAGGGCGCATCTCGCGAAAGGCCCTTCCCTGGAATCCGTTTTCCGAAAAATCCGCGAAAGCACAGGATATGGCGTCTGAAAGCGCGTCTTTCAAAAAATCAGAAAGACGCCTGCGAATGCCGTCGGGACAAGATCATACCCTGGCGTCCACAGTTCATGTCAGGGTTTAGCGCCCTTTTTCCATTCCGGTTTTTTGCAGGCATGGATGATGACGGGCAATCCGATAAAAACGGCCATGCCGCCCGCCACAAGCCCCACGTACAAGGCGGGATTGCCCACGGGCAGGTTCGAGGGCGGAAAAAAGCCCACAACAAGCGAAAAACACACGCCCAGCAGACCGAGGCCGGCCACGGCGCACATGCCGGCAAATCCGCCCGGCACCTTATAGGAGCGGGGCAGGTCCGGTCTTGTGCGGCGCAGTTTGATGGCCGCGGCGTACATCATGATGTACATCACCAGGTACAGCGTGACGGTCATGGCGGAGAGCACGAAAAAGGCCACGCTGACGTTATCCATGACAAAATACAACCCGGCCAGCGCGCTGACGATGACAGCCTGGATCAACAGAATGTTCACCTGCACGCCGTTCTTGTTCACCTTGGCCATGAAGGGCGGAATCTCGCCCTGCCGCGCCGTTTCGAGCAGCCCCTTGCTGGGGCCGCCGACCCAGGACATGACCCCGCCGATGGCGCCGAAGGCCGCAAGCAGTCCGGCAACCGGCGTGAGAAATCCCAGGTGAAAGGTATCCAGCAACAATTGGAAGGCCTGCATCAGACCGGCGGTAAGGCTGATTTTCCCCGCGGGGATGACCGCGGCCACGGCAAGGGAGCCGAGGAGGAAAAGCACCAGGATGATGCCCGAGGCCAGAAACATGCTCTCGGGGAATTGTTTCGCGGGATTTTCCAGTTCATTGGCATGCACCGCATGCACCTCCACGCCCGCGAAAAGGAGGATGATGCCCGCCAAAAAGGCCACGCTGCCCAACCCGGTGAGGTGGGGGAACAACCGCGCGTGCGGGGCCTCGCCTGCGAGTTTTTCAGCGGCGAGTGTCGCAGTGCCCGGTTCGAGAAAGGCCAGGGGATGCCCTTGCCCCACCCAAAGCAAGCCTAGCACGATGATCACCACGCCCGGCAGGACCGTGCCCAGGAGCACGCCGTATTTTGTCACGGAACTGGCCACGTTCGATCCGGCCAGGGTCAGGAACGTGGCCAGCCAATAGCAGACCAGGATGACGATGCCGGTATAGACGCCGTTGTTCGCCAGCTCGGGCTTCATGAACATGTAGGCCAGGGCGCCCGCCGCGAACCCCAGGACCGTGGGATACCAGACCACATTTTGAATCCATTGCAGCCAGATGGCGGTGAAGCCCCATTTTGAGCCGAAGGCGGCCTTGATCCAGGTGTAGACGCCGCCTCCTTCCTTGCTGAAGGCGCCGCCGAGTTCCGCCGCCACCAGGGAGGCCGGGATGAGGAACATGACGGCTGCGAAAAGAATGTAAAAGATCATGGACAAGCCTTCCTTGGCCATCATGGGCAAGCCCCGCAAACTGACCACGGCAGCCACAGTCATAAGGCTTAATGTGAAGACCGACATTTTCTTTCCTGGCATCGTCCCCCTCTCTTCCATGCTGTGTTGTTGATGACGCGCCCCATTCCCTGCTCAAGCCGCTGTCCCATGCCTTTTCCTATTGTCATGCGGACAATGTAAGAGACGCTCCCCGGTTGTTTCGGAAAACCGCAACAGTTCGGCCTGTCGAAGAACTTCCGTTACGCGCGTCCCCCGAAATTCTTGCGTAACGATGTACTACCGCCTGCAAAAGCAAGGAGCAAGCGTGCCGGTCTTCGCAACCCCGCGTGCGGTGCTCCCATCAAGTTGTTGAACCATCTCAACTTATAAAGCAACGCTTTTTTTCGTGACTTCGTTCCGGAGAGTCTCTTTTGCCCTGCAGAGCGCTGGCGGCCCGGCAACGGTGGACCCGGCCCACATAGCGCCCATGCCGGGGAGGCCCCCACCTCTCCCCGTTTTCACGATGCATTTTCCTACCGGATATAGAATGCCTTCCGCCCCATAGCATATCATGCTTTCCTCTACTCCTCTGTTGATTTTAACATTTTTCTGTCCTTTTTTGATTTTTCGTGATAGAATAATTATTCCTCGAAAAATAATATGCAGTCACAACCAACCGCCCCTTAAACAGTGAGGTTGAAACAATGCGATTGGGCCTTTCCTCCCTCAAGATCCGCTACAAGATTCTGTTGCCCTTGCTTGTCATCTTTTTTCTGAGCTTCGGCGCGATAACATGGCTGACCTTTGATCAGGTCACGCAAATGTCGGAGCAACTTGCGGCGGAGCAGGCTTCCGAGGCAGCGAACCGCCAAGCCAACGCCGTGAAAGCCTACTTCGAGGGGCCACTGAACGAAGCCCGCTCCATCGCCTACGGCATCGTGGGCCTTCTTGATGCAGGGAAGACCCCTGATCGCGAGGATTTCAATCTTTTCCTGAAAAGCATCGTTCATTCCGATCCCACGGTCATCGGCGCCTGGGCCTGCTTCGAACCCAATGCGTTCGACGGCAAAGACGGCGATTTCGCCGGGCAATCGCCGGCCACGGACGAATCCGGGCGTTTTGTGCCCTATTGGTACCGGGACGGCGGCACGGTCGCTGTGGAGCCACTCAAAGACTATGACGTGCCCGGCGCCGGCGATTATTATCTTCTGTCCAAAAACAGCGGCAAGGAAACCATCCTCGAACCTTACAGCTACAGCGTGGGCGGCAAGGAAACCCTGCTTACCAGCCTTGTGGTCCCGGTTACGGTCAAAGGGCGCACACTCGGCGTGGTGGGCGTGGACATGGCCCTTACCGAAATAGGTGCGGACATGTCCCAGATCCGCCCCTTCGACGGCGCGGGATACATCACCCTGGTGGCGCCCAAAGGCACTGTGGTCAGCCACCCGCAACAGGAGATCCTGGGGACGAACTTCAAGGATCATCTCGCCAAAGACAGCGACCTGACCGCTCAATTGCAGGCCGGGGAAGAACACATGGAGGAACACACCTCGGTGACGGGTGAGGCTTCCTACATCACCCTGGCGCCCTTCACCATCGGCAAGGCCACCTCTTCCTGGGGGCTCTTTCTCGTGGTGCCGCAAAAGGTCATCCTGGCCAAAGCGCTGGAACTCACCAACAAGCTGATATTTTTCTCCATAGGCGCCCTCATTGTCGCGTCTCTGATCATTCTCGGCCTGTCCATTGGAATCTCCAGCCCGCTTATCAAATTGCAGGGATTCGCCCACCGCATTGCCGCCGGAGATTTCAACGCCGACCTGAACATACGGCAGAAAGACGAAGTGGGCGTCGTTTGCGACGCACTCCATGATATCCGCGACGCGGTGAAAGGCGCGTGCGCTGAAAGCGAAGCCATCGTCACCCACGTGGAACACGGCCGCTTCGACGCGCGCGGCGACGCATCCAGGTACTCGGGCGGGTTTGCGGAACTCATCAAAGGCGTCAACACCCTGGCCACCATTTACACGAACATCATCGACAGCCTGCCCGTGGGCGCTTTCACGGTGGACCACAACCGCGCCATTCAATATCACAATAAAAAGGCCCGGCAGATATGCGGAGCGGGTTGCGCCAAAGGCGCCAACTGCGAAAAAGCTCTGAACGGAGAAAGCTGCACCAGACAGGACTGCCTCAGCGATACGGCCATGCGCAGCAAATCCACCAGACAGGCCGAGGTCGAGGCGCGCACCTCCGCCGGAGAGTTCGCATTATCCCAAAGCAGCACCCCCCTTGTCACGCGCGCGGACAAGGTCGCGGGCTGCCTGGAAATCATCATCGACCAGACCGAGATCAAAAGAGCCCAGGCCACGATCATGCAGGTGGCTGAAGGCGCGGAAGACATCTCCTCCCGTGTGGCCTCGGCTTCAGAGCAGCTTTCCGCTCAGGTGGATGTGTCCACCCGCGGCGCTGAATTGCAGCGCGAGAGAATTACGGAAACGGCTACAGCCATGGAAGAGATGAACGTTACGGTCCTTGAAGTGGCCTCCAACGCCACCCGTGTGGCCGAAGAGGCGGAACAAGCCAGAAACATGGCCAGGGAAGGGGCGGATATCGTCGGCGAAGTGGTGAAGACCATCAACAATATCCAGGAACAGGCCGTTTCAATGAATGAATCGCTGCAACAACTCGGCGTGCAGGCGGATTCCATCGGCCAGGTCATGACCGTGATCAACGACATCGCCGACCAAACCAATCTGCTGGCCCTCAACGCGGCCATCGAGGCCGCACGGGCCGGAGAAGCGGGACGCGGGTTCGCCGTTGTCGCGGACGAAGTGCGCAAACTGGCGGAAAAAACCATGTCCGCCACCTCCGAAGTGGGCGCAGTCATCAGGGGAATCCAGCAAAGCACGCACGACAACATCAGAAACATGAATACGGCCGGGGAAGCTGTGGCCAGGGGCACCACCCTCGCCCATGACGCGGGCAAAGCTCTGTCCATGATCCTGGACCACGTCAACAGCGCGGCGGACCAGATCCGGGGCATCGCTACGGCGGCCGAGGAACAATCAGCCACCTCCGAAGAAATCAACCGCTCCGTGGAAACCATAAACCAGATTGTGATCGAAACAGCTGACGGCCTAGCACAGTCCAATGTGGCCATACGCGAACTGTCCCAAATGGCCCTGCAGCTCAAGGAACTCATCGCGAAAATGCATTAGGCTGTGTTTCTAGAGCATCTCACGCTTGAAAAGCGCTAGATGCTCTTATG
>CAZFCK010000194.1:0-9285 GCA_964517355.1 uncultured Desulfovibrionaceae bacterium | reverse complement strand
GGTTTGCGTGGGATACGGCTAGAGCATCTCACGCTTGAAAAGCGCTAGATGCTCTAGCCTAGTTGAGGCCAACATGGTATTTGGAAAGGGGGTCCGGGGGGAGAACCTTTTTCAAAAGGTTTCCCCCCGGAACCACTCATTAAATAAACAAGAAATGGGAAATGGTCTTATGCGTCTGGGGCGGATTGCGGCGTCAGCCGAAATGCCGGTCTGGGAACGGCGTTGCTCGATCCAGTTCTTCATATTCAGCCGAAGAGCGCGCCCCCTTGGTAGGCGAGAAAAGCCAGTCCAAAGGCCAGGAGGGTGTTGAAGCCCATGCTGAAAAAGGCCCAGCCCCAGGAACCGGCCTCCTTGCGAATGGCCGCCACCGTGGCAAAACAAGGGGCGTACAACAGAATGAAAATGATATGACTCAAGCCCCTGCGCAACGTCCATTCAGGATCGCTCTCCAAGCGTTGCTGCAACCCCTCGCTCGCTTCCTCCTCGTCCCCGCCAAGCGAATACGCGGTGGCCAAGGTGGAGACAATGACCTCTTTCGCGGCGAACCCGCCGATCAGCGCGATGTTGCTGCGCCAGTCGAAACCGGCGGCCTGCGTCAAGGGTTCCAGCACGGTGCCCAGGCGCCCGGCAGCGGAATAGCGCAGTTCCTGCAACGGCGTGGCGTCCGGTTCCGGCGTTTGGGGGAAGGTCATGGCGGCCCACAAGATAATGGAAATCGCCAAAATGACGGTCCCGGCCTTCTTGATGTACTGCCACGTTCGCTCCCACGTATGGATGCACATGCCCCGCAGTGTGGGGAAACGGTAAGGCGGAAGCTCCATGACAAAGGGTGTCGCCGGCCCCCGGATAATGGTGCTGCGCAGGAGTTTGGCCACCAGGAGCGCCACGACCCAGGCGAACAAGGTGATGAAAAAGAGGGCTTGGGCCTTATATTCGGGAAAAAAAATGCCGCAGAGCAGAATAAAGACGGGCAGTTTGGCCCCGCAGGTCAAAAAAGGCGCGGTAAGCAGCGTGGCCAGCTTTTCTTTGGGGCTGCGCAAGGTGCGCGAGGCCAGCACGCCGGGCACGGCGCAGCCGCCGCCTATGCCTCCGGAAATGATGAACGGCATCACTGACGATCCGTGCAGCCCGAACGTACGGAAGACGCGGTCCAGCATGTAGGCGACGCGCGCCATGTATCCTGAATCTTCGAGAAACGCGATCAGGAAAAATATGATCATCACCAGAGGAACGAAGCTCATGACCCCGCCCACACCGTCGATCACTCCTGAAACGAGCATGGAGCGCAGCAGCCCGGGCGGCACAACGGCGCGCGTGGCGTCCCCCAGCCAGGCGAAGAAATCCGCCATCCACTCCATGGGCACCTCGCCCAAACTGAACGTGATCTGATAAACGGCGAAAAGCACGGCGATCATCAGCACAGGTCCCAAAACACGATGCGTCAGGAAATGGTCGAGCCTGTCGGACATATCTATACGCTCAAGCAGAGGCTCTCGTGTAAGCACTCCCTGTTTCATGAGCGCGGTGATGAAACCGTAGCGATAATCCGCGATCAACGCCTCGGGATACGTGTTCAGGGTTGCCTGACAATGCTCGGAAACCTTGGCAGCCAAGGCCTCCAGGTTTTCCGAGAGAGCGCCCTGCTCCCGTCCCAGAGCCTGTATCTCCTCATCGCCCTCCAAGTATTTGAGGGCTACCCAGCGCGCAGGGTAGCGTCCCGTGAGAAAATGCTCCTTCTCGATGAGCTGGGTCATCTCCTTGAGCACCGGATCCAGATCAGGGCCGTACGAAATGGACAACGGCGTCCAGGGGGTGTCCTTTCTTGCGGCGGCCAAGGCTTCCATTTTCACGACAAGCTCTTTCACCCCCTTGCCTGTCCGGGCCACCGTTTCCACAACGGGCAATTTGAGCAGCGCCTCCAGCCGGTCGCCGTGTATGCGTATGCCCTGCTTGGTGGCTTCGTCCATCATGTTCAACGCCAGCACCACGGGGATTCCCATTTCCAAAAACTGAACGGCCAAGTAGAGATTACGCTCCAGCGCTCCCGCATTGAGCACGTCCACGACCACATCCGGCCGTTCTTCCGCCAAAAAATTTCGGGCGACCAGTTCTTCCTGCGTGTAGGCGGTGAGCGAATAGGTTCCAGGAAGATCGACCACGTGCAGGAGTTGCCCCGCGTGGGGGATGAACCCTTCCTTTTTTTCCACGGTGATTCCCGGATAATTACCCACATGCTGCCGTGCGCCCGTGAGTGCGTTGAACATGGTGGTTTTCCCGGAATTAGGGTTGCCGGCAAGGGCTATGACAACCTTGTTGCTCGGCTTCGACCTTGCGCCCATCACTCCAAAACCTCCACCATGATGTAATCAGCCTCGTTATTGCGCAGCGTGAGAGTAAAATTCTTGATGCGTAGCGCCACCGGGTCTTTAAGCGGGGCGCGCCCCATTATTTGCATTTCACTTCCGGGTACAAGTCCCATGTCCCGTATGCGCCGTCCCAACTCTCCAGTGGCCTCTATGCTCCGGATGCGCGCTCGTTGCCCCACACGCAGCATCCGCAAATTCAGCAATGTTTCTTCGCTCATATCCATCCTCGGTATCCGCCCGCTCCACACGCAGCGTCACCACTGTAGTATACTCGTGAATAAAAGGACGCGGCACTGTATCCAACATACCGTGAGACAGCAAGGAATAACAAGTCTGGGGGAAGTTGGGGGGCGCCTTCTTCTACTCCGACGCCCCGCCAGGCAGGTTATTTATGCGTACACGGCGTATCGTCATCACCGCAACACGCTTTTCTCAATGTTTGATCACCGCAACAGGAACAACCTGCACAAGGCGATGGATGGCGAATGCTCCTATATTGTCTACGAATTAGGTATACAATTGCCGCGCAAACAATGCAGAACACAACAATACCTTGCCACATATGGCCTCCATTCAGAAAGGGAAATTACCCCGTATGGGCCAAGGCCTGTTCTTGACAGGCCGTGAGGGGGTCTTTGGA
Source organism: uncultured Desulfovibrionaceae bacterium (assembly GCA_964517355.1). Lineage (GTDB taxonomy): Bacteria > Desulfobacterota > Desulfovibrionia > Desulfovibrionales > Desulfovibrionaceae > CAZFCK01. The sequence continues at coordinate 6,279 of CAZFCK010000194.1, read as the reverse complement.
AGCGGGGCTGTCGGCGTCAGTGCCGAACACGCTTCGGGCCATGCCCTTTCCAATGCAGACGCTGGTTCCGCGCACCTTGAGCACACAGGGCCCTGGTCCGCAAGAGCACATTTCCACAGTGGTACCGGGCGTCAGACCCAAAGCACACAATCTGCCTCGTGCTTTTGGACAGTCACTAAGCTTTTCGATGCGAATTCTGCTTCCCGCGGGAAACTGGTTCAAGGCTTTCTGGACTGACATACTTTCTCTCCCTTTGTACTGGGAAAGAAGTAGGCCTATTGAGAATGATTGTCAAGTATCTCGATCGCAATATCAAAAAAAGCGTGATTACCTCGCTACATACGGTCGTACCATTTTTCCTCGTAGCTATCGAAACGCTGGGGCGAACGGTCATCACCAGGGGACTGGACAGGAGGCGTCATGGGAGTTTTTTGCTCTTCCTGGCCGCGCACATCTCCACGGGCGCCGGCACCCCGATTCCGATCCGCCCTCTGTGGGCCATCTGGCCGTTCAAACGGAGTTTGATACCGCAACACTTTTGCCGACGCGGGCATTGACTGCGCAACGCACAGCCCCAAAATGACTATGGCCATGGTCACGCGGCATACGGTGTTCACAGTTTCCACCTCCTTAGCGATAATAAAGATACTTCCCTAGCCGAAGCAAACCGAGGTCGGCCAGGCAATGTCCTTGCATTCAGGCCTGCATCCCATAGAACCACTTGCCCCAAAGGCTGGCGCGGAAACAGGAATGCGGCCAGCTTTGCAAAGTTTCTCAAACAGATAGTAAGTCAGTATCCCAAACATGGCAATGATCGGTCCCATCCCTTGGGGACTTTAATCGAAAGAAAGCCGGGGAAAAAAACCCCGGGGCAGCGGTCGTTCTCATCGATTTGCTTCAAAATTGCTTATGAAAAGAAAGTGCGAAAGGGGGAACCCTTTGAAAAAGGTTTTCCCTCTTGCGCTCTCCCCTTCCCAAACTTTCCAATTTTGAAAAGTTGGAATCTATGGTTCAGATTTTTGATGTTTCTTTGTGAAACGGACTTCCCAAATCGTTTTACTTTGAAAACACGCTCCATCAATTCGACTTTCCGAACAGTCGCTTTTCCGGCGTCCAGGGGCCTCCCCTGGTCGTCGTGCGGGCGCGAAAGGCCGCGACTTCATTCTTTTTTTTAAGCCTGAATGTAGGATTAATAATTACTCGAATTCCCTCTTGCGGCAATCGCTGCACAATCCATAGAGGTACATGCGGTGGCCCGTGAGTAAAAATCCGTGTTTGTTGGCCAGGACTTCCTGCAAATGTTCGATTTCGGGATCCACCACTTCAATCTTTTTGCCGCAGCGATCGCAAATAAGATGATCGTGGTGCTCCTGCCCCAATTTGTGTTCATAACGGGTGAGGCCGTCGCCGAAATGCAGTTCCTTGGCGATACCGGCTTCGGAAAAAAGCTTCAACGTACGGTACACTGTGGCTTGGCCCACCGAATGATCGCGCTTTTTCACTTCGTTATACAGTTCTTCGGGCGCTGGATGCCCCCCCATTTTCAAAAATACATCCAGAATCAACTCACGCTGCGGAGTGAGTTTATTTCCGTGTCGGCGCAGATACGCAGTAAATACTTTCTGAGGATCGTCCATTCATGCTCCACGCTATTGTTTACCATTTCGCGAGATTCACGTAGCAGAATCCAATCAGGCTGTCATAAAAACCGTTTCTCGGGAGGTGCAAGTGGCCGTTGTCATAGATATCAGTGTAGAGATGGAACGACAAGGGGTCCTTTTCCCCGGCGACCCCGTCTATTCACGCAACATCGCCTCATCGTTGGACGATTCTACTTGCGAAGTTGCGGAACTTACATTCTCTTCCCATCACGGGACACATATCGATTATCCTTCCCATTTTTTTGCTCATGGGAAGCGGGGGCGCGATTACCCCATCAATACGTTCGTATTGCCGGCTCTTGTCGTTGAAACAAATGAACCCGCCCCCATAGCCTTACGGGCCGAAGATCTGGAACACACTGCAGGCAAGCTCGCACCTGGGGGGGCGCTCTTGCTCAAAACATCCAACTCACGGCGCGGCATTGCGACTTCCGGAGCGTTTCGTAATGATTTTACTGCGCTGCACACTTCCGCGGCCGAATTGCTGCGAGATATGCGCATCGCCCTGGTAGGCATAGACTATTGCAGCATCGAGGACTCCGCAGCGCGGAATTTTCCCGTTCACCGTACGCTGCTGGCCGCGGACATCCTCATTCTCGAAGGCCTCTGCCTCGCGCATGTGGAACCCGGCGTCTATACCCTGATATGCGCGCCTCTCAAAATCGCCCAGGCTGAAGCGGCGCCCGTACGGGCATTGCTTCTTGCGGACAGGGCTTGAAGTCTCTTTATCAAAGACCACAATCAAAAAAAAGGCGAAGAATGCCCGGAGGGAAAACCTTTATGGGGAGCCCTGCGCACAAAAAGAACGGCGCGTTCAGGGCGGCGAAGACTGCAACACACGCTGCACAGTTCTATGGTGGGGAAGACGCACTCCTGTATCCATGTGATCGAATGAAACTCCGGCCGCCCCATTACGTAAACGCCCAAGCACGTCCCCCTGCCATTGATCGACCCATCCGGAGCCGTCTGGCATCACGACCTCGCGGATAAGGACCTGAGCCGACAGGTCGGCCTGAAGCACGTACCGCTCTATGCCCTTGCTGAACCGCAACACGTAGATCTTGCAGCCGGGGTTATCAACCATCAGACTCAACAGGGCGTTGGCCTGTGACGCTTCATCAAAGTCATTCCCTTGCCTGGGTAAGCGTTTTTCCGCTCTAGGCACAGGCAACGGCGCGTCGTAAGGGCTCTTTCCTCGTGTATCGCCCTGCAGCAATGCAAAATAATATCCGGCCATAAACGTCAAGGTGTGCGTAAGCACCAACAATACGACCAGAGCGCACCGCAACAATCCGTGCAACGTAGGCAAGGCCGCGGAAGTTTTTATATCGGCATCGAGCCCGTCATCCTGCCGGGGGGGGTCCTCCGGCGCACTATTCCCATTCTGGGACATCATTGACCCAAACCTGCCAGATTCTGTTGTTGGAGCGTGTCCTGCACATCTCGCCAGAGCATTTACACTTTGAAAAAGTTGAAAGGATCCGCAAAAATTAGCTTGCAAATCTTTGCCGTGAAATGATTGCAGGCGGGCTTTACCCGCCGCTAAGCGATCATTTCAAGCGTTAAACGCTCTAAATGGGGGGAGGGAAATATGTCTTACAGCGGAAAGCGTGAGCAGCGGCCGTTGTTCTCCTTGCGGCTAGCGGCGGCAGAGCGGGAAGGCACTTCCCGCCGAACGGCCAAGCTTTCATGCAATCCACGCGATGCGGCGCAAAAAAGCCAGAGTGTAAAAATGTTTCCCCCCCAAAAAAACTTCTCTAAAGAGAACCAGCTGCGTCATTTTACATTTTACCACATGCGCGACGGTATGTCCATTTGCCCCCCAAAAAGCTCTCTCATACAAGACGGTACGCGCTTCAAAGCCTTTGACAGCAGAGGACCGCACTATTACTATTCCTTTTTCCTTATTTAAAAATATCTAGACGCAAGGAGAATACGGGGTATGAGCGACGAAAAATTCGCGAGGCTAAGACGCTTGCCACCATACGTCTTCAGTGTGGTTAACGACCTGAAGATGAAACTGCGGCGGCAAAATGTGGACATCGTGGACCTGGGCATGGGCAATCCGGATTTGGCCACGCCGCAGCACATCGTGGACAAACTCGTGGAGGCGTCCCAAAAGATGGTCAACCATCGCTATTCCATGTCGCGGGGCATCCCGAACCTGCGCAAGGCAATCTGCGATTGGTACTACCGTCGGTATGACGTCTCTCTTGATCCCGATACGGAAGCCATTGTGACAATGGGCGCCAAGGAAGGCCTTTCGCACCTGGCGCTTGTCATGCTTTCGCCCGGCGATGTCGTTTTTGCTTCGGATCCGGCATACCCCATCCATCCTTACGCATCCATCATATCAGGCGCAGACGTCCGCCGTATTCCCATCGGCAAAGGGCGCGACTTTTTTGAGGATTTGCTTCTGGCCACAAAGCAGACTTGGCCGCAGCCGAAACTCCTGATAATTTCCTATCCCCACAACCCGACCACCCAGGTGGTGGACATCGAATTTTTCCAAAAAATCGTGGATTTCGCCAAAGAGCACGATATGATGGTCATCCACGATTTCGCCTATGCAGACCTGGCCTTCGACGGTTATGAACCTCCCAGCTTCCTGCAGGCCAAAGGCGCCAAAGATGTCGGCGTGGAATTTTTCTCGCTTTCCAAAAGCTATTCCATGGCCGGCTGGCGTGTCGGCTTTTGCTGCGGCAACCGCGAAATGGTGCATGCCCTCACCCGCATTAAAAGCTATTTGGACTACGGCATTTTCCAGCCCATCCAAATCGCGGCCATCGTGGCGCTCAACGGCCCCCAGGACTGCGTGCATGAAATCGTCGATACCTACCGGCAACGGCGCGACGTGCTTGTGGAAGGGCTCTGCCGCGCAGGTTGGAACATTGAACCGCCAAAGGGCACCATGTTTGTCTGGGCTGAAATCCCTGACGAATTCAAGCATATGGGCTCGGTGGAATTTTCCAAACTTCTGCTCACGGAAGGTCACGTGGCGGTCTCACCCGGCCTGGGTTTCGGCCACTACGGCGACGATCATGTCCGTTTTGCCCTTATAGAAAATGCCCACCGCACAAATCAGGCTGTACGCGGCATTAAAAAAGTCTTTTCAGGAGGTGGATGTGGTTGCAGTTGACCCTAAAAGCAAGCCTTTGCGTCTCGGACTGGCGGGCATAGGCACCGTAGGGGGCGGAGTTATCCAACTCTTGTGCGAAAATGCCGACCTCATCCGCGCCCGTACGGGCCGCGACATCGTCCTCACTGCCGCCGCCGCGCGCAGTGAATGGAAAAAAACTCTGGTCCAACCCCTGGGAGCGAGATTTTTCACGGACGCCTCCAAGCTGGCCGAAGACCCCGAGGTTGATGTCTTTGTCGAGCTTATCGGCGGTACGGGACTTGCCAAGGATCTCATCATCAAGGCCCTGCAAAACGGCAAGCACGTCGTCACTGCCAATAAGGCCCTGCTCGCCGAGCACGGCGACGAGATCTTTCCGCTGGCCCTGGAAAAAGGCTTGCATGTGGGGTTTGAAGCCAGCGTCGCCGGCGGCATTCCCACCCTTTCCACCATCAAGGAAGGGTTGGCCGCCAACCGCGTCCTGAAAATCATGGGCATTCTCAACGGTACGGCGAATTTTGTCCTCACGCAGATGTCGCAGCACGACATGGAATTCTCCGAGGCGCTCTCCAAGGCCCAGAAAAAGGGCTACGCAGAAGCGGACCCGACGCTGGACGTGGAAGGCCACGATGCGGCCCATAAGCTGATCCTGCTGATTCAGCTCGCTTTCGGCCAGCACTACCCCTATGAGAAACTCCCCGTCATAGGCATCAGCGTGGTCAAACCCATGGATATCGCCTACGCACGGGAATTCGGCTACACCATTAAGCTGATCGCACAGGCCCAGATAATCGACGGGCGCATCGAGGCGGGTGTTTTCCCCTGCCTTATCCCCAACGAATACCTCCTGGCTTCCGTCAACGGCTCGTTCAACGCCGTTAGGATCGAAGGCAACGCCGGCCCCATCATGCTCTACGGCTACGGCGCGGGCGACCTGCCCACAGCCAGCGCCGTGCTGGCGGACGTTGCGGCCATCGCGCAGGGGCGCCGTCCCAACAACCTCGGGTTTGTGGACCAGGCCTTGCCCGAAGCCGCCATCTTCGACCTTGAAGACGCGGTTTCCAGACATTACCTGCGCTTGCAAATGCCCGACCGCCCCGGCGTGATGCGCGATGTCGGCGGTATCATGGCCGATCACGACATCAGCCTGGCTCAGGTCGTGCAAAAAGGACACGATACCGGCGAGGGTGTGCCCATCGTGTTCCTCACGCACCAGGCCAGCGCGCGCAACGTGCATGCAGCCATGCGGCATATTGAGAAATCAGGACTGCCCCTGGCTCCCATCATGCATTACAGAATCTTTTGATCGCAGCATCCCTTGCCGTGCGATGTGGGATGACTATACCATCATGGGAATCCAAGGGGAAAACCTCACACTGGAGGTTTTTCCCCTCGGTCTTCCCTTTTCAATACTTCGACGGGGTGGACGTTTTACTGTTTTACCGTTTTTCTAGCGCATTTTCGCCTTGAAACAAGGCTCTCCCCTGAAACAATTTCCAA
>CAZFCK010000193.1:0-9294 GCA_964517355.1 uncultured Desulfovibrionaceae bacterium | reverse complement strand
GCCGGGGGGAGAACCTTTCTCCAGAAAGGTTTCCCCCCGGAAAAACCTAACAAGTTTTTATTCAGCGCTTCCTCAGATTTCCGAAAAATCGTAGCATCCGCGGAGGAAGCAATTCACGGCCTGTTCCACGCTTTGTTCGCCCTGCATGAGCATGTCCATTTGCCGGGTGAAGATGAGTAAACGCCCCAAGGTTTGCAAGCGCTCCTCGATTTCGTGGGTCTCGTATTTTTGAAAACGGGCCACGACACGGTCACCTGTCGCTTCTACCGAGAAATCGTATGCCTGCAAGATGCGTCCTATGGCTCTGGCCCGGCGGTTGCGCCTCACGGTGTCCGCGGCGCCGCCCTTGAATTCGAAGTTTACGTAATTTTTATTGATTGTCTGTCCGCAATAGGCGTCGATGATGCCGTAATGGTAGCCCACACGCGAACTGAAATTCAAATATTTATCGGAGATGAGAGCGTAGCTTTTGTCGCCGAAGCGCTCGCTTCCATGATTTGGGGGGGCGAGCATTTGTTCAGACAAGACGGAAAAAAAACCCTTCAAATGCACCGGCCGGGGGCCTGCCCCAGTCAGCTGTTTATCGAGCATTCCTTGCAAGATGGCGCTGAAGGGCGTTGAGAGGACATCGTCCACGGCAATGCTCCCCTGCCGGGAAGAATTTTGCCGCACCCCACCGCCCAGATCGATCACATAAAGATCCAGAGGGATCGGTGCACGTAATTTAAGCGTGATGCCGGTGTGTTCCGACGTCATGTCGTTGATGGAAAACATTTCGTCGTAAGAGCGTTCATGGATGAAGCGCATGACGTCATGCACGGTGCGGCAGTTGGCCGGGGTGAAAGCGGCGGATTTCGGATTGGTTAAATTCAGAGGCACGATATGTTGGGCAAGCGACTCCAATAAGGAATAAATGGGCGTGCCCAGCATCACCCCTCTCTTGTCGCCAACGTTTTGCAGCAACTCGGGTACGGTGTCCTGGTATACGCGGCGGGACCATGCGTCCACGGTGACGATTTGCCCCTGACGTAAAAGTGAGGTTGCATCATGCGTCTGCAGCAGGGACGGTACGCGGAATTCGCGCGCCAAAGACGCCATGTGACCTGTGACGCTGCCGGAATCCGTGACGACAGCGGCGGCACGCTGCAGCACGACCACATACTTGGGTGAAGAATGTCTGGCGACCAGGACGGCGCCTTGAGGGAAAGATTCCAGATCGTTTTCATGGTCCACAATGAACACGGGGCCGCTCCCCACGCCGGGATAGGCCGGGTCGCCACCTTCCAGGAGCAGGGTGTAACCGGGTAACGGCTCGCCGGCTTGCGCTTCGGGTTGCAGCATATCCAGGGCCAAAGGACGTGTCTGCAAGAGCACGAGACGTCCATTGGCGTCCAGGGCCCATTCAGTATCCTGGGGGCAGCCGTAATGCTCTTCAAGAAGTTTAGCCCAGATTGCGAGCTGCCGCGCATGCTCATCGCTAAGACAGGGAGCTTCCACCAGTTCGGGCGGCACGAGCCGTTCTTCAACGCCCCCGTCCTCCTTGGCGCAAAGCTGCACGGGCTTTTGGGAGATGTGGCGGCGTACGAGCTGGGGAGTGCCGTCCTTGGAAAAGATAAATGTGTCGGGAGGAACAACCCCGTCCACGGCATACGGCCCCAGCCCCCAGACGGCGTTGATCAGAATGTTGTTTTCGGCGGGGTTGAAGGGATGTCGTGAATACATGACGCCGCTGGCCACGGAGGCCACCATTTCCAGGCAGGCGACGCTCATTGCGGCATCCTCAAGGGGCACTCCCTTAAACAAGCGGTAAGAGATCGCACGCGGTGTGAACAGGCTGGCAAGGATGCAGGTGTAGCGCTCCAGAAGCTTGTCCCGGTGTACGTTGAGAATACTGAGATACTGTCCCGCGAAAGAAAGTTCGCTATCTTCGCCGATGGCGCTGCTGCGCAACGCCACCCCCGGATTTCCGGATAATCCAAAGCTCGTGTCGAACGCATGGTGGATATCGTGCGCGATGGCATCCGGAACACGCGCGCCGAGGATTAAATGTTGAATCTCTTCACTGCAACTCTGTACGCTATGGGGGCGCTGCGGATCAATGTCCATGGCGATGGCCCGAATGCGGTCCAATTTGCCGTCGACTTCTAGGACAGCGGTGAACGCGGAGGTGGATATGGCGAACCCGGAAGGGATGGGCAAGCCGAGTTTGGCCATTTCTCCCAGATTTGCGTTTTTCCCTCCCACACAATCGACGGATTCCTTATTTACGGATGCATAGGGCATGACAAAAGGGCAATGCGTCTCGGGCAAGCCACGCCCGGTTATGCACTCCACCTCCCGGCGCAAGGCTTCAACTCTGGTCTCAAGCGCGGGATAAGCGCCTCCGGACATGGATTGCAGGCTTTTCACCATGCGCGAGGCGTGAAACATGGTGCGGGCGCCTTGCGAACGTAAGAACGCTGCGCCAAAGACTTTGTCTCCATCCAAAGCTTCCTGTAATTCGGCAATGATCTGCAGCAATTCCGCATTGGATTCAAGAAGGTTCCGGAAACAGTGATATTTGTCCTTAAATGACTGCACGACTCGCAGGCTGTTGTCGGGAGTTGTGCGTTTGCGCGATAAGAAAGAGAAGATGTTCGCTAACATATGCAGCCCCGCCTTTGAGGGTTACAAGCTTCATTGTCTTTCGATAATCGTGTAGCGCGTTGCCGGCCCGTGTCCTTTTTTGCGCAATAAGCCCTTTTTCACGAAATCTTGCAAATCATAGATGGCGGTACGTGCAGAAATATCGCCTTCAATGAGAGCTTGATAATCATTGCGCGTAATGCTCTCGCGTTGCAGGATAAGCGGCCAGGCCTTCTTTTGCCGCGAATTCAGTTGCACTTCCACATCCTTGACCCCTTGAGGGAGGGGCGTGTCGGACGGACGCGAGCGCAGAGGCGGCTCCTTCGTGATGTCGCCGGCATGGTCCTGAGAACGTGATGCAAAACCTTTACCAACCTTGCCTGGCTGCTCGGAGACATTCGGATCTTGAGCGCCGTTTTCAGCCAGGTGCGGAGTCAGGCCCTCCAACAGGAGGTCGTCGACCAAAATCACCTCGTCTTCCGCCATGACCACGGCTCGCGTTACGCAATTGCGCAATTCCCGGACATTTCCGGGCCAGTTGTAGAGCTTCATGCGTTCCAGGGCGCCTTTGCTGAGCGCCATGTTCTGCTTTCCGGCCAGGGCTTCGGCCTCCCGCATGAAATGCATCGCCAGGAGCAGGATGTTTTCTTTGTGTTCACGCAACGGCGGCGTGTGGATGGTAATCACCTTGAGCCTGAAATACAGGTCTTCACGGAAAACCTTGGCTTCTATGAGATGGCGCAAATCGACGTTGGTGGCGGCAATGACCCGGACATCGACATCCACATCCCGATCACTGCCCAATGGTTTGATTTTGCGTAAGGCAATGGCGCGTAATAAGGCTTGCTGCACGCGGGGCGAAGCAAGCTGGATCTCGTCCAGAAACAATGTGCCGCCTTGAGCTTCAAGGAAAGCGCCCTTACGATCCGTTTTCGCTTCGGTAAAAGCTCCTTTCACATGGCCAAAAAGCGTGTCCATGAGAAGATTCTCATCCAATTCCCCACAGTTGATGGATATCAGAGGATTGCTCGCGCGCGTGCCCCGAGAATGCACTGCCTCGGCAATAAGTTGCTTTCCCGTGCCTGTCTCACCCACTATGAGCACGTCGACTTCAACTTTGGCTGCCTTGTTTATCTCCTCTCGCAGGGAATCCAGCCTATGGCCGAACCCCAGAATTTCAGGAAACTGGTTCGGCCCCATGGAATTGGCCAATTCAAGATAGCCTTCATCCACATCCACCTTCTCACGTAAGTTAACTGACTCAATGCGCATATCTCTGATGCGTATTTCATCCATCTGGTGGCTCATGGTTTGCAACATATTATTTATCGAGGTCTGCAACAACGCGGTCTCATACCCGGGACTGGGAATGTTGATAGGTTCAAGACATCCTGTGCGTTTGATTTCCTGGACAGCCTTCGTGAGTTCAAGCAAGGGGCGCGTCACCAGATATCCGAGCACATATATGACGAAAGCTCCGATAATTACCGCGGCCAGTGTAATGATGAACATGACGTCCACGTGTTTATAACCGGCCACCATGGTCAGGCGACTGCGATCATCAAAGGCTACTCCGGCATATACATGACGGGGCGCCCCAGGCCCTGGACTGAACCAGATTGGAGTATAGGCGACGGAGTGCTCCTTCTCGAAGAATTCATCCTCAATACGTTCGTTTACAGGAATGATGCCTTGTTTGCCCTCACGGATTTCGTTCACAATTTTCCAATAATATATGCATGATGGATTTGGCCTGAATGCGCTGTCCAATGAAGGCATGCCCATTGAGCCTTCGCATCCGGACCGCAGCAAATAGGTGGAGAGTTCGACATCGGGCTTTTCGTAACTCTCCGATTGGAACAGTACCCAGCCCTCGAGATTGAACATGTAACTGAAACGTACTTCCGGACTGCGCGCATAGGCCCATAAAGGCGAGTGGTTGGAATTGTAGAGACTCAAAATGTTGCGAATGTTCTTCGCGGGCACATTGAGCAACAGATAGCCGCGCATGGTCGACGCATTGAGCATAACAGGCGTGGCGAATTGCAACACGTGTGTCTTCAAGCGATTGTTTGCGTTTTCCGGCAGTGGAAAAGGGTAGCTCGCCTTCATCACACCTGAAAGCCACACCGTTCCCTGATCGAGTGGTTTGACATGCTCATATGCTGCCAGAGGCTCCGGCAGCAGGCTGTCCAGCGCAGTGGACGGCAATTGCCGTATCTGTCCTTTGTGCTGCACGAAAAAGAGGTGCGCGTCGTCAATAACGGAAATGTATCCGAGAAAGGAATATTCCGTTTTCCCGGTGGAGGAAGAACGGCTCAAAAAATCACGCAAGGCTGGCGCATCGACCATTCCAGACGCCATGAAAAGGAGATCTTGTTTGCACGTTTCAAGAAAGGTTTCAATGGCGGCACATTGCCCCAGGTTTTGCACCTTCACATTCCTTTGCAAGGCGATGGCGATGTAATCGGCTGAAAAACGATAGGTGAGATATCCCGTAATCGTCAAAAGCAAAACCAAAGCGGGCATGAGCGTAAAATACAGCTTCGATTTTATGGTGCTGGAGCGCAACCGGGAAGGGAGCGGCAACAATCCTAAGACACGCAAATATCCTTCGTAAATTTTCATCGAGAAATAAACCTCTTAAGGATATAGTGCTTGTGAACGCGCAATGTTTTCGCGCTTGCCCGCCGTTGTATCTTGCCTTTTACAAAGGATGTTACCTTTAATCGCGCAATGCCGTCAACTATCACGCATTGGAACGCTCATTGCTAACCGGTTTCTAAGGCATGGCTGTTTTTTTGAAGCTTCGCTGGATGTGTCATGTGTCGGATGGGGCTCCGAAAAGCAACAACCAATCACATATGGGGTAAACAAGCAATGGCACCGGTAAAAGAAAACGGCAGGAAAATCTTAGTGGCAATGGACAACTCGAAGTTCGCGCACAAAGCCTTGGAAGAGGCTGTCCGCTTGGCCAAACTGTTCAATGCCCGGCTCAGCGTGTTGTGCGTGGCGCCCACAGTGGGCGTTCTGGATGAAATGCCTCCGGGGTTCGCTGAAAAGATGACGACCGAGGCGCAAAAGGTTGTCGACAAGGCTGTTGAAATCGGCCGCGACCACAGCATCGAGGTGGATGGCTCCGTCCAGCAAGGTCCTTCACCCGCGGAACAAATAGTTGATTACGCCCAGGAATACGGCTTTGAGTTGATTGTCATGGGACACAAGGGCAAGGGCAATCTTGAGCGGTTTCTGGTCGGAAGTGTGGCGGAGCGGGTGGTCGCGCACGCACCCTGCTCTGTGCTGATCGTACGATAACTTTTCATTTCAACAAGGCGAGGAGGCAGTACATGAGAGCTAAGACAGTAGGACTCGTTTTCACGATGCTAATGGCGCTGCAAGCGGTGATTCCGGCTTGGTTGTGGGCTGCAGGCGGCAAGGCGAATGATCTGGTGGTTGTGGCCGATACGAGGCTCGTGCAATCAGGGCTTTTGCGCTACCTGGCTGACGTATACAATACCAACCCCACGTTGATGGCCACCTGGGCGGTGGTGCTCACCGCGGTTTACGGCTGCATTCTCGGCTTCGGCATGGACTTCATCATGTCGCGCACCGGGTTGGATCTTACTTCCCGCAAAATAGTGGAACATTAAGAGAGGAGATACGGACATGATGGAAAGCGCAAGCTGGTTATACATGTACATGCCCGTAGCGGGTGTCTATATTTTCTGGCCTGGTCTCGTGCTCATCGGTTTTTCCGTGGGCGTCATCGGCGGTTTCTTCGGCATGGGCGGCGCGTGGATGGTTACGCCCGGCCTGAACATTCTCGGATTTCCCATGGCCTTCGCCATCGGCACCGACATTGCCCATATCGCCGGCAAATCCATGATTTCCACCATCAGGCACTCAAAATTCGGTAACGTCGATTACAAACTCGGACTGGTCATGCTGGTCGGCACCATGATCGGCATAGAAATAGGCGCGCAACTGGTCATGCTCCTGGAGCGGATCGGACTTGTCGGGTCGGTTGTGCGCTGGGTGTATGTCGCCTTCCTGGCGTTGATTTCACTCATGGTGTTCAGCGATTACGCCAAGGCCGTGCAGAAGAAGAAAAAAGGCGAAATGGGCGATCGCGGCGCCGAAGGCTTCACCTGGTACAAGACCCTGCATAAGATCAATATTCCTCCCATGGTTCATTTTAAGGCCTCCGGTTTCACCTGCTCCGCCTGGCTGCCCATCATGGTTAGTCTGCTGACCGGTATTCTGGCGGGTTTTCTGGGGATCGGCGGCGGCCTGCTGCGCATGCCCGCTCTTGTGTACCTCATTGGCTGCCCCACACATATCGCTGTAGGAACGGACCTTTTTGAAGTTATGATTTCCGGCCTCTACGGCGCCTTCACTTACGCCTACAAGGGCCGCATCGAACTGGTCGCCGTTTTCGTGATGCTCACCGGCGCAGCCATCGGCGCGCAGATCGGCACCGTGGCCACCAAATACGCCCGCGGTTACGGCATCCGCCTGATGTTCGGCGCCGCCGTGCTGTGCTGCATGATTTCCATCATCCTGAAGCAGTTCAAGTACAACAGCCTTTCCGCGGTAATCATCCTCAGCACAATCAGCATAATCTGTATCGCCATCATGAAGATCATGTTCACCGGCGCGGCCCAGGAATTGCGTGAAAAGAAGAAGAACGCTTCCGCCGGCGACACCGTTTAGACGATAACGACACGAGGTAATACATCATGCGCAATACGAACAAAAGCACCATCGCCGGATTGATTCTCGTTGCCCTGCTGCTGCTCCCGGCATTGTCCTTTGCCGCGGAAGTCGCGCAAGGAATCTGCAAAAGTCTGGATAACGACAAAAAGGTGCTCATCATTGAGGAATACGACACCGACATGGACGCCGAGAACAAGTACGGCAAGCCGACCGGCGTGATCAGCGAATTCGACATCGCCACCGCAAAAATCGGCATCACACCCGAGAGTGGCGATATCTTGCGCATCGCCTACGTGCTTGAAGGCGAAAACAAGAAGGCCATCAAGGTCATGAACGTGTCCAAGCAGGACATTATGAAAAAGTAATCCCTCACACCCCTCACAAAACCGGAGCCGTCAACCTGCCTGGACGGCTCCGGTTCTCATCACCACAGGCTGCAAGAACATCAAACGCCACGAGGAGCTCACCATGGACCATTTCAATGCAAAACAAAAGATCGCTCTCCTGGTCATGGACGTTCTTTTGCTGCTGGAACTTACCCTCTGCGTCTATTTCAGCTTTCAAGACAAGGAGAACATGCCGTTCCTGTTCATGCGCTCCTATGTTCCGCTTTGTCTCGGCACGTTGATTTTCTTCAAAATACTTATCGGACGATTGCGTACGCGGGATTCACGCGAAGAACTCGACTGCGGCGAAGCCTAAGCAAGGCACATACAGCACAGGCCGGCACCCCATGAAAATACGTTTCAATCATCTGGCAATAATCCTGTTTTGCATACTCATGTTGGGTATTCTGGATTCATGTCAGGGAATGCTGGAATCAAGCGGAGTCATCCGCGCCGTCAATGGAGGGCAAGCTCCCATCAACGGCAAGCTTGATTCCTCCCTGCCTGATCTTGAGCGCCTTCGGGGTGTGGGCAAATCAAAAGAGGAACTGACCGAATACCTGTTGTATGAAAGCGACAATCCTCTCATTCATGTCGAATTTCTGGAACTTTCAGGCCGCATGTGGCGAGGCACCCTCATTGTGCCCCCCAATTCCCCGACAGGTGATTTTTCGCTTGTCGTGCATCAGAAAGGCGTGAAAGTGGAAACCGAAACTCCGCGTTTTACGGTGCGCGTCTTTAAGTCCCGGAAGGATCTTCAGGACGATGTCTCCACCATTTGCGAAAGGTTTTTCGGATTCAAACCCCTTTGGATTGTCGTGGTGGGACTCCCCCTGGCCATACTCATGCTTTATCTGGCTTACAAGCAGAACGACAAGGAAGAGTTGCGATTTCAGGCCTGCGGCATAGGAGCGATATACAAGCTCGCAAAGCGCAAGGATCATTGGGAAGTTGTTTTCGGGCTGGGTGAAAAACACGGCGTCACCACCGGTCAGGAGCTCCTCCTCTTGGATGCGTCATTGCAGGTGGCTGGTCGGATTGTGGCCATGCATGTCGATGATGAGGCCGGTTCCACGAAAGTGCCTCTCACGGACAAGATAAAACCCACGTTCCTTGTTGCGCGGAAAAATTGGACTTTGCCTATGGATTAAAGCATCGGATGGGGTGGATTGGTTTCATACAGTGATGTTTTTCAGGAATGAGACCGTTCGCGAGTTCTCCCTTTAGGCATTCATCGACGCTACGATTTTTAGAAAAGCCTTCTTTGAATTCGGTACATTGTTGCCGCACCATGCGATTATGCAACAATGCGCTCGATTCACTCCCACCTCCGCGACCCGGATCTGCAACCCCTCACAATTAGGATCCGGGTCGCTCCTCACTCCAGGGGAGGGCGCTGGTTTACCCTTCTCAAAAAGCTAATTGTCTTGGAGTCGCAAATATATTGAGATGCTCTTGCCATACCATGTATTATTTCCGGTTTATGGAATAAATATTTTCGGGGGAAAACCTTTTAGAGCATCTCACGCTTGAAAAGCGCTAGATGATCTTATGCATTTCCCTGGAA
>CAZFCK010000192.1:0-9304 GCA_964517355.1 uncultured Desulfovibrionaceae bacterium | reverse complement strand
AACAATTGGAAATTGTTTCAGGGGAGAGCCTTGTTTCAAGGCAAAAATGCGCTAGGGGAGTTCTCAACGAACCTTGCCCGTTTGCCCCAAGCGCATACCATAGCCTCCTATTCAATTATCCTTCAACAACAAACCGTATTGGAGTTGTTAGAGCATCTTCACTTTGAAAAAGTATAGATGTTCTTATACATTTCCCTAAAACAATAAACATTGTCTCAGGGGTGAGCCTTATCCAAGGGCGAAAGCGCCCTAAAGAGGAATGCCGGAGCCTGATCCTGGCTGATGCGGTCGCTCGGAATGGCGCACTATCCACCAGGCGATGAGGTAGGCCACGAGTGCGCTGCCGATCAACAGCAAAGGCGACGTATAAAAGGGAATCGTATTGTCCAGCAATAGATCGAAATAGGTGTACAACGTTATAAGTCCAAGAATAAGAAACAGAATGACGGCAGTCTTGTAGCGCAGAAACATGTAGTTGGATTTGTGCCCGGCCTTGAGCACCATGGACATAACCATTATGGCGCTCAAGGAGATAATGAAGACTATATAATTGAGCCCGGTGAGCTCCCCCATACGCGATTCGACATCCCCTTCCTCCACGTAGATCTTGTTGACGCCCTGAATGCGCGCGCCGACGTCGAACTCTGGCTTGCCGCCCCTGGTAAAGACGTGGATGAAAATCATGTCGCCCGGATTGATCAAGGAAGGTGCCAATGTGACCTTTTTTCGGGAAAAGGTCACGTCCGTATTGATTTCGGCAGGATACAGCCCATAGCGCAGCTGGATGATTTCCGCATCGTTTTTCACCTGGATCAGGATGGGCGTATCGAAATCAGCCTTGGCAATGGGAATGTTGCCGGTGTTGCGCAAGACCAAAGAAGCGAGGAAAGCCTTGTCCACCGGCTTGCCGTCAATGGTCAGCCCGATGTCGGGTTGCGGAAGGTCGGCCATGGGCGCAATGGGAAAGACTTCCACCATCTTGAATTGCAAGCCCTTGCCCGGCAGATTCGTGGACATGATTTTGTCGGACATTGCTATGGAAACAATGACAAGGGCTACCACAAGGATGATCGGCCACTGTTTTTCAACAAAGTCGTTCATGTCTTCACTCCCTTTTCGGCAGGCAACCGTGCATATTGAGTTTACGAGCAGGTTGACGCGGTTCAACTTTTAATGCGCACCTTGTTCTGGCTTGGCGCCACGACCTGGCCCACGGCGTTATTGTTGTTGTGGGTCGTGGGATCGTTCATGCGCACGGCGGGGCTCCCCTGAATCTTGACTTTAAGGCTCCCGGCGGTGAAGGCCACAGGGCCTTTGATGGCGGATGAAACCATACCGCCCGCGCTCCCTGCTTCGTCTCCCGTACTGGGTTGGCAGCGGGATTTTTTGTTCAAGGCGGGCATGCCCGCGATGCGCACCTTTGTGGAGGCTGGATTGGCCTGGGCGGTCTGCCCCACGTTGGGGTAAGGCACGGGCACGGGTCCCCCGGGCGACGGAGTTTTGCAGACATCCGCATTGGACAGAATCTGCGCGTTTTTCGTCGTGCATGCGTACATGGGCGCTCCTTGTTGTTCAGCCCAGGTTGATCCTGCCGGCGTCCAGGGTCATGTCTTCCTTGGCCAGAATGGAGGCGTTTTCCGCTTTCACGGCAAACCTGTCGTCGACTTCCATGCGCAGGGAGTGTGCTCTGTGCAGCTCGTGCCCCGTACTGCGAATGCTGCGCCCCACGCGAGCAACGGCATGCGCGCAGGTCAGTTGCATGCGCCGGCACGCGGTGCGGATGCGGTCCACCCCCGCATGCACGGCGGCGGCCATGATCTCCAACCCGCCGAAGCGCATGGTCCCTTGCGCCGCCTGAACGTCGAGTTTCTCTCCGGAAAGGCGTGTGCGATCCGCAGCCGCGAGGTTCAAATCCCGGGCCTGAATACGGCATGAACCATGTGGCGCGCGCAGTTGCAGGTCTCCGGGGAAGGCCATGCTCCGTTCAGTGCTTTCGCGCGCAAGCACGTTGAGCAGATAATGCTCCTGCTCCGCATCCCACAGGACCAGCACGATATCCCGTTCAAGGGGATCGAGAAGACAGCCCGCGGCGCGCTGGGCGCGGATTATCTCGCCGCCGTCCCGCAATTCGACCAGGAACGCCCCGTCCTTGAGGGCCGTCACTCGCCCTTTGCGGAGTTCCTGCCGGGATGCGCTTTCCAACAGGGATGACCGGCATTCCCGCCGCACGTCCGGCTGGATGCGTATTATCCGCAGATTCGTAGCCTGGTTCATGGTCTGGGGCATGTCGCTCATGCTTCCTCCGGGAGTATCTTTGTTGTGGGGCGCCAGGTTTCGGCGCGTTCTAGGCTGGGGTCCGTCGCCCGGATGTTGTCCGTGACCGCCCCCTCCCATGTGGCGCTTTGACGCTCCACGCGGTGCATGCCGGCAAAGGCCGCTTGCGAATAAGAAAAGTCGGCTCCTGAAACCACTGCGCGCGCAAAATCCGCATACGGCAACGCAGCGTGGATGAACACCGCGCCCGTGCAATCCGTATCCTGAAACTGCCCGTTGTCCAGCCTCGCCCTTGTAAAATCCGCTCCCTCAAGAACGGCTTTTTCAAAGGCGCTGTTCGGAAGGACTGCGTCGATAAACCGAGCCTTGGTCAAAACCGTGTTCCTGAAAATCACAAATGTGCCGGACGCGCCTTGAAAATCGGCATTTTCCAGGTTCGCGCCCATAAAGTCGCACTGCGTGATATCATGCCCGGCCAAAACCAGGCCTTGCAGGGCGGAATCCCGAAACGACGCCAGACGCAAATCGCATCCGGCAAAGGACACGCCCTGGAGGTCCACGTTTTCCATAATAGCCATACCGCAATCGCAGTCCGCAAACGCCACGGTGCGCATGTCGCCGCCATGAAAGCGCGTCCGGTGCAGATTCACGCCGCGAAAAAGGGAACGCTCCATAACGCAGTGCAGCATCATGCCCCGCGAAAGCACGGCCTGGGAAAAATCGGCCCTGGACACGTCCGTTTGGCTGAAACTCGCAAAAGCGCCCATGCAGCCCTTGAAGTTCGTTTCCCGCATTTCGCAATGCACGAACCGGGCTTCTTCCAGCTTCGCGCCGCTCAAATTCGCGGAATTGACCTTGCACGTGTCGAAACGAGCGCCGGACAGATCGGCCCCGGCCAAGTTCGCGCCTTCCAGGTTCACGCGCAGCAGCACCGCCCCCGCAAGATTTTTCCCTGAGAGATCCAGACCGGAGCAGTCGGCGTCCTGGAGATAACCATCCTGTTCCAGAGCGTGCAGGAGCGTGTTCTTATCCATCGGAATTCTCCGGAGCTGCTGCGGAAAAAATCGTCCTTTCCAGATTGACATCCCGCATGGTCGTTGTTTCCATGAGGCACTTGTACAGGTCGGCGCCGTAGAGGTTCACGTCGCGGATCACGGCCTCACGGCAATCAGTCCGCCGCAAGGAGGCCTGAAAAAAGTCGCAGCCCTGAAGATCGGCCTGTACGAGCCTGGCCCTGTCGAACACCGCGTATTTCGCAACGGCCAGGATAAGCACGGCGTTGGAAAGGTCGCACCCGCCCAAATCCGCGCGGTCCAGAAGGGCTTGCTCGCAGCGCACGCCGGGCAGCGCCGCCCCCGCCCAGTTGGCGTCTTCCATATTGGCGCGGGAAAACACCGCATCCCGCCCCATGGTCTTGCCGTCGGCCCGAGACTCGCGCAGATCCGCCTCCGAAAAATCGGCGCCGCTCAGGTCGGCCCCTTGCAGGCGCAGTCCCGGCGCCGTCACTCCCTTGCACCGGACGCCTTGCAGGCTGGCGCCGGCGCATTCGGCCTGGTGCAGCGCAGCGCCCTGGAAATCCATGCCCGACAAATCGGCGTATTGAAACTGCGTGTTGCGGGCGGAGCACGACCGCGCGGAACACCCCGCACATTCCGCCCCTTCAAATACCGCATGATCCAACAACGCCCGGTCGAATATGCAATGTGTGAATACGGCCTTGCCGCACAGCGTGTTCCGCAGATCGGCGCCGGTAAAATCGACCCGGCTCCAGGTCACGCCGGACAAAAGCGCACCCTCAAGATTGACTCCGGACAAATCCTGTCCGCTCAGGTCGCATTGCGTCAGATCGCAAAAAGACAGGTCGCGGTTTTTCCCGACCAAGGCCAGGGCCTGCGCGGTGTGCAACGGTTCTCCCGGAACCGGGGGCGCATCCGGCACTGCGGATGGGGGGGCCATCGTTTCAGACGCGCCCGCGTTTCCGGCCAGGGCACGCATCTCGGCCAGCACCGCCTGGAGTTCGTTGAACCCGAGCAGGGCCTTGTCCAACTCGGCGCGCACTTCAGGGGAGAGGTCCGGGCGCGCCATTTGCCGCTGCAGCACACGCCCCATCATGTCCGGAGACTCCGTGCCGGAAGGAATGAGCTGTTGCTCCCGAAGCCATTGCAGGACCTTCGCCTCATCAATAGGCGGGGGCGTCCACTCCGGGGGCTTGGAGTGTTCCAGGGAGTGCGCCCCGTCCGCCAACCAGGCCCCGGCTTGCTCCCTGCTCACGCCCAGTTTGCCGAGGCGCTCATCCACCTCCTTTTCAAGATCCCGTACCTTTTTCTCATATGCGGCATCGGCCGCGGAAGCCTTTGGGCGCGGCGCGGCCTTTTCCGGTGCGGGAGCGGGCGGTTGTTCCGCCTCGCCCTCCCCCGCCAAGGCGGCGCGGCATTGCCGCTCATATTCCCGGGGCGAAACTGGTTCCGGATGCGCATCCTCCAGCAGGGCGAAAACCGCCGCCAGGTCTTCAAGGGATTCGTCCCGCACGGACGCCAGGGCGCGGAAAAGCAGCACTCCGGCTTCCCGCTCCGGGAAAAGCCAGAGCGTTTCCATGCGGCACGGCAATTCTTCAAAAACGTCGCCGTCCGCCCGCTTGCGCAGGACAAAGGCGCGCCCCCGCAACGGGGGCACCACGCCGCGCAGCAGCTCCCGTTCCGGATGCATGCCCCTAATCAGGATGGACTCGCCACCGGAGAAATAACCGGGCATGCGCTGATCCTTGGGCGCGGCGCAACAAAATTCGGGAGACGTGCGCTCGGGAATACCGGGATAACGTCCGCGCAGCCACGCCGCGTCATATTCGCCGAGCAATTCCCGGCGGCAGGGCCAGGTTTGCGGCACGGCGGCGAAGCCCGCGGGTTCGGGCGGACTGTCGGGGGCGTTGTCGTCCACCCCCACCACATTGGGCAGGGGAAAAAGACCGTCCGGCAGGGGCGCGTGCCCCTTACCGTTTGGATTGAAGTCATGCCCCGGTCCGCCGTAGGCCCGGTCCCAGAGCACCGGCATGCGGGTGAAAGGTTCGGGCTCGGTGACGCGGTTTTCGCGATAAAAACGCGGGCCGATAATTTTCAGGGACTTGCCGGTCTCCCCTACCTGCACGCGGCATTCCTTGCGCTGTACGGGTTCCGCCGCATGGCAGGCGCCGTAAACCAGAAATTCGGAACAGGGCTTGGGCAAACCGAGGTCGAACACGTCCCCCTCCGGAAGCGCCCCATCGACGATCTGCCACACACTTTCCACGGAAAGCAGGTGTGCCGGCGCTCCGGACGACTCTAGCTGCAAGGGGAACCCCGCCAACAACCCCAGACAAAGGGCGCACCCCTCGTGCGCATCGCGTCCGGGCAAAAAAGGGTGCACGCCGTACAGCAGGGAGAACGGATCAGGCACGAGTATTTTCATGCGTCGTCACCCCAGTTCGATAAAACCTTGTTCATTGATCTTCATATGGTTATCGACTTTGAACTGCATATTCGGAATGTGCAGACGAACGCCTTGACCGTTCAGGGTGATGGACGTTTGGTTCGCCTTCAGTTCAATGGTGGTCCCTTGTTGCAGCTTCAGGGTCGCGTTGTCCTTGTTGGTCAGACTTATTTCCTCGCCCCTGGCCGTGATCTTCACGGACGATTGCTGGGCCGCGCCACCCTCCCCTTCGACTTTGACGGCGGCGGAAAACTCCGGATTCTCGCCCACGGCGCTGTTGACCGTGATGGCCGCCCCATGTTTGTCGAAGGTCATGCTCGCGGCTTTTTTACCCTCGTTCGCATCATTGAAGTCTTTGACGATCGATCGCGCCCAGGCCAGACTACTGATGACGCCTGCGCTGCCCACGACCAGGGAGCCTATTCCGGTCCCGAAAACAGGGTCTTGGGTTTTGGTGGAGGCCTTTTCCAAAATGCCGCCTTCATAAGGCGCGGCCGTCATCATGGAACCGGCGCCGGCCATGATGCAGCCCGACAGGCCCAGGGCCAGGGCCTTTTTCGCTTTTTGCACCAACCCCGTGGCTACCGCGTTCGCGCCCCCGGAGATGGTCACGCTTTCCAACGCGCTGATGTCGTTTTGGGTGTGCAGGCTCACGCCTGATTCCCCCAGTTCCACGTTCGGACTATAGGCAAAAGATATTTGCGGTCCGAGATTGGCTTCAAAAGACGCGGTGGCCGACAAATCACCGTTTATGCCCACGGAAACGGAGTTCGTTCCGCCCACGGCGACCGTGTTGGTCACGCCCAGGGTGGCGCTGTTCATGGCCCCGGCCACAAAGGTGTTGAAATCGCCCTCCGTGTTCATGGAAATGCCGCCGCCTTCATACCCGGAAGACCCCAGAACCATGCCGCTGCTTTGCTCTTCCGAATACATGCCGATGAATTCCGCTCCTTTCTTGTCGCCCATGACCAGCATGTTGCCCCCGGCGCTGCGAATGGCATTGGCGGGGGCGTTGGTGTTCTTGACCACGCTGTGGTGCCGCATGTTGGGCACGGCCGCGGCTATCACCGGCTGGTCCGGATCGCCGTCCAGAAAGGTCAGCAGCACCTCAGCGCCTTTGAGTAGGGGGAAATGCATACCATGCCCCTGGCCGCCGTAGGGCTCGGCCATGCGAATCCAGGACGAGGCCTTGCCGCCGGGGCGGTCCGCCACGTCGAAAGGCAGGCGGACCTTGTAGCGGCCGTATTCGTCCAGCTCGGCGTACTCCCCTTCTCCCTCGGCGTCGATGGCGGCGTGCATCACGCCGTGAAACCGCGGCCAGGGCGTTGTGCGCGGATGGCGGTACTGAACCTCCGCGCCGACGGCTTCAAAGGAATTGAGATAAAAATCGCGCGCCTCCCTGTCGGAAAGGCAGGGGCCGAGTCCGGACATGAGATAGCCTGTCTGCTCGCCCCTGTGTTCAATGACCAGGGGCAGATACTGACGGTTCGCGCTGCGCCTGTAATGCCCCGCAAGGGTAAACAAAACGCCGGGGCGCAGAAAGGAGGCCATGGAGCGCCCCTTGACGCGGTTCTTGCGGCACTTTGCTTCCTGGGCGCGGATGGCGGCCTGGCGCCGGGCTTCGTCCATGTCCGCGATGTTTTCGCCGAAGAAATACAACTCCCCCATGCCCACGTCGTCGATGTCCGCATCGCCTTGCAGCATAAGGGCCGGGTAACGGTAATTGTAGTCCTTGAGCACGACCCGGCGCGGCAGGGCGTTTTGCTCGGTGACGCACGCAAAGCAGATTTCCTCGTTCTCCGCCGCTTCCAGGCCCCGGACATCCTTGTAGCGCAACGGCGGTCTGTCCGCGTCGGCCGCATGGGCAATGGCGTTGTCCGCTATGATCAGCTTGTCGCCCTTGTTCGTCTGCTCGAAAAAGTAATACATGCCTTCGCGTTCCAGCCAGCGGGCAAAAAAGGCGTAGTGCGTTTCGCCGAACTGGCACACGAATTCTCGTTGCGGATAGGTCCCGGTCAGGCGGAACTCATAGTCCATGGAAGTGAGCATCCCGGACGCTTCAAGGATTTCCGCGAGAAATTCAGGGGCGGTTTTGTCCAGAAAGACCTGATTGTGGCTGACGAGGGTCAGCCCCCACAAACGGGGGCGCAGCAAGGCCTTGTAAAACACATAGCCGTTGACTTCACGGAACTGCTCAAAACGGGAAACCAGGCCGTGGATGGCGGTTTGCTCTCCCTGCCGGTGGATGACAAGGGTGGCCATGCCCTCGGCCGCGTCCTCCATGTCCAGGTCGGCCTTGGAGGAGACCAGCTCGATGGTGAAGGCGTAAAGCTCGGAGATGGCCTCCCGCCCGGAAAACCCCACCACTTTGAAGGTATCCCCAGGCAATCCGCTGAAGAAGAATGAAAACCTTCTCTCTTCCCTCACGCCGCACCTCCAGGGAGTCTTGTCCGTCCGCAAAAGCTCCAAACAAGGGACACACCAACAGGCAATTCTGGAAAGTGGGAATCATACACGGATCCGGCGCCCGCGTCATCCTATGCGGCGAAGGGGGACCTCCTCAGTTTCGTCGAAAGAAACGGCTCACCCGGTACGAGCGTACTTCGATTCGTGGATGCCCATTATCCGAAGCTCGAAGAACTCCTTATCCCGGTAGCCATAAGCCTGGCGCTTCATCGTCTTTATCTTGTTGTAGGTCCCCTCCAGCTTGGCTGAAGAGATGGGATGGTCGTACCAGGCCAGAACTCCTGACCTGTGGGTCGCCAGTGTCCTGGCCATGGTCATGAGCGGACCGACGCCTGATGCCATGGCCCGGGCAATCCAGTCATTGAGGAACGCTTCCCCGGAATCCTTGTCCGGCTGCGACCATATCTGCCGCAGGTCCTCTTTCAGGTAGTAGGCCACGGCCAGAGGCTCGTTCAGCTTCAAGGCCTCCTGCAGTCGCTGGCGCTCGTCCCGTTCATCATTGAGGTTCTCAGGACTCTTCAAGAGAATCAAGCGAGTTCCCTTGAGGACATCCTTCTGTAAAACGTCTTTCAGCTCCCGATGCAGCCAGCGTCGAATCTCTGTGAGTTTTTCATTCATCAGCTTGACCACATGGAACTTGTCGAAAACAATGGGGACGCCCGGCAAATTGTCCATCACGGCCTCGATGTACGCCGGGCCCATGTCCATGGCCACGGCTTCGATCCTGGCGCCAGAGCGCTTAAGCCGCTCCCAGAAAGGCGTGAGGGAATCTGCCCTCTTTCCCTCGCCGACAAAGACCACCGCACCAGTCTTCAAGTCCAGGACCAGAGTCACATACTTGTGCCCCTTGCGTACGCTGATCTCGTCTATGGCGATCTGCTTGAGTTTCTTGAGTTTCGGCTGGCCAAATCGATGTTTGAGCCAGCGCTTGTAGATGTCTTCTATGAATTCGAAAAGCTTGATGTGAACAGCGACCCCACAGTTAAATTGCCTGGGCGACATACCGCTTCGCCCCACCTAACGCATACTCGCTTTTCGGGGGCGCTCCTCTAGAGCATCTCACGCTTGAAAAGCGCTAGATGCTCTTATGCATTTCCCTGGA
>CAZFCK010000191.1:0-9312 GCA_964517355.1 uncultured Desulfovibrionaceae bacterium | reverse complement strand
GCGGGCTTTCGCGCCCGCACGACGACCAGGGGAGGCCCCTGGACGCCGGAAAACGACCTTTTTGATCCTTAATTTTTAAACAAATACATAATGTTATAGTAAGTATTGTACTGAAAAAGTCGAGTAAGGAATTCAGAAACGCGGCCCGATGACGGGTGCTGTCCGGCCTCGCTCCAGGGAAACCGTCAGCCGACCGTATTTTGTTGCTAAAGTTTCGCTTGCCCGAACCGATTATAAGGTTGAATGCGGAATGCCGAATGATGATTTGTCCGCAATAAAGGGGAGCGCTATGCTGGACTATTACCTCTTCAAACAAGTGCACGATCTTTACGAACAGGGCAGAACCGAAAATGCGCGGCTCATTCTCAAGGAGTTGCAGGAAAAATACGTGGAGACCTGCGACGAAAACGCATTGCTCAAGACCCAGGTGCAGGAGTACGAGGATGTACTCTATCTCGCCAAAAATCTGGAATACGACGGGTACAGCTATTGGCTCAAGACGGGCACCATAAAACAGGGGCCGTTTTGCAGAAAATGCTTTGACACTGATGGATTGCTCATCCGTTTGCATGAGCATGGCGACAGCTGGAAGTGTCATACCTGCGACACCGAGTACGTGCGCGTCAATGTGGAGCCCAAACAAGAGGAACTTGTGGAAGCGCCGCAGAAAATCAACAATAAAAAAGTGATTCAACTCTACAAGTAACATAGAGCGCTTCCCCGGTATTCATGGCGCAGTATTTTTTTGAAAAGGGATAGTTTCCGGCAGGTTGAAAATCTTCAAAACGTAACGATTGAACTAAAACTTTATCTGTTGAAAGTTTTTTGTTTTAGAGCATCTCACGCTTGAAAAGCGCTAGATGCTCTTATGCATTTCCTTGGAACAATTGTAAATTGTTTCAGGGGAGAGCCTTGTTTCAAGGCGAAAATGCGCTAGAAGCGGCCGCACCGTCGCGACGGTGCGGCCGCCGCCGTTTGCGCGCCAGGTCCTGAAAACGGACCGCAAGCATGAACAATGGACCTGTTGGTGGTTTTGCAGTATGCCTTTCCGGCCACAGCCTCGATATCGTACGGCTTCGGATGCGGACAGGCTGTGGCGGCAAAAGAACAGGACCTTGTGACATATGTGCGGCATAGCAGGATATTGGAGCCCCGGCCACGCGGCCGACCCCGTGGTGCTGGAACGCATGATCCACGCCCTGGCGCATCGCGGGCCGGACAGCCACGGCATCTGGATCGCTCCGAACCGGGAGCTGGGGCTGGCTCATGCCCGACTGGCCATTGTGGATCTCTCTCCCGCGGGGCATCAACCCATGGCCTCCGCGGACGGGCGTTACCACGTCACCTACAACGGCGAAATCTACAACTACATGGAGCTGCGCCGCGCCCTCGACGCCCGGGGATGCACTCCGGAGCACGGCTGGCGGGGACATTGCGACACGGAAGTCCTGCTGGCCGCGGTGGACGCCTGGGGACTGGACAAGGCCCTGGAACGCTTTGTGGGCATGTTCGCCTTCGCCTTGTGGGACAATAAGGAGCAACGCCTGACACTGACCCGCGACCGCCTGGGGATCAAGCCCCTGTATTGCGGTTATCGGCAGGGGCGTTTGCTCTTCGCCTCGGAACTCAAGGCCTTGATGCAACACCCGTCCTGGCATGGCGAAGTCAGCACCGAAGCCTTGAACCGGTATTTGCGGTTGTCCTACGTGCCCGCCCCCCTGAGTATGTTCAAGGGCGTGTACAAGCTTTTGCCCGGCAGCCATGTCACGTTTTCGCCCCGGGATTTGGAGCGCGGTGCTTGGCCCCGCGCCACGCGCTACTGGAGTGTGGAGCGCGCCGTGCTCCACGGTCTGGAGAATCCCCTGAGCGCGCCACCCGATGCGCTGGCGGACGAGCTGGAAGACCGGCTCAAAGAGGCCGTGCGGCTGCGGCTCGTGGCCGACGTGCCCTTGGGCGCCTTTCTCTCCGGCGGCGTGGATTCCTCCACTGTCGTCGCGTTGATGCAGCAGGCGGGAGGGGGCGTTGTGCGCACCTTTTCCATTGGTTCGCGCTCCAGTGATTACAACGAGGCCGACATGGCCCGCGCCGTGGCCGGACATTTGGGGACTCGGCACACGGAACTCATCGTGGAGCCCGCGGAAGCCCTGGAAGCCATCCGGCTCATGCCCGGGCTGTACGACGAGCCCCACGCCGACGCTTCCCAGGTGCCGACCTATCTTGTTTCCAGGCTTGCGCGACGTGAGGTCAAGGTCTGCCTCTCAGGGGACGGCGGAGATGAACTGTTCGGGGGGTACAACCGCTATTTTTTCGGCCCCGCCTTGTGGAAACGCGCGCGCCTCGCGCCGCGCCCCCTGCGCGCTCTGCTGGCTCCGCTTCTGCGGGGGGCGGGAGAGGCCGCCTTGACCGGCGTGTACGCCGGGCTGGGGGCCCTGCGCCCCGGCCGTAAACAGGTGCCCCTGTTCCGCGACAAGTTGCAAAAGGTGGTGGAGGCGTTGCCCGCGGCGAGCCGCGAAGAATTTTTCCAGGCCGTCATCTCCACCTGGCAGCGACGCGAAGTCCTGCTGCAGGAGCCCGTTGGGGAGCGTGATCCGGTGTGCCGCTCCCTGGCGCCCGAGGAGGCGTTGCCTGAAGATCTGGATTTCGCGTCCTGGATGATGGCCCGGGACCAGAACGCCTATCTGCCGGACGACATTTTGACCAAGACGGACAGGGCGACCATGGCCGTGGCCCTGGAGGGGCGCGTGCCCATCCTGGACCACCGGGTGGTGGAACTCGCCTGGCGCATGCCGTTGTCCGCCAAGCTGGAGGGCGGCAAGGGCAAGAGCGTGTTGCGTCGCGTGCTCTACAGGCATGTGCCGCCGGAGCTTGTGGAGCGCCCCAAGCAAGGATTCGATCTGCCTCTGGACGCCTGGCTGCGCGGGCCGCTCAAGGATTGGGCCGCGTCTCTACTGCGCCCCGAGTCCCTGGAGCGGGGGGGCTTGCGCCCCGATACCGTTCTCGGGGCCTGGCGGGAGCACCAGTCGCGCACACGCAACATGCAGTGGCGGCTGTGGGCCGTGCTCATGTACCAGGCCTGGCGCGCCACTTATCTCTAACCCCTCAACCGGAGGCCCGGCACGTGCCGTTGCGTAAAGTACTCATCGTCGCCAACATGGACCTGAACATCGTGTTGTTGCGCCGCACCCTGATCAAGGCGCTTTTGGAAAAAGGGCTGGATGTGCATGTCTGCGTGCCGCGCGGCAAGCACGGCGACGCGATCATGGAACTGGGCGCTTCCCTGTGGCACTATCCGCTGGACAGGGGCAGCCTGAACCCCCTGAGCGTGCCCCCTTCCATCAAGGTCATACGCGAACTCATAGCCTTTACGCAGCCGGACGTGGTGCACAGTTTCACCCACCAGCCGAACATCCTGGTGCGCCTGGCCGCCAACGGCAAGGCCAAGGTCGTGCACTCCATCACCGGCCTGGGCTCGGGCTTTCTCAAGGCGGGAGTCAAAGGCTTTGTCATGCGCTCTTTTTTCAAGATGCTCTACATCGTCACCAGCGCGCGCTGCCAGGCCATTGTCTTTCAAAACGACGACGACAAAAGCTATTTCGAGCGCAACGGCCTGGTGCGTTCGGCCAAGGCCTTGTGCATCCGGGGCAGCGGCGTTGATACGGAGCGTTTCCGGCCGGACGCCTTCGACGCGGACACCTTGCGCGAAGCGCGCTCCCAACTGGGTATCGAGCCGGAGCACGTTGTGTGCACCATGACCGCCAGACTGCTTTACGACAAAGGCATCATGGAATTCGCCTGGGCCGCGCGCAAGCTTTCCGAAGCCTGCCCCCAGGCCCGTTTCCTGGTGGTGGGCGAGCCCGATCCGGGCAATTCGCGCTCCTTGAGCCCGGAAGATATGGAGATGCTCAAAAAGCAGCCCAACCTCATCCTCACGGGCTGGCGCGACGATATGCCCCTGGTGTGGTGCCTCAGCGACGTGGCCGTACTGCCCTCCTACCGCGAGGGGCTGCCCATGAGCCTCCAGGAAGCCATGGCCTGCGGCCTGCCGGTCATCACCACGGACGTGCCGGGCTGCCGCGAGATCGTGGACGGGGGCGAGCACGGCATTCTCGTGCCCCATGGCGATACGGGCAAGCTCATGGCCGCGCTGCACGACTGCATCACCTCCGGAGAGCGCCGGCAATTCATGGGCGCGGCCAGCCGCGCCAAGGCGGTGCGCGACTTCGACGGCAAAATCATCGCGAAAAAGCACATCGAACTGTATGAGCGGTTGCTTGAAAGGTGAGACTTTTTCAGCTTGAGACAGGAATGCCTCTGACGGCTTAAGAAGCTCCAAAAATTTATTAACTTTATTGATATATCGATGGGTTGTGTTGAGGTGTCCGCAGGGCCGGGAGGAGAACCTTTTTTAAAAAGGTTTCCCCCCGGAAAAGTTAGTTTTGACCTGGAAAGGGCGCCTACCAGACCATGCGCATTTTCACGTCTTTTCCTGCGATATAATCCTTGAGTTCGCGGATGGAATATTCGCCGTAGTGCACGATGGAGGCGATGAGCGCGGCCGAGGCGCGGCCCTGGGTCAGGGCCTGGTACATGTGTTCAGGCGTTCCCGCGCCGCCGGAGGCGATGACCGGGATGTTCACGCTGTCGCTGATGAGCCGCGTCAAGGTGAGTTCGTAGCCGTCCTTGGTGCCGTCGGCGTCGATGGAATTGAGGCAGATTTCTCCCGCGCCCAGGGCTTCGACCGTTTTGGCCCATTCCACCGCGTCCATGCCCATGGGCTTGCGTCCGCCATGGATCACGACCTCGTAGCCGGAGGGCAGTGTTTCGCTGACGGGCACCTTTTGCACGTCCATGCCCACCACCACGCATTGCGAGCCGAACGCTGCGGCGCCTTCGCTGATGATGTCCGGATTTTTGACCGCGGCGGAATTCACCGAGACTTTTTCCGCTCCGGCCAGGAGCACGCGGCGCATGTCGCTCACAGAGGAAATGCCCCCGCCCACGGAAAAGGGGATAAAGATGTTGGAAGCCACTTTTTCGACCACATCCAGAAAGATGCCGCGGTCCTCGTGTGATGCGGTGATATCGTAGAAAACGATCTCGTCCGCGCCCTCTTCATAGTAGATGCGCGCCGTTTCCACGGGGTCGCCGATGTCCACGTTGCCCAAGAACTTCACGCCTTTGGTCAGTTTGCCGTTGCGCACGTCCAGGCAAGGGATGATGCGTTTGCTGAGCATTAGCCGACCTCCTGGCAGTAGGAATAGAAGTTTCGCAAGAGCTGCAGACCGGGGCGGCCGCTTTTTTCCGGATGGAATTGCACGGCCCACAGGCCCGGGGCGCCGTGGATGGAGCAAAACGTATTGCCGTAGGTCGTGGTGCCGATGACGTATTCGCCCTTGGGCTTGGGATAATAGCTGTGTACGAAGTAAAATTCGGCGGCGGCGTCGATGCCGGACATGAGGGCGCAGTCCTTTTGCAGTTCCACGCTGTTCCAGCCCATGTGCGGCACGCGGATGGGCGTGCCGTCCGCGTCTTCCCAGGCGGGGTTGAACAGTTCGCATTCGCCGGGAATGATGCCCAGGGCTTTGGTGTCGTTTTCCTGGCTGTATTCCAAAAGGATCTGGCAACCGACGCAGATTCCGAGCAGTGGTTTATCCGCGAGCACCTGTTCCTTGATCACCTTGTCCAGGCCGCTGGTGGCCAGCTCGTCCATGGCCTGGCCGGCCGCGCCCACACCGGGGAAGATGATGCCCCTGGCCTTGGCGATGGTGGCGGGATCGGCCGTGATGCTGTTGGGTATTTCCAGGTAGTCAAGTGCGCGGCGCACACTGGTTTGGTTGCCGGCCTTGTAATCCAGAATTGCAAGCATGCCTTTCTCCTGCGAAAAGCTGAATGTGGGAGACTCTTCTTGAGATTGTTCGGGTATCTTGTTGAGTGCCCCCTACCAATGCTTTGTGCGAAGCGCAACATTTTTTCACTACGGTGTGTGGCAAAATGCGTGGATTTTGTTTGGAGGGGGGAACTCAGGGCTGGAGATTCTCCCCCTCAGGATGTTTTGCATCTTTGTTTTTAGTTGTTATTTTGCAAGGATATAAAATTGTAGACGTTGCCTGAGCATGAAAGCCCGGCCTTTGCCGCACATGGAAAAACCGTGGAGCGGATTTTCCGCAACGTTGAAAGAAATCCGCACGGGGGAGATCCCCGGAAAGGATTTCCCCCTGGCAGAGCAACGCAACAACGGGCGCTTTCTACTCTTTTTTGATCAAGGAAAGCCCCAATTGCGTGGCGCCCTTATCCGTGGCGACCTGCACTTGCACGGCCTGGTCGCCTTTTTCCGCCATGAACAGCATGAAGTCGCCCCCATTGTTCTCCATCAATATCTGCCAGCCGTTCTGCCGGGCGTTGTTGCTGTAGAATTCGTAGATTTCGTTCATGGGCGTCGCCCCGCATTCGAGCATGGCCGATTCATTGTTTGGAAAATTCATGATCTGCACCATGTTGCAGCTTTTGTACTGGGGAAATTCCGCCGGAAAGGATTCCGGATAGGGGGGGGCGGCGAAAGCAAAGCCGGCGGCGAACAAAATAAGCGACAAGTTGATTGCAACGATTCCCGATAAACGCATTTTCACCTCCTCGGTTGGATGAAGTTGCCCCGACATTCGGGGAGGGCTTTCCGGAGAGGGGAACCTGATTCCTGCTGTTTCGCCATCCGTAAGGCGCGTTGCGAGGGCGCCAGGCGGCGTGCGTCCTGGAAAAAGGGGTCCCCCCGGTCCTTCTTTCCAAAATGTGTCTGGCTCAAGCCGGAAATAGTTTGTTTTCGTGATGCTTTTTTTGGTGTTAAATTGTTCACACGTTATAATAACGAACAAAATTGGGTCATTGCCTTGACTTGGGGACGCGGGCAAAGTGGGGAAGAGCCACCTCCCCCAGCTCCTCCGTCACTTCCAGACTCCGGCCGGGGGCGGCAGATCCTTATCGACACGGGCCGCGTCAAAGGCTCGCCGTTCCTCATCGCTCCAGGGGCGTGGCTTTTCCAGGCCTTTGCCCGGCATGATGGAGGTGGCCGTTCCCGGTTCGGTGAGCAGGACCTCCGTCTCCCGCCCCCCTCCGGCGATGGCGGCCAGCAGGGCCAGGCATTTTTTCTCTTGCTGCAAGGCGTTCTTGGCGTCTTTTTCCGCCCTCACGGGGCAACCGGCATGGGCCGCCGGGACGCCGCACCACAGAAGGGCCGCGAGAGCGCAGCATATGAGCGTGGCGGCTGTGGAGAATTTCATGGCAGCCTCCTATCGGCAGTTGTGTTGTTTGACCAGACGTTCAAATTCTTCGGCCTTTGCGGCATATGTCTTTGCTTCGTCGTGACGCCCCACGCTTCGTTTGGAGCGGTAGGCCTTTTCAAACAGGCGAACGGTGTCCTCAAGCTCCTCGCACAGCTCCCGCGTGTCTCCCGCCGGCTGAGGGGCGGTTTGCGGCGGGGCGCCGGCTTTGACCACCACCGGCCCCCCGGCATACAAGCCGTGTGATTCAATATCCTCAGCAACCGCGGAGGCGAACTCGGTTCCGCGCACTCCGAGGGCCACAAGAGGCGTTTCCGCCTTGAAGCCCGAGGGATTGAGTTTGGCTATGGCGCCGAGCAGCATGCCGAAGGCCCCTTTGAGAAAACGCACGTGCAACGCCGCGCTTTTGGTATTGCCGGCATCCAGATAGACATCGCCGATGGCGCAGCGGCTGTTCTCCGCAAGCGCCAGGGTGGTTTTGTCCTTGAACATGATTTGCGCCTTGGAGCGCGGACCTGTCACCAGGATATCGCGGGAGTGCACGCCGTCGCCCGCCTTGGCGGCGACGGACTTGCCCCCTGATTCCAGGGTCACAGCGCCCGAGGCCTTTTGCACCCAGCCCACCGCGTCGGAGGCGCATGCACGCCCCTGCACGCAACCAATAACCATCAGCAGCGCTAGTACTCCGACAATCTGTTTTCGCATCAGCTCCATTCCTCCGGAAACGTTGGGGCAGGCTCCTGGCCTGTCCGGTTGCGCTCTTTGTGTTCAAATGCCGGGCAACGTCGTCGCAGAAAAGTCTCAACCGCGTGGATCATGAAAAAAGAAGAGTGAAAATGCACCAAGGTGCAGACAATGACATTTTGAGATTATACT
The DNA here is from genome assembly GCA_964517355.1 of uncultured Desulfovibrionaceae bacterium. GTDB lineage: Bacteria > Desulfobacterota > Desulfovibrionia > Desulfovibrionales > Desulfovibrionaceae > CAZFCK01. The sequence continues at coordinate 1,165 of CAZFCK010000191.1, read as the reverse complement.
TTCCCGTGCCTATAATGCATCTTTCGTTATCTGAAAACAGAAACATGATGGAACTGCTAAAATTTCGCGCACGGAGAGCGCATTCCGCGAAACGAGCGGGCGCTCTTTCCGTTGTATGGCTTGCGAAGAGTTGCCGCCCGCTGTATACAACATAGTCCGGTACCACATCGGCTTGCCGGCTCAACCTTCCGCGTAAGACATCGAGGAGAATATGGCCAAGTCCACGGATTTTTACAAACGCTATGTTGTGGCCCTGTTTCATCGGGGAAAAGCGGATCGCTTGCCTCTGGAGTATATTGAAAGGGAGGCCCGCAAGGTGCTCAGTACCGAGGAAATGGAGGCCCTGCATGCGCACATGCAGGAAATGATCACACAAGGGGCGCTGACGCGCGAAGATGATTTTTATACGCTGTGCCCCCAGCAGAGCTGACGCCGGGAACCGGGGGCGCATGCTGGACCCCGCTTCCGGCTTGGAGCGTAAGTGACGTGATTTATCCGCGCAACGTTTTTTTTGAATTGCCAAGAGTTACAGCCGAAGAGGAAAGGGCGCCCCATGCGTAGATACCTGTGCATTCCCCTGGTTCTTTCGCTTCTGCTCCTGTCCGGAGCGGGATGCGGCCGTGAAGATGAACAATGCCGCGAAGAACTCGCTGTAAAAAACGAGCACATTGCGCGTCTGCAAGTGGGACTTCAAGAAATGAAGGTCAAGGTGGAGCAATTGCAGGAAGTGGTGCGCATGAAGCATGAGGAAACCGAACTGCACAGAACCGCGCCCGCCTTGCAGGATCAACGGCTTGCGGACAGCCAGGAACGCTACGCGGCGTTGCGGCAGCAATACGAGCAGCTCGTCTTCGATCATGAGGTGCTGCTGCGGCGTTACGATGCGGCGCAACGCAAGCTGCGGGAATGCGAACGCACGCCTTAGGCCGTGTTTCAAAATTCGTTATAAAAAGAACGTGCGAGAGGGGGAACCCTTTGAAAAGGGTTCCCCCTCTCGCGCTCTCCCCTTCCCAAACCTTATGAATGTGAGAAGGTGAAATTTATCATTTGAACTCGACGTTCTGAGTTGAGCGTGTGCTATAACATTTTATATTTGTTGAAGAAGCAAGAATTAAATTGTCCTTTTTCCGGCGTCCAGGGGCCTCCCCTGGTCGTCGTGCGGGCG
>CAZFCK010000190.1:0-9312 GCA_964517355.1 uncultured Desulfovibrionaceae bacterium | reverse complement strand
ATGAGCAAAGCATAACCAATTGTCTAGACTATTTCAAGAGTTATATGCTCTAGAGTAATTTATGAAAATTTCCGGGGAGAAACCAGCGCTGCTATCTTCATCCCTAAGGCGCGATACGACCGCGCCCAAAGGCTGAAGTTTTTGAAAAAGGTTCTCCCCCCGGACCCTCTTTCTAAAAATTTAAACTTAATAATATCAAATAGATACCATATTGCTTCTGGTACTGTCCCGAGCTTGGTAATTCCTCCAATAATGTAGAAAGGGGTGCCTTGCGCCGACACTATGAACAGGAAACGGTATAACAATATATTCCGAGGGGAACACCTCAGGCGCGAGGTGCTTCCCTTCGGAATTTTCTTTCCAAACCTGACGCATTGTTATCCTTGAAATATGAAAGCCTTCGGCTGGTTAAGAACCTTTTGACAAAGGTTCTTAAAAATCTCAAAAAGTTAGAGCATCTTAACTTTGAAAAAGTAGAGATGCTCTTATGCACTTCTCTGAAACAATAAACATTGTTTCAGGGGTGAGCCTTATCCAAAGGCGAAAGCGCTAGTGAATTACATAACGTGAAGGACATGACCGCTGCATAAAAAAACACCCGGCAGGTTGGTAACCATGTCGGGTGTGAGTTCTTTACCCTGTTCAAACACAAGGACACTCGTCCCCTGCCTCACGCAGGACCTCCCGAAACGGACGCAGATCAACGGGCAGGGGGGCTCAGAAAAGCATTACGGTGAAGGACAACTGGCCGCAGCACTCACCTGAACCATATGCAACCGATAATCAGGGTGCAGGCGCATGTTTTGCTGCATATAATCGAGCACCTGCTTGATGGCCTCTGTTTCATTGGACGCCTGGACTTCCATGTGTCCGTTGGTCTGCCCTTCAGAAATGTAATAAAGTACTGTAACTAGATATTTTTTCATCGAAGATAGCACCCTTCGCAATTTCCTTTCTTTGTACCGAAGCTGTCGGCTAATCGCAAGGAACAAAGCCCGCTTCCTGGAGAAAACCGCCTGCCAACAAGCTATCGTTCGCCCATGTGTTCCTTGTCGCCAATCACGACAACAAGATCCCCTTTCTCGAAAACAGTATCGGCGCGGGGTACGAAACTAAACTCCCGCTCTCCACTCCGTTTCACCGCCACGACCTGGATATGGTGTTTGTTGGGCAAATCCAACTCGTACAACGGCTTGCCGGCCCATTTGTCCACGGTGATTTCCTGCAAGACAATACCGTCGCCCAAGGTAAGATAATTCAGCAAACCCGGAACGGCAAGCTTATGCGCCAATTGTCTGGCCACAAAGCGTTCCGGAAACACCACGTAATCCGCCCCCAAACGGTACAATATTTTTTCATGAGGCAGGCTCAAGGCCTTGACCCACACTTTTGGCACCCCAAGCTCTTTAAGATTCATGGTGATGAGAATGCTCGATTCCATGCTGTCGCCGATACTTACCACGACATGGGGCAGGTCATGAAACCCCAGTTGTTTGAGCGCGGCCTTATCCGTGGCGTCAGCCGAGTACACCTGCGCCAGGACTTCCTGAGCAATTTTTATTCTGGCGTCCGCCATGTCCACGCCAATGACACGGCTGCCGAGCTGAGTCAGAGTTTCGGCCAAACAAAAACCGAACTTGCCAAGGCCAATCACTCCAATTTCCTTTTTCAACAGCATCCGCCTCCTTGAATCACGAGGGCATATTTCCGAAAAATCATTATGCCTCTTAGGCAATCACTCCCGATTGTGCTTTTCAGAAAAATGCCACGCTGGAAACAGCGCTTTTCCAAAGCATTCAACTTAAAAAATGGGGTAGTTTGGGGCTCCGCCCCACCCCCCGCCAAGGGGGAAAGCCCCTCTGGACCCGTGGTTATCGTAGTTACAATTGTCAACATACTCATGTCTTATGCCAATCATAACGTTTTGGAGATTTTTAAGCCGCTGGCATGCCAATTTTAAAGTCAATTTGTTCTAACCTATCATCATGCTCTCTTCCGGCCAGCCGAAACGGGGTGTCGTTTGCCACTTCTGGAACACGGAGATAAACAGAATAGGGCCAAGGCGCCCCACAAACATTAATATGATCAAAACGCTTTTCCCGAAATCGGAGAGAGTTGCCGTTATTCCCGTACTGAGTCCCACGGTGCCGAAAGCTGACGCGACTTCAAAAAGTATCTCCAGAAATTGCCCTCTGAGTTGGGTGTGCGGCAAGTCCCCTCCTTCACTGATACAGAGCATAAGTGTCGCCAGGATGACGGTGCCGGAACCGAAAATGAAAAGCGTAAGCGCCTTATTCATGGTTTCCTTGTCCAGCGCTCTGTTGCGCACCACGGTTTGTTGTCTGCCGCGCACCTGAGAAACCACGAAGGCGACAATGCTCCTGAAGGTCGTGGTTTTCAGCCCTCCGGCGCAGGAGCCGGGCGAACCGCCGATAAGCATTAAAATAATCATCACAAACAAGGAAACATTGGTCATGCTTCCAATGTCCAAGGTGTTGAATCCCGCGGTACGGCACGTCACGGATTGAAACACCCCCGCGAGAAATTCCTCGTACAACAGATGCGGGCTTCTTAAAACCCCATACTGATAATTGCTGTATAATTCCATGGCAAACAAGACCACAGCTCCGCCCATGCTGAGTATTAGACTGGTTTGCAGCACGATACGCGAATGGAAACTCAATCTTATGCTGTCAGCCCGCAGCCTGGCCTTGTGCAGCAAGACCAGGGCGCTCTCGTGCAGCACTGAAAAGCCCATTCCGCCCACAGTGATAAGCGTCATGATGACCACATTGACGCCAAGGTCCGCTTTCCAATGCATCAGGCTATCTGAATTGGTGGAAAACCCTGCGTTACAAAACGCGGAAACAGCATGAAACACCGCTGAAAAGCCGTGAAAACCTTGGGAGTCCATGGCATAGAGCGCCGCGACGCCCAGCGCCTCGATGCCCAAGGTCATCAATACCATAAAAGCAAGGAACCGTCCCAATTCAAATGCTGGATTATGCAGTAGATTCTGCCCCACAGCGAGGCGGTCGGTCAGGGACACACGCTTGCGCCACAGGTAGAACACCAGGCTGGAGTAAGTCATGATGCCGAGGCCACCCAATTGAATGAGCAAAAGGATCACAGACTGCCCCCATATGGTGAAGAAACTGCCGGTATCCACGACAACCAGCCCGGTGACGCATACTGCGGATGTCGCTGTAAAAAGCGCATCTTCCCATGCCAATGGTCCTTGTGCGAGGCAGACATCCTGCCGCAAGGCGATCGCGCCGGCTATGATTGCCGCTAAAAAACAATAAATCGGCAAAGATAGGGGAGAAACAATCTTGTATTTAGCCATAGTGCATCCGTGTTGCCGGCAAATGCAGCCATTCGGGCTAGTGTTCTGTGGTTATCCTAAGAAAATGGTGGTTCACGATCCCTCTTCCGAAACTTGCCGGATCTTCTCACCGCTTTCAATGTGTGGCAGCTGCCCTGCCCGTTGGCGAAAAATAACAAAAAAAACCGAGAAGAGAACCTGTGACCAGAGGTTCTCTTCCCGGAAAAAAGCATAAGTTTATCGAGTGGCTTTGCGTAACTCCGGCTCCGCGCTCAAAGAGCGTCCCATACCGGACCCGCCGGCGTGTCGCGCACTTCCACGCCCATGCCCGCAAGTTCCTCACGTACCGCGTCCGCCGTGGCGAAATCCTTATCCTTTTTCGCCTCCTGGCGTTGTTGCACCAAGGCTTCAACCCGGGAAACGTCAACCCCGTTGCGACGCAGCTTAATAGTCCGCAGTTCGTCGAGAAAGTCGGAAGGCGCATCAGCGAACAGCCCCAGAACGTCACTCCACGTGCTGAACGCGGTCAAAATGCGTTCATACAGGGCTTTGGCTTCCGCAGACTTGCGCAGATTTTTATCTTCCATCAGCCGATTGGCCAGCCGCACCACGCCGAAGACCTGTCCAAGAGCGGCGGCTGTGTTGCAGTCGTCTTCCATGGCCTGTTCCCAACTGCTTTCATACTCGTCCAATTCCTTGGCATAACTGTCGGGCAGAGGCGTTTTCGACCATTTGCTCCGCTCCAGTTCTTGAAGCAGTTGTTCTTTGGCCGTGTATATGCGCTTAAGGTTTTTTTCGGCTTCCTCCATGGCTTCGGCGGAGAAGTCAATGGGGCTGCGGTAGTGTTTCGTGAGCAAAAAATAGCGCAGGGTTTGCGGCAGGTACTCAGTGAGGATATCGCGGATGGTTTTAAAATTACCCAACGATTTCGACATTTTTTCCTGATCTATCTGCACAAATCCATTATGCACCCAGAATCGCGCCAAAGGTTTGCCCGTTGCGGCCTCGGATTGGGCGATTTCGTTTTCATGGTGCGGGAAGATAAGGTCTTGTCCACCGCCGTGGATGTCCATGGGCAGGCCCAGATGCTCTTCACTCATGGCGGAACATTCGAGATGCCAGCCGGGGCGCCCCTCTCCCCAAGGGCTCGTCCAGGACGGCTCTCCAGGTTTGGCCGCTTTCCACAACGCGAAGTCCAGAGGATCTTCCTTTTCCTCCCCGGGTACGATCCGCGCGCCGGCGCGGAGTTCTTCAATGTTGCGCCCTGAGAGTTTGCCGTATCCCTCGAAATTGCGTACGCGAAAATAAACGTCGCCCGAGAGGGTGGCGTAGGCCTTGTTTTTTGCGATAAGCTCCTGCGTCAAAACAAGCATTTGTTCTATGTGGTCCGTGCAACGGGGCTCAATATCGGCCCGCAAAACGCCAAGGCGGTCCATATCTTCATAAAAAAAACGAATATTCTTATCAGCCACTTCCTGGCTGGAGATGCCTTCTTCATGGGCCCGCTTAATTATTTTGTCATCCACATCGGTAAAATTGCGTACAAACGTCACCTGCAAGCCTTTGAAGCGCAAGTAGCGAACCAAAACGTCAAAAATGACTGCGGAACGGGCGTGCCCCACATGACAAAGATCATAGGCGGTAATGCCGCAAACGTACATCTTAACGCGGCCTGGTTCTTGCGGGGTGAATGTCTCTTTTTTACGGGTCAAGGTGTTGTATAGCTGCATGATACGTTTTTCCGGAAATATTATGAGTTGATAATTCTCGAAGCAAAAAAAAGTCCTGCTCCGAGGTGTTCACCATGCCACGAAATTGGCTGTGGCCATCCTGACAAGCTCTGCGCATCAATATGCTGCACATTGTTGGTTCGCACTACTTCAGTTACGCATTGGCTACTTACGTGATTTCACTTTCGCATGCCGCTCTGTAGAAGGACTACTGTGGCGTTTCTTCAGTGCACCGCAAATCCATGCTGAAAAAAGCCGACTCTCCAAAATACGTATGTTTGGAGAGGTGAAATAAACAACAACGCGTTGCAATGCATTGCACGCAAACGACACTAGACGAGGAAGGAGGAGAAAGTCAAACAACGGGCCTCTCCCCGGCTGGAAACGGCCCGTTATGACATCCGCATGATTCTATTATCCATTTGTACGTAGTGTATGCAAAATATCTTGAATGATCTTTTCCGCATTGCCGTGGGGCAATTGGCACGTACCCACGGTATCGTGCCCTCCGCCGCCGTATTGCAACATTAGTTTACCGACATTTGTTTTACAGGAGCGATTTAAAATGCTGTGTCCCACAGTGACAACCGTGTTCTGTTTTTTCAAACCCCATATCACTTGCATACTGACATTGCACTCAGGATACAGGCTATACACAAGAAAACGATTCCCTGTATAAATTTCTTCCTGCTCGCGCAAATCTATGACTACAACATTGCCTTGGACGGTTGAGCACTTCCGTAACATGGAAATGAACAAATCCTGCTGGTCGAAATAACGTTTCACCCGCTCCTGAACATCGGGAAGCTGCATGATCTTTTCTATGGACAAGGTCCGGCAAAATCCAATGAGTTCCTCCATCAGTTGGTAATTACTGATGGAATAGTCGCGATACCGCCCGAGTCCCGTCCTTGGATCCATAATGAATCCAAGGAGTACCCATCCTGTGGGGTTACGGATTTCGTCTACTGTAAGATCGGCGCTATCAACCTTATCGACATAGCGCATCATCTCATCGTATTTTTCCGAAAACGTCTCGTGCCCTCCATAATAATCCCAGATCACCCGCGCGGCGCTGGGAGCCGCCTGCGAAGCGCCATTGAACTCCATCTTCATGCCGTGTCGTTCATTTTCGCTGGAATGATGGTCGAACCACATACCGCAACCCGGGGCATAGGGCACGTTGGCCAGAATATCTTTCTCTGAAATTTTGATCAGACCGTCCTGAATATCTTTAGGATGAACGAACTTCCAATCGTCCATGACTCCGGCTTCCTGAAGCAGGACAGCGCAGATCAGACCGTCGAAATCCGACCTGGTGAGCAGCCTCATGTTTCCTCCCAAAGTTTTGTTAAGCGCCATATACGATGCAGACGGCATTATTGCTGAATAGTCAATAACTCTATACAGTATCGTTAAGAGGTTGTGAACTCCCGAGAGATGAAAACCTGTGTTGGTCTCGATGCACTGAACAAATCCCTCCAAATGACTAAGGTAAAATCCATGTACGTATGGCTGCTGACGGCCAGTAGTATCTACATCGTTCTGGGATTGTTGATTTATACGTTACAACACCACATGATTTATCATCCTGGGAATCGTGAACTGATAGCCACACCGGACGATGTTGGTTTGGAATTCGAAACGTTTGTTTTGCCTGTGGAGCAAGGTGAAACTCTCCATGGATGGATCGTACCTCCTCCGAAAACGCCCCCTGCCGCTGGTATCCCGTGGAATAAACCTTTATGGGTCCATTTTTCACATGGCAATGCCGGAAACATATCACACCGCTTGGAGACGTTGCGCCTGCTGCATGACCTGGGGCTCGGCGCGTGTATTTACGACTACCGTGGATACGGGCAAAGCACCGGCACTCCGGACGAACAAGGAACGTATCATGACGCCGCCGCAGTGTGGGAGATGCTCGCGCAACGGGTGCCGAGTGAACGTATTATCATTTGGGGGCGCTCCCTTGGCGGTGCGATCGCCGCCCAACTGGGAATCGCGCTTTGTGAAAAGGGCCAAAAGCCCGCGGCGTTGATTTTAGAATCCACTTTTTCTTCGATTGTCGCCATGGGCAAGCGCAGCTATCCCATGTTTCCGGTGAAAATGCTTTGCCGCCACACCTATGCCACATTGGAGCGCATAGGCAAGGCGGCATCCCCATTGCTCGTGATACATAGCCCTGAAGACGATGTGGTGCCTTACGAAATGGGACGTGTAATTTTCGCCGCCGCCCCGCAGCCGAAACAGTTTTTAACGTTGCACGGAGGGCACAACCGGGGATTCCTGGATTCCGGCGAAACATATACGCAGGGAGTGCGCAATTTCATTTTGCGCCACCTCGTCGCATTACGCTGACTCTTGAAGATCTTTCACTGAATTCAACGGTTGGAGAAGCCTTGTGCCTATGATACTCCTTAACCAATGCGACTTTCTGACAAAAGACAATAAAATCGCTAGGTTTGTGCCTACCCGCGACGACCGGCGGAGGTCCCTGTAGGCCTGACAAACGACTCTTTCATACTTGTATTTTCAACAAATGCGAAATGTTGTAGTACATGTTTCACTCAGCAAGTTGAGTTGTCATGAAATTCCGAGCCGCCCGCGTGCTCCGCGAACCGTAATCCGGGATGTGGAATCCGCAGTGATAAATGAAACAGAACTCCGGCCCCATGAAACGTGAGCATTGCGCACAGCTTGCAATTCTTTGGTGCGCATGAGAAATTAAATATGAGGCTCGGGTGTGCAACCGGGTAACAAAGGCCCTGGGCAAAGCGCATGCTTTTTATGATCGGAGCAAATTGTTCTCACAACCTGCTCCACGGCTTCGCCGTCAGACCCCGCCCGCGCTCCGCGCGGCCGTGGCCGTTCCAATAACTTCGAGCAACAATGTGGTAAACATGGTATGCTCTCCGTAATATGAGGCAGATGCATATGGAGAACCAGGATAAAGATAGCCGTCAGCCGTTTGAGCTTGAGGAGACGCCGCCCCCGCGCCGCTTGCGGGACAGAGCAAGGCCGTCAATGACCCTGAATAAACGCTTGTCCATGGTCATGCTTGGAGTGTTGTTTATGGCTATGATTTTTTTAGCGTTTTCCCAATGGGGCGGTAATAGGGACAAAGACGTGACACAGCAAGAACCCGGACGGGAGCTGGCTGGAGATCTACCCGCGGGACCTGCCGTACAGGGAAAGGTTCCCGAGCCCGAGACGAGTGTGGCAGTGCCCGATCAGGAACCGCCTCTCCGGCAAGGACCGGTGAAAAGCGATGCTGCGACCCCGCCCTCTCAGGAGCAGGGAGTTGATGTTCTCGCTCAGGCGCGGGAAGCGAGCCGCCAAGCCAGCCAGGAAACACAGCCTGTCGGGAGGACTGATGCGGACGTAACCAGCGCTCCCCAAATGCAGCCCGAAGAGGAAGAACAACCGGGTGAACAGGCATCCCCTCCACAACCTCAAGAGCAGGCGCAGGCTGTGGCCAAACCTGAAGCCAAGCCTCTGCCGCAAGCCGTTCCTCTGGAAAAAAAGCCCGTGGTGCAAGCCGCTCCCAAAGAGCACAGGCCTGAAACCCAAACTCCGGCAAGGGCAAAACAGGCGCAACGGACAACTGAGAGGACCACTCCCAAGGCCTTGCCCAAGGGCGCGGTGAATCAGTTGCATAATATCAAAATTACGGTTGAACATAACTCCGTGGTCATGCATGTGATCACAACAGGGGCGATCAGCAAGTACACGAGCTTCAGCCTGAAACAACCACAGCGTATGGTTTTGGACCTGTTTGGTTCCTTCAAGGTGCACGCAGGAAACATGAAGGTGCCGGACAACAATTACGTCGGGGGCGTTCGTATTGGCAATCACCCCGACAAACTGCGTATTGTGGCCGACATCAAAGAAAAAATGCCATTGAAAATGTCTGTGGAACGTGTTTCGGAAAAAGAGATAACGCTGACCATAACAAGGTAGTTTTCGCCAAATGCCGGGTAGCGCCCCGCCTACCGGCTGCGGCTTCAACGTTCCTCTTCTTAAAAGGTAGAGCGCGAGAAGGGAAACCTATAAAAAGGATTTCCCTTCCCGCGCTTTCTTTTCATAGCGGATTTGAAAACACGGCCTAACGCATTTTACCTTTGGATAAGGCGCACCCCTGAAACAATGTTTGCTGTTTCAGGGAAATACATAAGAACATCTATACTTTTTCAAAGTTAAGATGCTCTAGCGCATTTTCGCCTTGAAACAAGGCTCTCCCCTGAAACAATTATC
>CAZFCK010000189.1:0-9385 GCA_964517355.1 uncultured Desulfovibrionaceae bacterium | reverse complement strand
CCAGGGGAGGCCCCTGGACGCCGGAAAAACGACCTTTTTTATCCTTAATTTTTAAGCAAATACAAAATGTTATAGCGCGCGCTCATCTCGGAGAGCCGAGGTGGTATCTCTTGAGCGGATATCTTATGGAGGAATCAGACTATGCCCATCTACGAATACCGTTGCGGCTCCTGCAACAAGGAATTTGAAGAACTCGTGACCAAGGACGGCCAGGTCGTCACCTGCCCGGCCTGCGGCTCGGAGAAAACGGAGAAACTGCTCTCGTGCTGCAAGTTCAGAAGCGGCGATCCGGGCGTGCACCGCATGGCCATGCCGCGCCCATCATCCGGGGGCGGCTGCTCTGGTTGTTCCGGGGGCAATTGCAGCACGTGCAGCGGCTAAAGGATGTCTCACCACAATTTTGGAATCTCGACTCAAGGGAAACCCTGCATGTGAGGATTCCTCCCTCGCACCATAAAAAGCGTCATGAGAAAATACATAATTGCCACGCGCAGCAGCAAACTGGCCCTGTGGCAGGCCAATCACGTAAAAGCGCTGATGGAATCGTGCGGAGCAAAAGATGTGACCTTGCTGCCGCTCAAAACCACGGGCGACAAGATCCTCGATACCCCTTTGGCCAAAATCGGCGGCAAGGGGCTGTTCGTCAAAGAAATCGAAGAAGCGTTGCTGGACGGCAGGGCCGATCTCGCTGTGCACAGTATGAAGGATGTGCCCTCACTGCAGCCCTCGGGGCTGGAAGTGGGCGTCGTGCCCCGGCGTGAAGACCTCAGCGACAGCCTGTTGAGCGTTCACTACGCGAGCCTGGACCAGTTGCCTCAAGGGGCGAAAGTCGGCACGTGCAGCCTGCGCCGCCAGGCCCAGTTGCTCGGGCTGCGGCCGGATCTCACCATAGAGAACCTGCGCGGCAATGTGGATACGCGATTGCGCAAATTGCTGGAGGGGCAGTACGACGCCATTGTCATGGCCACCTCGGGACTCAATCGCCTGGAACTGCGGGCGCCCAAGCAAAGCGTTCTGGGACCGCCGCAGTTTCTTCCCGCGGTTGGGCAGGGCGCGTTGGGTATAGAATACCGTACGGACGATGCGGAACTCATGGCCTTGCTGGAGCCCTTGAATCACGCGCACACCAAAACGTGCGTCGCCGCTGAACGCGGTTTTTTGGAGGGCTTGGAAGGGGGGTGCCAGGTGCCCATAGCGGCCCATGCCCTGTTGCGGGGGGACACGCTGCGCCTCGAAGGCCTGGTGGCCGAAGTGGACGGCTCGCGGATCATACGGCGCGGCATGGAAGGCAAGGCCGGAGAAGCCCGCATGTTGGGCCTGGCCCTGGCTCGTGAAGTCTTGGAAGCGGGCGGCAGGGACATTTTGGAACGGCTATACGATAGAAGTTGAATCGTGTTGACTTTGATAAGGGGTGGGTGCTCTTCCGCATCAATCTGAAACAAGGGGACGTTGTTTCAGGTGCAAGCCTTGCTTTAAGGCGAAAATGCGCTCAGGAGCGGCCCCGTTTTCAATAAGCGGCGTGTCGCCGTAACGAAAGTCCCGCGCGGCAGGGCCGGACCGGCCCTGCATAAGATTGTGTTTTATCGACAAAACAAATCCCCGTCTGCCTCGCGATAAGGCAGACGGGGATTTGTTTTGTGAAAAAACCCAAAAAAAAGGAAGCGGAATGTCGCGACTGTGTGTCAACCGGCATTGACACAGGCTTTTCGGTATGCGGCGAGGTAAAGTCCTACCTTTCCAGTCAGGTGACGGCCGATAGAGTGAAAAGTATGATTTTTGCAGAGTTATATAAATTCCTCCCGATGTAGTGTAGAATATGGGAGTTTCTTGCCATTTTTCTTGTGGCACGTTAGGAGAAAACGTTATTGTCTAGGTGATTTTTACGTGGGTGTTTAATGTTCCTAAGGGCAAGGAGGCGAGAGATGCGCCCTGGTTCGGACTGGGACTGGAGTCCTGGAAAAAGGGATATACTGGACACGGCTGCGTGCGCCAAGGAGTTTGAGTGGGTGGAAGAGTTCTACCCCAGTCCGGATGGCGAAAAAGTGGCTGCCGTGGCCAAGGTTCCCAATGAAGATGAGGCCGAATTCACCATGTGCGTGAACGGCGAGGCATGGGAGAACACCTTTGACAAGGTGTGGTATCCCCGTTTCAGCCCTGACGGGCGTTTGACCGTGCTTGCTTCAAGCATGGGCGAATGGACCTTAGCCGTGGACGATGCTCCACTGGAAGAGAATTTCGGGTACATTTGGGGTACGTTGTTCAGCGAGACCGGCGAGGCCATAGCCGCCAGCGTGCAACAGGACGGCCAATACGGCATGGTGCACAATGGCGAGGTGTGGGAAAATCTGTACGAGAACGCCAACAATTTCGCGTTGTCTTCTGATGGAGCCACATCGGCCGCAGTGGTGCAGACGCGCAACCTGCCGCAGGCGGATATTTTTTCGTTTAAAGAGGGTTGCTTTACCGTGGCGCGCAACGGCGTTGTCTGGGACCGTACCTTTGTGAACTGCTGGACTCCGGTGTTCGATCACAAGTCTGAAAGGATCGCCTGCCAGGTTCGCAGCACGCTGTACGATTACACGATTGCGATTGATGGTCAGACGTGGGGTACGAATTATCAATGCGTGTGGGAACCCCGTTTCAACCCCGGCACCGGGCGTGTGGTGGCGCCTGTGCGCATCAAGGGCAAGTGGGGTATGGCGCAGGACGACAGCATGATCTGGGATCCGGTGTTTTTCCAATGCTGGCATCAGACGTACAGCGCCGACGGCGCTACGTTGTACGCTTTGGTGGCTCCTGAATACGGCCGTTGGACCGTGGCCAAGGACGGCAAACCCTGGTCGACCAAAGTGGATACGGTGATCACCGAGTTGACCGTGAGCCCGGATGGCCGCCGTGCCGCTGCTGTTGCGCGCAATGAGGCGGGCAAATACGTCATCATGGCCGACGATGCTCTGTGGAACGGCAGCTATGAGATGGTCTGGAAGCCGGTGGCTAGTCCGGATTCCAAACATATTGCCGTGAAAGTGGAACGGCCCGGCAGGAAATACACGCTGGTGTGCGACGGCAAGGTCCATGGCAAGGATTATGACGAGCTGTGGAATCCGGTTTTCAGCCCTTCGGGCGACGCCGTCATGTTGCGTGTGATCGAAAACGGCATCTACAGCCGCATCGTGCTGCCGGTCAGCGAAATCTAGGCAAGGGAGACGGCCATGAACAGTTTTTACAGCTTTTTGACAGGCCCCATGGTCTGGATAGCCTTCATTATTTTTTTTGGAGGCCTCCTGGTTAAGTTCGGCCGCCTGGTGAGCCTGGCTAAGAATAAAGATCCCTTCATTTTTAACTACATGAGCGCCAAATATGGGTTACGGTCCATATTGATGTGGCTCATTCCCTTTGTGCCCCGCAATATGCGCCTGAATCCGGTCATGACCGTGGCCATGTTCGCGTTTCACATTTGTCTTTTTATCGCCCCTCTTTTCTTGTCGGCTCACATCATCATGCTGCAGGACGGCATCGGTTTGAGTTGGCCGACTTTGCCCGACGGCGTCGCCGATGTGATGACCGTTATTGCTCTGGTGTGCATCGGCTATTTCGCCTATCGCAGGCTGGCCGTGCCCGAAGCCAAATACGTGACCACGGCGGCGGATTTTCTGCTGTTGGCCCTGGTCGCCGCCCCCTTTGTGACAGGGTTCTTGGCGTACCACCAGATTCTCGACTACAAGTGGATGATTACTTTGCACGTCTTGTTCGGCGAATTGATGCTGATTCTGATCCCCTTCACCTGGCTTGCGCACATGATGCTCGGGCCCATGGTGCGTATCTATGCGGGATCCGAGTTCGGCGCCGAGCGTCACGTCAAAGACTGGTAGGTCCTGCCGTCCCTGGGACGAACAAGCGCAACGGGAGTAAGCGCAATGAGCCAAGAACAGATAGAAGAAAGAGCAAGAATAGCAAAAATTGAGGATCCCGGTCTTGATCAGGCCGATTCCCTCGATCCGGCGCGGATATCGAAGGTCATCAACCAGGTGCTCTCCACCGAGAACCTGGCCAGACTGGAGGCCTTCACGAAAACCTGTGTACACTGTGGGTTGTGTGCGGATGCCTGCCACTATTTCCACTCGCACAACAGGGATCCACTTTTTTCCCCGGTCGGCAAGGTGAAGCAGACTTTGCTGCCCATGATTAAAAACAAGGGTCAGATTTCGCCCGCCTTTATGAAAGAGGCCGCGCGTGTCGCCTACACCGAATGCAATTTGTGCCGCCGCTGCGTCATGTATTGCCCCTTCGGCATCGACACCGCGTTCCTGATGTCCACTGTGCGCCGTATTTCGCATCTTTTGGGGATTACGCCGCAATACTTGCAGGATACCTGTCACAGCCACGCCGCCACCATGAACCAGATGTGGGTCAAGGAAGACGAGTGGATCGACAGCTTGCAGTGGCAGGAAGACGAAGCCCGCGACGAGTTCCCCGCCATTCGCATTCCGCTGGAAAAGGAAGGCGCGGACATCATGTATTCGGTTATCGGTCCCGAGCCCAAATTCCGTACCCAGCTCATTTACCAGGCCGCGGCCATCATGTACGAGGCCGGTGAAGACTGGACCATGCCCGCCACAACGGGCTGGGACAACTCCGACATGTGCATGTACTCGGGCGATTTCGAAATGATGGGCCGTTTGAAACGCGACCATTACGAAACCGCCATGCGGCTCAAGGTGAAAAAGATCGTTATGGGCGAGTGCGGACACGCCTACCGCTCCGTATACGATACGGGCAACCGCTGGCTTTCCTGGAAAAAAATGCCGGTGCCCATCATCCACGCCATTCAGTGGTATTGGGAAATGATGCAGCAGGGGCGCATCAAGGTCGAGTTCACCAAGGACGAACTCGCCACCTTCCATGATCCCTGCAACACCGTGCGCGGCATGGGCCTGCATGAAATGGGACGCGAGGTTGCGCGCGCATTCTACCCGAACTTCGTGGAGATGCACCCCAACCGGGAACACAACTACTGCTGCGCCGCCGGCGGCGGCGTCATCAACTGCGGCCCGCCGCACAAGATGACCCGCGTGCTCGGCAACAAAGCCAAGGCGGAACAGCTCAAGGCCACGGGAGCCAAGGTGGTTATCGCCCCTTGCCATAACTGTCATGGCGGACTTGAAGATATTATCCATCACTACAAGCTGGATATGGAACTCAAGTTCCTGGGCGACATCATCTACGAACAGATGGTGAAAACCAAGGCGATATAACAGCGCGGCGACCACGCGCGAGTACATCGACAAGAATTGCAGAGGTAAGCCATGCGAAATAAAAGCGCACAAGCGGCCCTGCTCCTGGTGGCCACCGTCGTGTTCCTCCTCCCCGCGTTCGTTTCGTATTCGCAGGGGGAGTTGGAGGTCATCTCCATCGAGCAGTTTGACAATCCATCCAGACCCGCGGCGGTGTTCGCACACGACGACCACAATGCCGCCGCTGAACTGGAAGATCAATGCTGGTACTGCCATCATATGGATGGCGCCAATCCCAACCAGGACGAAAGCTCCGAGGGCACCCCGTGTGCGGACTGTCACCAGTTGGCGCCTACGGACGGCACAACCGCCCTCATGGAAGCTTATCACGGGCAGTGCATTACCTGCCACGAAGAAAAAGGCAAAGGGCCTCTGGCGTGCGGCGAATGCCACGTGAGGCAGTAGCCCCGTTCTGAAACTCTACGTCGGATACTGAGCCGGCAACGGATTCGAGACCGTTGCCGGCTCTTTTCATTTGATGCTTGAGCATAGGCGATGAATGATGTAGCTCCATCACTGGCGGGAGAGTCGCATGCCGCAGGGGCGGCGCGCGGCGGTCCTCGCCGGCGTGGAACGCAAGACCCGAGTCCTGGAGTCCTTTTGTTCAGCTATTGAAAATATTGGATTTACACCATGGATTATAAACAGATCAAAACGCTCGTTGTGGACGATGCGCGCGTGGCCCGGCAGATTCTGAAAAAAATGCTCACCGAGTTGGGCTTTGTCTCCATCCTGGAGGCGGACGACGGCAGCACGGCGCTGCAACAATTGCAAAAAGAGCGCGTGGGACTCATCCTCTCGGACTGGAACATGCCGCGCATGTCCGGCCTGGATTTGCTGAAAAGCGTCCGCGCTTCCAAATCGTTCGGATCCACGCCCTTCATCATGGTGACTGCGGAGCGCATGGAGCAAAACGTGGTGCAGGCCGTGCAGGAAGGCGTCACGGCCTATATCAAGAAGCCCTTCGGGGCCAAGGAATTGGACAAAAAAATACGCCAGGCCCTGCGCCTGGAGTAATGCGCCTTTCCCTTATCCGGTTCGATCCCGGGATCCATGTTTTCGGCAATGGCGTAACAACCCAGGAAGGTGTGGAAAACGCACCGCGCGTCGGGCCTTTTCAATGTTGTGTGGAGTCTGCTCATGGCGAGTAAAATGGATGTGAGGATCAAATCGTATGAAACCACTGTGGTGGATTTTATCCGCAAGGAACACGGGTTCTTTGTCGTCGCCACGCACGACAACACCTTTGTCAGCATCCTGCGCAGCACAATAGCCAAGCAGCTTGCCGTGAGTGAAGAGTGCATCGCCTCCATTGCCGATGAAAATCTCATTATCAGAACGATTAAAGAGGTCAGCAGCCGTAAGAAGAACGTTCTTTTGTTTATCGAACGCATGTTGAACGACAAGGAGACGAGCTTTCTCATCAAACAGATCAAATCCGCCTTCGATACGACCAAGATCGTCATTCTCACGGGCGAGGCCGATCGCCAGCGTCTTGTGCTGCTGCATGAAATCGGCGCGGACAATTTCATTTCCAAGCCCATTTCGATCAATACGCTCATCGAGAAGATCGCCTTCACCGTGAAGCCGCAGGGAAAAATCGGCAAGCTTATCGACGGCGGAAAACTTCTGGTGAATCAAAGATCCTACGAACAGGCCCTCAAGGTGGCGCGGCAGATTCTCGAGCTGAAACCCAACAGCGCCGCGGGATTTCTCGTCATGGGCGACGCTTATCGCGGCATGGGCAAGAAGGAAAAGGCCGTGGAAGCTTATGAGGCCGCCAGCGACAACGCCAAACTGTATCTGGAGCCTCTGAAAAAGCTTGCCGAATTCTGGGAGGAAGAAGGCGATCAGGAAAAGCAGCTTTACTATCTCGAAAAGCTCGACCGGCTCAGCCCGTTGAATGTTGAGCGCAAAGTGGATATGGGCGGCATACACGTGCAGCTCGGCAACGAGGAGCGGGCCGAAGCCCTTTTCAGCGGCGCCATGTCTCAGGCCAAAAAGGAGGCACTGAACTACATTGAAGAGGTTTCCACGAAAATCGGCAACATCTATGCAAAGACCCATCCGGAAAAGGCCGAAGGCTACTATCGCCGCGCTCTGGAGGCCAAGGGCTCTTTGGTGGGCAAAGCCGATATCAAAACCTACAATCTCTTGGGCATCGCCCTGCGCAAACAAGGAAAATGGCAGGATGCCATCCGTGAATACAATATCGCCCGCAGCATCTCTCCCGAGGATGAAAACCTCTATTACAACATGGCCATGGCCTATGCCGAAGGCGGCGATTATACCAACGCGCAACGCAACCTCATAAACGCCCTCAAATTGAATCCCGAATTTCATCTTCAGGATTCAGTGCTCTCCTATAATATCGGCCTGATTCTGGCCAAGGCCGGGCAGCGCTCCAAAGCCGTGCCTTTTTTGGAAAACGCCTTGCGGGTCAACCCGGAATTCGAAAGTCCGAAAAAGCTGTTGGCGAGCATCCGGAAAGAGTGACTCATCTGGCCGCTGGCCGCATGAGCAGCGCCAGCAGCACCGCCACGAGCAGCGCCAGAACCGCGCCCCCGTAAAAAACCGCGTTCACGCCGCGCCATGCGAACAGCATGCCCATCATGAGCGGCCCCAATGTTTGCCCGATGCGCAGCACCATGCCGTTGAGAGAGAGAAACGCGGCCCTGTTTTCCAGAGGCGCCAGATCCGCGAGCATGGACTGCACGCAGGGCATGTTGAGCCCCTGTCCCAAACCGAAAAGCACGACAGGCGCGAGGTTCCACCAGAGCCCCGGCATGAGCGCCAGCCCGGCGCACCCCAGGCAGTAGAATCCGAAAGCCAGGCAAAGCAGCACCCGCTCCGGCGTGAGCCGCGCCAACCGCCCCAACGAGGCGGCCGCCAGTCCCGTGGAGAAGGCGGAAAGCGACATGATCAAGCCGATGGAAAAGGGGCGGGCCTGGAAATCACGGCCCAAATGCACGGGCAGATAGGTGAGAAACGGCCCGTACATCAGGATGAACGTGGCCAGGGTGGCGAAAAAAAGCAACAGCACCTGGCGGCGCATGAGTCCGTGCCAGGCGTTGCGGAAGTAGGCCGTCAATCCTTCCCGAGCCTGGGGTTCGGGGTTGCGCAACCGGTTTCGGACCACGGCGGCGAGGGGCAGCGCCAGCAACGGCAAAGCGAAAGGCAACCGCCAATGCACCCATGCCAGCGCACCGCCTAACAAAGGATAGAGGGCCACGCCCATGCTCAGAACCGCGGCGTTGAGACCCAGGGCGGCAGAGCGTTGCGTACCGCTGAACAGGTCGCCGATGATGGTCGCGTTCAGGGCCCCGAGCGCCGCGGCTCCCACGCCCTGGATAAAGCGCAGCGCCAGGAGCGTGCCGAAATTCGGCGCGAACATGCATGCGCTTCCGGCCAGACCGAAAATCAAAAGCGAGGGCACAAGCACACGTTTGCGCCCCACGCGGTCCGCAAGAACGCCCAATAGCGGCGTGAGGATCACGCCGGGCACGGTGAACAGCGTGATCACCAGGCCGATGTTCTGCTCGTTGGCCTCGTCGATCATGGCGATCATTTGCGGGAAAGCGGGAGCGATGCTGGTGACGCCCATGACCACCATCAACGTGACGCCGAACAGGATGCGCAGGTTCGGGTCCTTATGCAGGGGGGGCGTTTTCGGGGTGCTGGAGGTCATAAGCTAAGGTCGTGCGCTATCTGAACAGGCACGCCGCAACAATTACGCGAAATCAGGACAAAAAGCCAGGATGTGGTCTGGAAAAAAACGATTACCGGAAAAGGAGGCGCCGGGGGCGAGAACCTCTAGCGCATTTTCGTCTTGAAACAAAACTCTTTCCTGAAACTATTTCGAATAGTTTCAGGAAAATGCATAAGAGCGTCCAGAGCTTTTCAACTCGACGTTTTGAGCAGAGCGCACACCATAACATTGTATATTTGTTGAAAAGAATTGAATTGTCCTTTTTCAGGCGTCCAGGGGCCTCCCCTGGTCGACGTGCGGGCGCGAAAGCAAGCGACTTTATTCTCTTTTTTTTTAGAGCATCTCACGCTTGAAAAGCGCTAGATGCTCTTATGCATTTCCC
>CAZFCK010000188.1:0-9393 GCA_964517355.1 uncultured Desulfovibrionaceae bacterium | reverse complement strand
CCAGGGAAATGCATAAGAGCATCTAGCGCTTTTCAAGCGTGAGATGCTCTAAATTGGAACGGCGTGCCGGGGGAAACCTTTCTGGAGAAAGGTTCTCCCCCTCGCATATCCAGTGAATTAATCGGCGTTTCCTTAAGTACTTTTTGGAAAAGGTTCTTAAGCAGCTCTAATACTTATCAACAGACATAACTTGCCATCATAGTTGCAATTTTCAGTACGAGGAGGCTTCATGCGTGTGTTCCGTCGCATCTGGATACCGGCGTTTCTCGTCGCCTGCGTTGTGCACGTGGCCGCGGCTCAGGACATCGAGAGCTTGCTGCAGCGGTTCAACGACGCCTACGCCGCCGCGGTGGCCGCGGATGAAGCCAAAGACTTGGAAAAGGCCCTGCCGCATTGGCGGGAGGCGTTCTCGGCCATCGACCAGTTCGAGGAAACCGAGGAGATCGTCCCTTTCAAGGAAACCGTGCTCTTCAAGCTGGGGGAGACCGAACGCCTTTTGGCCAAGGCCGCCCGGGACGGCGCGCAACGCGATGCGCATTTCCAGGCCGCGGAAGGCTATTTCGACGCCTTGCTGGAGCGCGCCGTGCTCGCCGTATATTCCCGCGACGACATCTTGCTGCAACAAGGGTATTTGTACAGCGATCAGGGGCAGTATCTTGCGGCAAAAGGCGCGCTTCCCCTGGCCCGGGACGCGCAGCAAAAGGCCCTGGATATTTTTCAGGGCCTGGACAACGTGCAGCGACGCGACGACGTTATGGCCAGAGAACGTTCCGCCCTGGCCAAAACGCTCAAGGACCTGGGACAGTACCAGGAGGCGCTGCGGACCCTGGCCCTGGCCGTGCAATACTGGGGGCAGGCCGCGCAACCCGATGAATTGAGGCGGGAGCGCAACGCCCTGGCCACGGTGAAACTCGCCATGGGGCGCATCGCCGACGCCGCCACGGATTTCCAGGAACTGCTCGACGAAAACCCCGAGGCCCGCGACCTGACCCGGGCCAGCGCCGCCTTCAACCTGGGCATCTGCATGCAGCTCCTGGGCGAATACCAACGCGCCCGGCAGCAATTCACCCTGGCCGGCGACCTGGCCAGGGAACTGGGAGACGAGGCCCTGCGCCTGCAGATCGTCAATTCCACGGGCATTCTCGCCTTCACGCTGGGGCTGTACAAGGACGCCCTGGACATGTTCGGCCAGGCCGCCGCCGGACCCGACAGCCAGTTGCGCGCCAAAGCCCTGCTCAACGCCGTGGCCGTGCGCATCGCTTCCCTGCAGGAGAACTACGAAAGCGCCGTATTCGACATAGCCTTGCAGGACGCCGTGGAGTCCGTGTCCATCGCCGCCTCCATGGACGACGCCAGAACGCAGCTCGCCGCCACCGAAAATATGGGGCGTCTGTATTATGAAAAAGCCGTGGCCCGGGACGTGGGGCAGGAGGAAGACCCGGGCGCGGTACGCGCCAAGGCCTATGCGGACGCCTTGGAATATTTGGGCAAGGCACTGGGCATCGCCGATAACCTCGCGCGGCGGGGCGCCGCGGCCTACGAATACAGCGATGTGGCGAGCAATATCGGCGACGTGCTGCTTTCCCTGAGCCAGGCGGACCTGAACGGGCTGGTGAACACCTCCGGCCTGTGCCCGGACGGTTCGCTTCTGGATTGCAGTCTTGCCCATTTCCGGCTGGCGCAGCAAAACGCCGAGAATATCCAGGCCATGGAGCAGCTCTGGCAGGCGCATCTCGGACAGGGGCGCGCCCAGCGCCTTTTGGGCGACATCCAGGAAGCGGCCGCGCAGTACAAGGCGGCCATCGAGATCATCGAGGCCATGCGCAACGTGTTGGGCGCGGACCAGGCCGTGGGCTTCCTGCGCGACCGCGCGGCCCCGTACACGGAATACGTCGATCTGCTCCTGGAGCAATGGTCCCAGGCCCCGCAAGGTTCCCCCCAGGCCCAAGAGCTGTCGCGAAACGCCCTGGAATACCTGGAACGGAGCCGGCAAGCCGCGGTCAAGGCGCTTTTCGAGCAGGCCCTGCCCGCCGAGCGCCGGGAACAGGGGCGCGAGCTGGCCCAGACCGCCTACCAGTTGGCCCGCCTGCGTCTGCATCCTCAAGAGAATCAGGATTCGATCCAGGAACTGGAGACGCGCCGGAACGCCTTGGAACTGGCCCTGCAAGAAGGCGATCCCTTTCTGCACAAACCCGCGCTGGACATCGACGAGGTGCGGCACCGCATGCCTCCTGATTTCGCGGTGCTGGTTTTTTATTACAATGAGCGGAAAATGTACGTCTGGAAGCTCACCGCGCACGGGCTCGGCCTGTACGGCGCGGACAGGATACAGCGTAGGGGGCGCTTGCGCCGGGATTTCGTGGAAACCTGGGTCGCGCCCTTCGGCGAAAAGATCGCGGCCTTTGAATCCACCAACACGCTCTACGAGTGTTACAACAAATTGTTCAAGGATACCGGGTTGCCGCTGTCTCCGGATCAGGAGCCGCGCCTGGCCGTCATCCCCTATGGCGCCTTGTCGGTCCTGCCCTTCGGCGCGTTGCTGGTCCAAAAGGACCCCTTGCACTATCTGCTTGAGGATTATGAAGTGGGGTATTTGTACTCCCTCAGCCAGCTTGTCCTGGAACACCCCGGGCGGACGCAATCCTTGCTGGCCGTTGGCAATCCGCGATTGCCCGGCTATTTCGGCAAGGAACTGCGCGCAGAGCCCCAGGAGCGATCCAGGGACGGACAGACGCAAGAGGAGATCCGAGGCGGCGCGATGCTCGGGGCGCAGCTCCCTTACGAAGAGGCGGCGTTCATCTACCGCATGCTCAACCCCGAGGATTACGCGCCCACGGTGCGGGCCGTGGACACCAGGCGGGCCTTTTCTTTCGCCGAGCTTCCCGACGCCGGAAAAGAGGCGCGGGTCATCGGGCAGGAATACGAGGAGAGCGGGCAGGGTACGGCGCGGGCCGTATCCGACGAGCCCCTCACGGAAAGCGAACTGCTGCGCGCCCTTGGGGAAACGCCGCATCGCTACGTGCATCTGGCCACCCACGGCAAGTTGCTGCCCGCAAGCCCCCTGGATTCGTTTCTGGTGTTTTCCGAAGACCCGCAGGCCCCCCAGGGCTATAAAAGCGGTCTGGTCACGGTGCGTCAGATTCGCGGCGATTTGTTCGGCAAACTTGCGGGGGCCAGGCTGGCCACGCTCTCCTGTTGCGAAACCGCGTTGCGGGGGCAAGGGCTGGGCCTTGAGCTGGCCTCCTTGGCCGGGGCCTTTCAGTCCGCGGGCGCGGCCGTGGTGGTGGCCTCCTTGTGGGAAGTGCCTTCCAAAGCCACGGCGCGGTTGATGGAAAGCTTTTACAATAATTTATTTGCTGGTAAAATGATTCCGCAGGCCCTGCGCCTGGCGCAGTTGGACATGCTCGCGGACAAGGCCACGGCGGACCCGTTGTATTGGGCGGCCTTCATCCCCATAGGAGCGGACTTCCCGGACCAGACGCCTCTCGCGGCCACCGGCGAACCCGCGCAGCAAACCGCGCCGGACGCCGCCCAGGCGTCGGGCGTCGAGAAGACGGAGTGATCATGCTGGTACGCGTATGCTTTTTTTCGATGCTGATTCCGGCGCTGGCGTTGTGCCTCTGCTTGTCCTCGGCCGGGGTCTCCACGGCCCAGGACTGCGACGCGGCATACAAGGATATTGAAACATTGAACGATGTGGAAGAGTTGCAAGCCAGGGTGGAAAAATATCCCGATTGCGCGGACTTGTATATCGTCTTGGGAGACGTGGCGTACGAGAGGGAATTCTGGCTCGACGCGGAAAAATGGTATGCCAAGGCCCTTGAATCCTACCCCGACGACAGCTTCCTGCAGGACCGCCACGCGGAATGTCTTCGCAAAAAGCCCATTGCCCTGGACGACATGGCCGGTCTGGACGTGGACCGGGAAATCGAGAAGCGGGGGCTTGGCGGCGCCAGAGGCCTGCCCCCCATGTCCCTGGAGATAGAGTTCCAAACGGGCAGCGCGCGGCTGGACCCCGCGGCCAAAACCTCCCTGGACAGCTTCGCGGCCCTGATAGGCCAAAAATTCAGCGACTACCGTTTCGAGGTGCAGGGACACACGGACAACGTGGGTTCGCCGCAAAACAACAAGGATTTGTCGCTGCGGCGTGCGGATGCGGTCAAAAACTATCTGGTGGAAAATCACGGCATCGACGCTACGCGGCTCCAGGTGGCGGGCTACGGCGAATCCAGGCCCCTGGCGAGCAACGCCACAGCTGAAGGCAAGGCGCGGAACAGACGGGTGCAGTTTCAGGGCTTCAAGTAAGGCGCGCGTCATGATACAATGCATAGGCAAGGGGGCATCATGTGGAATAATCTTTCGTATATCAACGTGGTTGTTCAGTGGGGGGCGTTGCGGAGCCTGACCCTTTTCATTCTTTGCTGCGTTTTTTTTCTTTGCTGCGCCCCTCTCGCGGGGGCACAGGGGCGTACGGTGGTGGTCTCGGCCGAGGGCCTCGCCGACCCCAACGCGGACGCCTACAAGCGCGACAAGGCCTTGATGGTTGAAGACCTGCGGCGCGACGCCAAGGCGCAGGTGGTGGAAAAAGCCGTGGGAGCGCTCGTTTCCAGCTCCACGCTCATGGAGAATTACAATCTCATCCACGATCGCGTGCTGACCCAATCCGCGGGGCTTATCAAGCGCGTGATCAAGGAAAGCCCGCCGTGGGTGGGAGAGGACGGCTTCGCGCACATGCTCATGAAAGCCGAAGTCTATGTGGACGACGTGCGCAACGCCCTGCAACAGATGTCGGGGGCGGAGCGCATCACCCTGATCAAGGAATACGGCAATCCCAAGATCTCCACCTCCATCTTCGTACAAAGCGCCGATGACGTGTTGGGCAAGCCCAAACGCTCGCCCCTGGCCGAAAACATCCTCAATGAACGGCTGAAAAGCTTCGGCTACCGCGTCTGGAGCGAAGACCATTCCCTGGAGCTGAAAAGCGAACTCATGGTCCGCAGCCAGATGCAGAATCAGGTGCAGACCACGCTTTCCCTGCAGCAGCAGCGTGCCGCGGATTTCTACATCCAGGGCGTGGCCAAACTCACCAGCTATACGCACACCCTCAAGCCGTCCAACATCACCGTGACCATGTTCACCCTGGCGCACTTCAGCGTGAAATGCGTCAACGCCCATACCGGCGAGGAACTCCTCTACAACAACCAAGTGCCGCGCGGGAAATCCTGGGCCAATGAATCTCAGGCCATTGAAGACGTGGGCCGCATTATCGGCAAGGAGTTCTCCAGCGAGTTCTTCGCGCAGCATTTGCAAGCGCCGTCGCATATCTTTCAGCTTCAGGTGTTCGGGTTGCCCAGTTACGACATGGCGCAGCTTTTGAAGAAGGAATTCATCGGGATGCGCCCCGTGTTGAATGTGGACCTGCGCAATTTCGACCGCGAAGGCGCGTCGTTGTACGAAGTGGAGTTCACCGGCGGGCAGGAGAACTTCAGCCAGTTGCTCAATGCGGCGGTGCTCGAGCCCCTGAATCAAAAACTGGGTGAAAAGGCTTTCGTGTTCGACGCCGCCCACGGCGAAGCCGTGCGCGTGAGCTACCAGAGCGGCATGAGTGAAAAACAGCTGCAGGAGCGGTTGGAACAAACGCCTCCCGCCTCTCTGGCGACGGCCTCGCCGCAACGCATCAAGGAAGTCGTGAAAAGCGAAGCCACCTTGAAAAAGGTCGCGGAGGTGGCTCCCGCGGCCGCCAAGCAGCTGGAACAGGAAGGCATTCTGGATGCGGAAGGGGCCAAAAGCGCTGTGCAGAATTTTTAACGGCGCGGGAGAAGAACGTTTTTTCAAAGGAACAAGCCGGAAACCCCTTTCACTGGGAGTTCGAGTGCGTATTGGCTTTGAAGCGGGAAGGCCTCCGGCGGCTGAAGAGCCTTTTGAAAAAGGTTCTTCAGAATCTCAAATTTTTATTTGGGATTACATGTCGGCATAGTTGTTTTTTATACATGATGTTCGCGGGTCCAGGGGGGCGTTCTCCCCTGGCGGGGTTTGGGGCGGAGCCCCAATATGCCTCTTGAAATGTTCTAGGCGATACGACGATGTTTATGAGGTGAGACCAGATACGATGGGGGGCGCTCAATGCGGGAGCGTCTGCTCGGATTCCGCCCCAGGGCAGGGGCGCATGTATCCGCAACACGTTGAAAGGAGTATCTTATGGTCAGGAAAACTTTTTTGTGGGCGGGGTTGCTGGTGCTTTTGGTACTGGCGGCTGGTTGCAAGAAGGAAGCGCCTCCGCCGATGCCGCCCCAGTTGACGGCGGAGCAGCATTTCAACCAGGGGCTCATGCTGTATCAGCAGGAAAACTTCCAGTCCGCGGCCATGGAGTTCGAGCAGGCCACCTACATGCGGGCGAATTATGTGGAGGCCTACGACTATCTGGGACGGTGCTACTGGAAGCAGAACATGCTGCAACGCGCGGAACAGAGCTTTGTGCAGGCCGTGAATCTGCAACCTTCGTATTTGCCGGCGCGGGTCTATTTGGGGCTGCTGTATTACGTGATGAATTCGATGGATCTGGCCCGGCAGCAGTTGGAAGCGGCCCGCGGTTTGGGCAGCGTGGACCCGGCCGTGTACACCGCCTTGGGAGACATTTATCTCGACCAGAATCGCTGTTCCGACGCCATGGCGTCGTATAAGCGGGCGCTGGCCCTGGACTCCGGCTATCTCAAAGCGAATCAGGGGTTGGATCGCGCGCGCATGAAATGCGGCGGCAAGTCCCAGAAAACCAAGAAGCAGGCTCCGCCCAAGCCCACGCCCAAGACCGAGTTCAAGGGCGGCGGCAAGGCCCTTAATCCTGCCGATTTTTAACACCGGAGGGTATGTCCGTGCCACAGGCATTGCGCTGCGCCATGACAAGTTGGTTCGTGCTTTTCTTGTGCTTTGTCACGGTGTTGCCGGCCGGGGCGGGGCAGAAGGAGCTTATGGAGGCCTGGACCGCCAAAAAACAGGCGGTAACGGATCAGGTCTACGAAACATTGCGCAAGCAAGGCAAATTGCCGCAAAACGGCACCGTGGTGTTCCGGGCGCGCGTCGCACGCGACCCGGCGCATCCTGAAACAATGCGTATTCAGGTGGATGAAGTCCGGGTGCAGGGGGCCGTACCGCAGGAAGCGGATTTTGCGCCGGTCGGACTGAGTAAGACGCCCCATGCCGCGGCGCAGGAGGATGCGGACGCGGCTGCGCGTAAGAAAATTCCTGCGCCCGTGATAAGGGAAATGCCGCTGGACTGGGAGCCTTTGGACGTTTCCGGGCTGATCGTCTACGAAGAACTGGACATCCCAGTGGGGCAGGAATTCTCAGGTGAATTCGAAATTCGCGAAGGCGTTCAAGCTCCCGAAAAAAGGAGCGTCGAACCCTGGATCGTGCATGGAGGGGATTCCAAGGAATAACGGTCGATCCATATCTCCATGAAAAGCGGAACGTTTTGATCGGTTGCAACATAACAACCAAGCGAGGAATGATCATGAACCGCATACCCATAGTGTTAATGGTGTTTGTTGCCCTGGTGCTTTGTTTTTCACAGGGTGCCGTTGCGGGAAACAAGAAATTGATGACCATAAAAATGGCCAAACAGGATCTCAAGCGCAACCTGATGGAATCGGTTGTGGGTTATAAGGTCAAAAGCCAGGGCGAATTCGGCCTGACCGAAGACGCCAACCTGAAGGTGGACAGCAAGGCCAACGCCGTGCTCAAGGGCGTGCAGGTGGATGAATGCGTGTACGACAAGGGCAAGGATATCGCCATATGCTACGGTCATCTGGAGCTGGGGTCCGTGCAGAACATTCTCGGCGAGTACAATGTCTATAAGGATGTGGTGATCCGCGGCATGGGCATGGGCAGCATGACCGAAGAATCGCGCCCGCCCCTGCGGGCTTTGCGCGCGGCCATGATAAACGCTTACGAGGAAATGGCCGCCCTGCTGGTGGGTGAAGAGATTTTTTCGCGTTCCACAGCGGAAAACTTCGTGCTGACCAGTGATAAAAACCGTTCTCGGCTCTGTGCCGCAGTGTATGGGGCGCATATCCCCCAACACTCCGTGAAGTTCGGTAAAAAAGGCTGGGGTTGGGACGAGGAGGGCGATGCCTACGTGATCCTGCAGATGGACGTGGAAAAAGTGCGCGATCTCATCGGCAACACCATTCGCTACCAGGGTGAGAACATCGTTGAAGTCATGGGCATGGGCTCCATGACCGACGAGCTTTCCGCGCCCCAGGAGGGGGATGTTGTCAGAGCGGGGGGCACGAAGGTAAGATACGGAGACCTGGACGTGCCCACTCCCGGCGCCCAAGATACGGCGGATCCTGACTACAAGGGAGGGGCAGAGGCGCAACAATGAGCTTTTTACAACTTTTCGCGGCGCGGCCTTCGGGCTGCGTCGCGCTTTTTTTGGTGTTGCTGCTCCCGGTAGGGGCGCTGGCGCAAGAGCCTGCCCAGGCCGGAATTGCGGCGGCTGTGGAAGGACGCGCCTGGGCTGTGGATCTGGAGCAGAAGGAACGCCCGCTGACCCAGGGCGCGGCGGTGTATGTGGGTGAACTGGTACGCACGGAGTGCGAGGCCAAGGTGCGACTGCAGTTCCTGGACCAAAGCGTCATGGACGTTGGGCCGGATTCGGAAGTACGCATCAGCTCCCTGGTCTATGATCCGGACGACGAGAAAAAGTCCAGCCAGGTGCTCTCCATGATCAGGGGGCTTTTCCGCTTTGTCACGGGCGCGATCACGCGCCAGAATCCCGAGAATCTCAGCATGCAAGCCCCGCTGGCTTCGGTGGGCATACGCGGCACGATCACGGACCATTATGTGGAGGTCGTCGAAGAAGTTGTGGACGGCACGCCCGTGCATACGGTCAACAGCGAACTGCACGCCCTGCGTGAAAGCACGCACAACAACGTGGTGGTCGTGACGCGCGGGACAAGCAAGGTGGTGCTGGACAAGCCGGACATGGTGGCCGACGTGCAGCTTGATATTCCCATGGTGGCGCGCGAGCTTAGCAGCTTTGAAAAAAGGCATTTCGGCGAAGTGGCCATAGAACCGTATTCTTTCGACCCTGAAGTGCATAAAGGGCTTCATAAAGGTTTTGCCCGGCCGGTCGATTGAAGAGAAGAAGTGTTATGGCGTTAACTACTTGAGAATATATGTTTTTTTAAATTCGCCATATTCCAAGCCCCGCCAGGGGAAACACCCAGCTGGTCCCGCGAACATCATGCCAATACATTGTAACTGTGCGCATAGGTTATATCAGGTAAGAAGTTTTGGAGAATCTAAAGAACCTTATCCAAATGCGGTTCTTTCCGTTACTCCGAAAGTGCGTTCGGGGGGAAACCTTTCTGTAGAAAGGTTCTCCCCCCGAAC
>CAZFCK010000187.1:0-9418 GCA_964517355.1 uncultured Desulfovibrionaceae bacterium | reverse complement strand
CAGGGAAATGCATAAGAGCATCTAGCGCTTTTCAAGCGTGAGATGCTCTAATCGGGCGTCTGGGGCATGTCCATGCTGGTCAGGCGTTCATAATCCCGTCGCATGCTTTCAGGGTCGCGGCCCTGTTTGCGGGCGATATGCGCCATATTTTCCTCGGCGTCCGAAGGACGCACGTACAGGGGCGCAACGGGCTGATCGCCGTACTCGGCTCCGGCAGCCAGGCGGAGCAACAGCGTCGGTCGGGGGTGGTCCCATTCGGAGGGGAGGATGGCCACAGTTTCGGGTAAATGGGGCCGGCAAAACACATGGGGGTGACGCCGCAGGCCGCCGCCCAAGACGACGCACGGCATGGGGGCGCGGCGCACAAGATCCAGCGCGGTATCCAAAGGCACCGCCGCTGTAGCCGACAAGGGGCTGGGGAGCGCATCCGCCTCCGTTGTACGGCTAAAGCCCTGGATGTAGACTTCGCCCTGTCTGGCGTGGGTGAGCACCCAAACGCTTTGAAAGAACTTGTCCGGGAGCAGGGCGCAGGGAGCCATGGCCAAAAGGGGTAGATATTCCACGCCGGCCAGGGGAATGCCCCACGGTTTGGACAATCCCAAGGCCGTGGCCAGGGAAAGCCGAAGACCGGTGAAGTTTCCCGGACCGCGTACGCAGGCAATACCCGCGATGCGTCCAGCCAAGGATTCAGGGGGCAGGCCGAGGCTGGCAAAAGCGTGCCTGAGGGCCGGAGCCAAAAATTGCATGGCCTTGCCCGCCGCGCTCCATTCCTGAACGTGCGCCACTGACCCGGCGGCCGGACCGAAAACGATCTGCAAGCGTTCTTCGGCGGCGTTCAGGGCCAGATAAAGCGGCTCAATAGATCGAGAGCCAGGGGAAGTGGCGTTGCAGGTCATTGTAGGTAGCCAGTAACATCAGCGTGATGAGCAGAGCCAGGCCGATCTTTGTGGTCAATTCTTGCAGACGCGCGGGTACAGGGCGGCGCGCGATGGTTTCTATGCCGAAAAAGAGGATGTGCCCTCCATCGAGAACAGGGATGGGCAACAGGTTGATGAGCCCCAGGTTGATGCTGATGAGCGCGGTGAGGGCCAGGAGGTTGACAAGCCCCTGGCTGGCCTGCTCGTGCACCATCTGTACGATGAGGATGGGGCCGCCCACGCTTTCAAAGGGGATGACGCGCTCAATGATTTTCATGAAGCTTTGGCCTGTGAGCTTGATGACCCACCATGTTTTGGCCAGCGCTTCGCCGGCGGCGCTCCCGCCGTCCAACGGCACGATACGCGTATCCTGGCTGCTGGTGATGCCTATGAGCGGCGTTTTGATTTCCTCTCCAAAAATATTTTTGTGCACAGTGAGTTCGGGGCGCACGGAGAGGGTAACGGTGGTATCGCCGCGCGCAACGTCGATGTTCAGGCTTTTCCCTTCGCTATCGCGGATTATGGAGGCGAGCGTGTCCCAGGTATCCACTTCCTGGTTGTCGATGGCGAGCACCCGGTCTCCGGGGCGTATGCCCGCTTCCATGGCGGGGCTGGCGTCCCGCACTTCGCCGATGACCGGCAGGACTTCGATCATCCCTTGGCTCCAGAAAACGCCCCAATAAATAAACCAGGCCAGGATGAAGTTGAATACCGGACCAGCCGCCACAACCAGCATGCGATGCCAGGCGGGGCGATGCATAAAGCTTTGCCGGAGGGTGAAGCCTTCCGGAAGATCCTCGACGTTGCTTTCACCGACAAGCTGCACATAGCCGCCCAGGGGGAGCAAGGAGAGTCTGTACTGCGTTTGCCCCCATTTGAATGCGAGCAGTTTTGGCGGAAAACCGAGAGAAAAGACTTTTACGCCTATGCCCAGGAGCCGGGCCACGATGAAGTGGCCGAATTCATGGAAGGCGATAAGCAACCCGAGGACGATGATGACGGCGATGGCGCTTTGCATGAGTGTATGGATAAGGGCGCGGTTTAGGAAGTCAACCCGTCAACCGCTTTTGTTGTTTGTTGTCTGAAAAGGCTGTCCAGGAAGATGATGGATTCCAGTTCGCTGGGCTGAGGGAAACCGGAGGCTTCAAAACTTTCGATTGCGCGGGCCGCGAGTCTGGGAATATCCATAAACCCGATCCGTTGCGCCAAAAACGCGGCCACGGCGATTTCGTTGGCCGCGTTGAGCGCGATGCGTTGTCCAGGTCCTCCCCGCTCGGGATCAAGGGTTTGCATGGCCAGGGCCAGGCACGGAAACGCCTCGAGATCCGGCTGCTCAAACGTCAGGCTGCCGGCCGCAGTCAGATCCAGTGGCTCGAGATTCAGGGGCAGCCGTTTGGGGTAGGCCAGGCAATAGGCGATGGGAATGCGCATGTCGGGTTGCCCGAGGTGCGCCAGTTGTGAGCCGTCATGGTATTCCACCAGGGAATGGACGATGCTTTGGGGGTGGACCACGACGTGGATGCGCTCAAGTGGCAGGCCGTAAAGGTGATAGGCCTCGATGACTTCAAGCCCTTTGTTCATGAGCGTGGCGGAGTCGATGGTGATTTTGCTGCCCATGGACCAGTTGGGGTGTTTGAGCGCGTCTTGAGGCGTGACCTTTTCCAGTTCACGAACGGAACGTCCTCGAAAAGGACCGCCCGAGGCCGTGAGAATGAGCCTGCGCACGTCGTCCTGGGCGTGTCCGGCCAATGCCTGGAAAAGGGCGTTGTGTTCCGAATCCACGGGCAGAATGACGGCGTTTGTTTGTTCACAGGCCTTGCGGAAAAGTTCTCCGGCCAGGACCAGGGATTCCTTGTTGGCCAAGGCGACGATTTTGCCTGCTCTGGCCGCGGCCAGGGAAGGGCGCAATCCGGCCGCGCCGACCTGGGCGGCCACCACCATGTCCACCTGCGGCAGCGTGGCGAGTGTTTCATAGCCTTCGGAGCCATGGAGAATCACCGGCCGGTAATCCGAGGGGAGCAACAAACGGAGTCTGTCCGCGCCGCTATTGTCGAGCACTGCCAGATAGTCGGGGCGCCATGCAAGGGCCTGCTGCGCCAGCAGGGTGATGTTGCGGGCGCCGGCCAGTGCGACCACCTGGAAATCCTCTGCTTGTCCGGCGACCACCTTCAGGGCGTTGACACCGATCGAGCCTGTGCTTCCCAGAATCGCCAGGCGTCTGGGAAAGGCGTTTTGCATTTTTTCCTTGGGCAGTTGGGAAATATAACAGCCCGGTGCAGGGTGAGCTATGTGCGGCATTGAGAGACTTCCTTGCAATATGAATCAGGGTCAGGATTGCAGCAACAGATAGAATCCGCGGCAAAGGGCATATACGGGAAGGGCAAGGAGAAGTCCGTCGATGCGGTCCAACATGCCCCCGTGGCCGGGCAAAAAGCTGCCGGAGTCTTTGACATCCAGGTGTCGCTTAAGCGCGGATTCGAAAAAGTCGCCGAATTGGTCGGCGATGTTGAGCAACACGCCAAGCGCCAGCCAGAGCAGGAGCGGCGCATGAAGCCAAGGCGCCGTGTTCCAGAACAGGGCGAAGGGCACTGTCACGAGCAGGCAGGCGGCCAGTCCGCCGAAACTGCCGGCCCAGGTTTTCTTGGGGCTGATTGCGGGCCAGATTTTGCGCTTGCCCCATATACTGCCGGCGTAATACGCGCCGGTATCCGAGGCGAATGTCGTGAGCAGCACGAACAGCACTTCCAGCGGTTGAATAAAGAAAAAAAGTTGTAATACAAAGGGGATATAAGCAACGCCGGAAAAGAGCAGCATGGTGTCGCCGTAATGCGCCAGATGCGGTTCGCGAGCGAACTGGAAAAGAAAGCGCAGCTGCAAGAGCCAGAAAAGGGCCAGTAGTACGGCCCCACCCCATAGGGGGGCGTTCAGGGCGGCCATGAACAACAGCAGAACGCCCAGCGCCACCCCCAGAAATTTGCGCCCTTGTTTGTGATCGGGCCAGAAAAGATTGTAAAATTCGAGTTGCGCCACGCAACTCACCACCGATGCAGAAAAAAAATACCACCAGCTCCCCAGCAGAAGGGTAGCGGCGAGCAAAAGCAACATAACGCTGGCGGTTATCCAGCGTTTGGCATGTGCGGAAAGGGTCATGAGGCGGGTTGCTCCCCCGTGGCTCCAAAGCGCCGTTTGCGTGTTGTGAAGGCCGCGAGGGCCTTGTCCAGTTCTACTGTGTCGAAATCGGGCCAGAGGACATCGGTAAAGTACAGCTCGCTATAGGCGGTTTGGTAAAGCAAATAATTACTCAGGCGCAACTCCCCGCTGGTGCGTATGACAAGATCGGGGTCGGGTTGGCCGTTTGTATACAGATAACCTTTAAAGGTTTGTTCGTCCAGGGCCTCGGGAGCAAGACCCTGGGCGATGATTGTTCTGCATGCGCGAAGAATTTCCGCGCGTCCGGAATAATTCAGGGCGAGATTAAGCTGCATTGCCTGGTTTTGCGCAGTCTTGGCAATGGCGAGCTGCATAATCTGCCGTGTGGCGAAGGGCAAGTCCGTCAATTCACCCAACACGTTGAGTCTGATGGACTGCCGCATCAGGTTCG
The DNA here is from genome assembly GCA_964517355.1 of uncultured Desulfovibrionaceae bacterium. Taxonomy (GTDB): domain Bacteria; phylum Desulfobacterota; class Desulfovibrionia; order Desulfovibrionales; family Desulfovibrionaceae; genus CAZFCK01. The sequence continues at coordinate 4,900 of CAZFCK010000187.1, read as the reverse complement.
GAAGTTCACGCTTGATAAACTGCGTAAGCAAATCAAAGAGAAAAGCTATTTCATCTTTGGGCCTGCTCCAGTTTTCCTTGGAAAAAGTATAGAGCGTGAGATGTCCGATGCCTTTCTCACGGCAGGCAGTGACAATACTTTTCGCCGCTTCAGTGCCGGCTTTGTGCCCCTGACTGCGGGGCAGGCCGCGTTGCGTGGCCCAGCGGCCATTGCCATCCATGATGATGGCGACGTGTTGGGGCAAAACAGCAGGATTCAGAGCTATATCTCCATGATTTCTTTTTCTTTTTCAGAAAAAAGCGTATCTGCGCCGGAAACCTTCTGGTCAGTCAGTTTTTGAATGTCGTCCTGCCCCTTGTGCAGGTCGTCTTCAGTGATTTCCTTGTCGTTTTTCTTCTTTTTCAGGGCTTCGTTCGCATCGCGGCGCACGTTGCGGATGGCGATTTTCGCATCCTCGGTGTATTTCTTCGCAACCTTGGCCAATTCCTTGCGTCTTTCTTCAGTCAGGGGCGGAATATTGATGCGGATGATTTTTCCGTCGTTGACGGGAGTCAGTCCCAGGTCCGATTTCAGCAAGGCCTTTTCCACGTCGCCGAAGGCGTTGCGGTCCCATGGCTGGATGGTGATGGTGCGGCTGTCCGGCACGGAAATGGACGCGATTTGGCTGAGAGGGGTGGGCGTGCCGTAATAATCGACCTTCACATCCTCCACCAGCATGGATGAGGCGCGTCCGGTCCGCAGTTTGGAAAAATCCTTTTCCAGGCTTTGCAAAGCCTTGTCCATACGCTGCTTACTGTCCTTGAAAATGGAATCCATGGTCTACTTATCCTCCTTGCACGATGGTGCCGACGTTTTCACCCATGACGACGCGCTTGATGTTTCCAGGCTGCTTGAGGTTGAAAACGATAATGGGCAGATTGTTGTCCATGGCCAGGGAGATGGCTGTTGCATCCATGACCTTGAGGTGTTTTTGCAGCGTCTCGTCATAAGAGACATTTTGGTACATGACGGCGTCTTCGTACTTCATGGGATCTTTATCGTATACGCCGTTGACTTTTGTTGCTTTGAGAATGACCTGCGCCTTGATTTCATTGGCCCTGAGAGCCGCTGCCGTATCCGTGGTGAAAAACGGATTGCCCGTGCCCGCGGCAAAGATGACCACGCGCCCCTTTTCCAGGTGCCGCATCGCGCGGCGGCGGATATAGGGCTCGGCGACTTCACGCATGGTGATGGCCGAAAGCACGCGGGTTTGCAGCCCGGTTTTTTCGAGGGAATCCTGAACGGCCAAGGCGTTCATAACCGTTGCGAGCATGCCCATGTTGTCGGCGCTTGCGCGGTCCATACCCTGTTCGGATGCGGCCATGCCGCGGAAGATGTTGCCACCGCCGATAACAAGAGCCATCTCCACGCCCAGACCCACGACTTCGGCGATTTCCTTGCTGAAGTCGTTCACGGTGGTGGCGTCGATGCCGAAATCCTTGTCTCCGGCCAGGGCTTCGCCGCTGAGTTTCAGCAGCACTCTGGTATAACGTAAGGTGCTCATGTCGGTTGCATGCTCCACCCGGCTTTTTTATGCGCCGGCAGGTCGTTAATACAAGAAAAAAAAACGGGCCCGCAAGCCCGTTTTTTATTTCCTTTGGGTCGTTATTCCTGATCGTCGTCGGTTTGTTCTTCCGCACCCAGTTCCATACGGCAGAATCTGCCGACCTGGATGTTTTCGCCGATGGCGGCCACAAGGTCGTTTACCAGATCCTGGATGGTGACCTTGTCGTCTTTGATGAACGGCTGGTGAAGCAGACATACTTCCTGATAGTATTTGTTCACGCGGCCTTCGACGATTTTATCCACGATCTTTTCAGGCTTGCCTTCGGCGAGGGCCTGTTGTTTGTATATTTCCTTTTCCTTTTCCAGGAGATCCTGAGGCAGATCTTCGGGGCGCACACACACGGGGTTGGCCGCGGCGATCTGCATGGAAATGTCTTTGGCCAACTGCTGGAACCGCTCGTTGCGGGCCACGAAGTCGGTTTCACACTTCAGTTCGACCATAACGCCGATCTTGCCGGTGGAGTGGATGTAACTGCCGACCACACCTTCGGAAGTGGCCCGGCCTGCCCGTTTTGCAGCCTTGGACAAGCCCTTTTGCCGCAGCCAGACAATCGCTTTTTCCTCATCTCCATCGGATTCCTGGAGGGCTTTCTTACAATCCATCATTCCCGCGCCGGTTTTATCACGCAGGGTTTTCACCTGTTGGGCGCTGATAGCCATGTCGCGTCTCCTTATTATGCTTCGCTATGCTTTCTGATTGTTACGTTCGGGCGCTGCTTGCGCATCGTTACTCGTCATCCTCTGCATCCGCATCCGAGGCGCCGGCAGTGGCTTCAGGTGCTTCAGACCGCTCTTCGCCGGCTTCGGCTTCTTCCTTTTCGGCAGCCACGTTGCGGTCCTTACGGACGGCTTCGCCTTCGAGGCAGGCATCGGCAATGGCGGTGACGAAGAGCTTGATGGCGCGGATGGCGTCGTCGTTGCCGGGGATAACATAGTCCACATTGTCAGGATCGCAGTTGGAGTCCACGATGGCGGCAATGGTGATGCCGAGCTTGCGGCATTCCTTGATCGCGATATCTTCGCGTTTGGGATCCACGACGAAAGCCATTTGCGGCAGGTTGTCCATGTCTTTGATGCCGCCCAAGACCTGATTCAGCTTGTCCATTTCACGCTGGAAAAAGAGCACTTCCTTTTTCGTGAAACGGTTTATGGTGCCGTCGGCGAACATGGCCTCAAGCTTTTTCAGGCGGTCGATGCTGCGGCGGATCGTCTGAAAGTTGGTCAGCGTGCCGCCCATCCAGCGATTGGTCACGTAATACATGCCGCAGCGCTCGGTTTCGGCCTTCACGGATTCCTGTGCTTGGCGTTTTGTGCCGATGAAGATGACCTTGCCGCCGTTGGCGACCGTTTCCACCACTTTATCGTGGGCTTTTTGAAACAATTTGACGGTCTGCTGCAGGTCCATGATGTGGATGCCGTTGCGGGCGCCGAAAATGTAGGGACGCATTTTGGGATTCCAACGGCGGGTCTGGTGGCCAAAATGCACACCGGTCTCGAGCATCTGCTTCATGGTAACGTAAGCCATGGCAACTCCTTAAATAATTTGGTTGTTTTCCTCCACCCCCGCCACAAAACTCCCATTTCGCACCGCCGCAAGCTACGAGCTTGAAGGGATCTTGCGCGAAACACCGGGAGACGGCTGTCTGGGGTGTGCGTAATGCAAGAACACGTCCACGTACGCCAAAAATATGCTCTTTGCAAGTGTTTTGGCGCCCTCTTTGTGAGGCCTGACCAAAATTCTATTGGATCGGGGCGTTGTTGTCGCTTGTCCCGGCGTCCTCCACATTGTCGGGAGCGGGTTTCGCCACGGCGGAATCATTCAAAACCGGGTTGATCAATGTGCCGAGGTTGGTCAATTCCACGCGGACTTCATCGCCGTGGTGCAGCGGACCGACTCCCGAAGGCGTGCCGGTTAGGATCACGTCTCCAGGCAAAAGGGTCATGACACGTGAAATGCGGCTCACTATCTCATACGGCCCGAAAATCATATCCGCCGTATTGCCCTGTTGTCGGGGCTCGCCATTTACGCTTGTTGTCAGCTCAAGGTTGCCCGGATCATCCAGTTCCGTCTCGATCCATGGACCGATGGGGGCGAAGGAGTCGAAACCTTTGGCGCGCCCAAACTGCCCATCCTGGCGTTGCAGGTCTCGGGCTGTGACATCGTTGGCGCAGGCAAAACCGAAAATATGCTCCGGTATCTTGCTTTCAGCGACGTTACGGCAGTTTTTCCCAATGATAATGGCGAGTTCGCCTTCAAAGTCCACTTGGCGCGACATACTGGGCAGGATGATGGGCTGGCCGCTGCCGATTATCGCGGAAGGCGGCTTGAGAAACAAAACGGGTTCCTTGGGAATGGCATGCCCCATTTCTTCCGCGTGTTGGCGGAAATTTACCGCCAGGCAGATGATTTTTGTCGGCACAACCGGCGGCAAAACCGAGCACTGATTCAAGGGAATGGGCGAGGAAAGCTCTAAATCCTTGTTCAAGCATTGAACGAACAACTCCGCAGACGGAGCGCCCCCATGCGTATCTTCTTTGGCGACTTGATGCAATGCCGCGTAAAATACTTTATCCTTGAACCGGACTCGTAACACTCGCATGCCTGTCCTCGCTTTGTCGTTGGCGTTCTTTCAGTGTGGACATTGGCGTGACCAATCATCCAATCGCCACTGTAGCATCCACACGGGCGGCTGTCTAATGCAAAGGGTGAAATTGGGCGGCCTGTTTTCTCTTTTCGTGTGTCCGGAACCGTTGTTGCAGAAAGTGCGGTCTTATCGGCGCCGAAACGAAAACGCGCTTCTGTCTTGAAGGCCGGGGCGGTTGGGCGTATCTTGTCATGGGAGGAAAAAGCCATGGAAGACCAAGGGGCAGGGGGGGCGCGGCCAATGCGTTTGCACGTGCAATGCTATGCCGGTCACAGAGGGGAGGAAACTCCCCGCCGCTTCAACTTGGGGGGACGCGATCTGGAAGTCGCTGAAGTCGTGGATCGCTGGCTTAGCCCGGATCACCGCTACTTCAAAGTACGCGTGCGCGAAAAACCGGGGGGTGGTTCCTACGTGTTGCGCCACGACATTGTGGAAGACTTGTGGGAACTTGTCATGTTCGTGGGCTGAAGCGACGAAGCCTTTCGTAACGCAATGAGCATGTTAACTTGTAATTTGGAAGGCCTCCGGCGGCATGAGAACCTTTTGGAAAAAGGATCTTAAGGATCTCCAAAATTATTTAATTGGTAGAGTTACATTTTTAGAGCATCTCACGCTTGAAAAGCGCTAGATGCTCTTATGCATTTCCCTGG
>CAZFCK010000186.1:0-9431 GCA_964517355.1 uncultured Desulfovibrionaceae bacterium | reverse complement strand
CAGTAGATTAAATTGTATAAGTGAAAGTATGAGACTGATATGTTAGATGTGTGTTATTATGTTTAGTGATAGTATAAGAATTAAAACTATTGATGTTATAATGAGGGTTAGGAAGATGAGAGTATTGAAGGTAATATTGAATACCAGCATCACTCATTAACGGCCATTTTCAACTATCAGCAGATGCGCGGCAATTGTTCGCCTTCGAGCATGTGCAGCAGCCGGCGTCCTCCGAGTCTGGTGGTCAGCGCCACCTGCCCCTTGCGCAGGGTCTTGTCCGGTTCCAGCACGGTGCCTATTTGCACGGCGTTTTTGCCGTTTTTATCCTGGCGCATAATCTGGAGGGCCTTATCCGCCACGTCCTGGGGCACGATGCAGATCAGCTTGCCCTCGTTGGCCAGGTAGAGCGGGTCCAGTCCGAGGATGGAGCAGCCGTCGGCCACCAGGGGATGCACGGGAATGTTTTCCTCTTCGATATTGCAGGCCATTTTGGATTGTCCCGCGATTTCGTTGAGTGTCGTGGCCAGACCGCCCCTCGTGGGGTCGCGCAGAACGTGCACCTGTCCGGCATTGCCCAGCCCCTGGATAAGGGCTTTCACCATGTGGCAGAGGCATGCGCTGTCGCTTTTCGTTTCCGAGGCGAAGGAGAGGCCTTCGCGTTGCGCCAGAATGGTCAGGCCGTGGTCGCCGAGGGTGCCGCTCACGAGAATGGCGTCTCCTGGTTGGGCGCGTTGTCCGGAAGGCGCCGGATCGGCGATGATTTTTCCGATGCCGGTGGTGTTGATGAAGATTTTGTCGACAGCGCCCTTGGGCACGACCTTGGTGTCTCCGGTGACGATATGCACGCCGGCTTCTTCGGCGGCGGCGGCCATGGACGTGACCACACGCTCCAGGTGCTGCATGGGGAGCCCCTCTTCAAGCACAAAGGCGCAGGAAAGGAATGCGGGCTCCGCTCCGAGCATGGCCACGTCGTTCACGGTGCCGTGCACGGCCAGGGAGCCGATATCGCCGCCCGGGAAGAAGATCGGGTCGACGGTGAAGGTATCGGTGCTCATGGCGATGGGGCCGGAAATTTCCAGAAAAGCGGCGTCGTCCATGACCTCCAAGGTGGGGTTGGAAAAATTGCCCAGAAAAAGTTCGGTGATGAGACGGTGCGAGGCCTGGCCGCCGCTGCCGTAGTCCAGAAGAATCTTGTCCACGGACATTATCAATCCTCCAGCCGGTATTTGTAGTAGGCAGCGCAACTGCCTTCAGTGGAAACCATGCACGGCCCCACCGGGTTCAAGGGCGTGCATGTCTTTTTGAACAGAGGGCACTGATCGGGACGCATTTTACCCTTGAGCACGTCGCCGCACCGGCATCCCGGCAAGGGGCGCGAAGAGTGCAGCGTGATGTCGAAGGCCTTGAAGGCGTCGAATCTTTCGTATGCCGGAGCCAGCCGGAGCCCGCTTTGCGGGATGGGTCCCAGGCCGCGCCAGAGCGCGTCCGCGGGTTGAAACACCTCGTACATCACGCGCCGCGCTTTGGGGTTGCCTTCCGGTGAAACGGCGCGGGGGTAGGCGTTTTCAATGACCGCGTGCCCGTTTTTGCTTTGTCTGACAATGGAGAGCAGGGCGCACAGAATGTCCAGGGGGTCGAAGCCCGCGACCACGGCGGGCAGATTGTACTGCGTGGCCAGGAACTGGTAGGGCTCGAGTCCTATGACCGTGGAGACGTGCCCCGGCAGAATGAAGGCGTCCACGGATGCGTCTGGGTCCTGGAGCAGGGCGGAAAGCGCCGGTGGCACGAGTTTGTGGAAAGAAAGGATTTTAAAATTTTTTATGCCCTGCTGCGCGGCCATCTGCACGGTCGCCGCGATGGTGGGCGCCGTGGTTTCGAAGCCTATGCCGAGAAAGACCACGGTGGCGTCTTTGTTTTCAGTCGCCAGCTTCAGGGCGTCGAAGGCCGAGTAGACCACTTCCACCCGCGCGCCTTCGGCTTTTGCCGTTTTCAGGGTGGCTCCTTTGGGGCCGGGTACGCGCATCATGTCGCCGAATGTGGCGATGACCACCCCGTCGTTGCCGGCAAGCTCCAAAAAAGCCTCCACTTCGCTTTCATGGGTCACGCAGACCGGGCAACCAGGACCGGAAACATGCACGATTTGCTCCGGCAGCAGGGAGTGCAGACCGCTTTGGAAAATGGATACCGTGTGGGTGCCGCATACTTCCATGAACCGCAAGGGGCCGGAAACCTCGTTGCGTAGTTGTTGCAGCACCTTTTTCGAGAGTTCGGGATTTCTGAAACCGTCGAATATGCTCACGCCTCGCTCCTTGGCAAGTAGTGTGGTTTCTCAGAACAGAAAGCCGAAAGCTGTCCGCTCTGTGCGGCTGGAGCCGTTTTATACTGCGCGGCGGCACAATGTCATGTCCATTGTCCGCGTTGTAAGGAAATAAGCAACATCATGATTTTTCGCATTTTTGCCGTTCGCCGAGTATCCGGCGTCGAGCCGGCAGCGGGCTTGGCTTCTCCGTCTCTCCGCATAAGCACGACAAAGGCCTTGTTTTGAAACATGGCCCCGCGAAATGCAAGTCTTTCGCATGAATTGCCCCATAACTGGGGGGCGCGCGTTGACGATTGTGCCGCGCTCCAGGTACACAGCGGCAACCATGATCAGGAACCGAATCAATTCGCCATTATACTGCGCCCTTTGCGCCGCAGTGCTGTATGCGGCCTTTGTGGCGCTGCGGCTTGGCGCGGGAGGGGCGGATGTGTGGAGTTTCGCCCTTGTGGGCAGCGACTTCGCCATACAGCGGGAAATGCACCCCGCAGTGCGCATCCAGCCCGGGCAAGGGTACGACGGGCAGTTTTTTTTCGGCCTGGCGCATGAACCCGTTACGCGCGACAGTGTTGCCGGCGGCGTGCGGCTGGACCACCCGGCCTACAGGCAGCAACGCATCCTCTATCCACTGCTGGTCTGGCTGCTCTCCCAGGGGAGCTATCACCTGATGCCCTGGATGCTTGTCGCCGTGAATTGGGCCGCTTTGATCGCAGTGGCCTATATTGGGGGAGCCCTAGCCGCGCATTGCGGCCGCCACGCCTTGTGGGGGCTGTTGCCCGCCTGCTATCCCGGATATTTGCTGTCCTTTTCCAGGGATCTGGCGGAGCCTTTGACCGCCGCCATGCTGCTCTGGGGGCTTTGGCGGCTGGCCGCTCATAAAAGGTGGGCCGCCTTGCCGCTTTGCCTGGCTGTACTGTGCCGGGAAACAGCCGTATTGCTGCCTGCCGCGCTGGTTGCCGCGGCATTGTGGAAGGGGCGGCGTGAATGGCTTCTGGCCGGAGTCCTGCCCCTCTGCGTGCTGGCGCTGTGGCAGGCCGTGTTGTGGGGGCTTTGGGGGCAGCCTTCCTGGCAGGCTGGAGGAGGGAACCTCGGTCTGCCCTTTGTAGGGCTCGGGCAAGGGCTTATGCGGAGCCTGCCCCAATTGGGACTGCTATCGCAAGGCTTGTATGTGGCGCAGTTGGGATGCCTTGTGGTCTACGGCGGGGCCGGCGCGGCCGGCATCCGCGGCTGGAACGCCAGGGAAGCGGCGCCGTATCTGCCTATCGCCTGGACGTGCGCTTTTGCGCTCATGCTGCTGCTTTCGCACGCCGTGTGGGTGGAAGGCTGGGCGTTCATGCGCGCGGCCGGCGAACTGGCCCTGTTTTCAGCCATATTGGCATTTTCGGGGGCGCTGCAATGGCCGCGTGTGACGGCTGCGGCTGTCGGCGGCTGTTTATGGTTGGTTTTGGCCCTCAAAATAGCGTTGCTGGACTGAAAAGAAAAGCGGGGGAGAGGGGATGAGCGGCATAAATCTGTTGGCGTTCCTCCATCCACTTTTTTCATGCGCTGCGCAATCAGCAGGGGCGGCGGCCCGGACGCGGCGGCCTTTGCACGTTGACACCAGGTAATGCACCCGGCTAATGTAATTATCTAACCGGACGAATAAGCTTTGTGGACGGATTGTGCATGCGCTATGGCGCGCAAGGCGGTGCGGACTGCAAGCTTACCAGTATAATGACGGACACCCCGTAGAATGGCATTTTCAGAATACCCCATCCATGTCGACCAACTCGTCATAGGGCTTTTCGTGCGTGTGGAAGGAGACCGCAAGACGCTCTCTTCAGCATTGCGCAAGGGATTCAAAATTACGAGCCAGGCACAGATCGACAAGTTGCGCAGCAGCGGCTTGACCCACGTGTTGTGCGTGCTGAACAGAAGCGACAGACTGCCCATAGCTGTCGGGGTGGAAGATTTGCGTAGACCGGCAACGCCCCCCTTGCCAGAGCGGAAAAAAGAGAGGGAGGACAAGACCCCCATTTCCAAAGAGCTTTTCGGTCTGAAGCGGGAAACCATCGAAAACAACAAGCGGCGCAGGCAGCTCTACGCGAAAACCGAGAAACACTACGATCAAACGGTATCACAGGTGGCGGTGATGCTGCGCCGTGTTTCGGGGCGCTCCAACGAGGCTGTGGAAGGCGCCGCGGCGGTTGTGGACACGTTGGTGGAAACGTTTCTTTCGGATAAGGACGTGTTCGTCAATCTGATGACCAACAAGCCCAACGAGGAAAAACAGCACCTGCATGCCTTCAATGTGACGGTGCTTTCCATGATGCTCGGTAAAGAGTTGGGGTTGAACGCCAGCGCCATGCGCTCCCTGGGCTTGGGAGCCATGTTTCATGACGTGGGCAAGGGGCGCGTGCCCATCAGCGAGATGAGCATGGGCAAACCCACGACCATGAAATACGCGGTGCAGCGTTATTATGAGCTGCACCCGCAGATGGGCGCGAAAATCGTGACTGATATGCCCAGTTTTCCGAACGATGCCTACCAGATTTTGTTGCAGCATCATGAGACAATGGATGGCAAGGGGTTTCCCGAAAAACTTCAGGGCAAGGACATCCATCCCCTGGCGCGCATGGTGGCCGTGGCGGACACGTACGACAATTTGTGCAATCAGTCCGACGACCGCGAGGCCTTGACGCCCCATGAAGCTTTGCGCCACATGTTCACCAAACTGCGCGAAAAGCTGGACAACAAGGTCCTTGCGGTTTTCATCCGCAACCTGGGAGTGTACCCGCCGGGAACGGTGGTGCTGCTTTCAAACGGCGCCATAGGCATGGTGGTCAGCACGAACGTGAACAATTCCGCGCGGCCGAGCGTGTTGATATACCATCCGGATATCCCGAAGCGCGAGGCCCTGGTCATTGATCTGGTTTTGGAGGAAGATCTGGAGATCAAGAAGACCCTGCGGCCCGAGGAGCTTTCCCGGGAAGTGTTCGTTTATCTGAGCCCCAGCCGCACGATTAATTACTATGCGGAAACCGTGGGAGAATAGGGCGGCGCTCAGACCGGGGAGCACTGCACATCCGTTGCTGCTGAAACGAGCATGAGGATAGAGTATTCCCAGGATGCACCAGAAATCCCCCATCCCCCGAATCATGGCGCAGTTGCGCGACGTGCTGCGCTCGACGCGCTACACCATGATGGCCGATGTCGAGCCCTTGGTGGAGCAGACTTACATCCTTTTGGGGTTCGAAAACCCCGATGATCCGCGCACCAGGATCTATGTCTCCGATTTTGCCTACAATCTTTCGATAATGCTCGAGCATACCCGGGACAATTCCATTATCCGGCTTTGCCTGGGGGTCTTATTGCGGCTGGGGGGCATAGGAGATGTCTTGGCGGGGGCGTATTTACGGAAAAACAAGCTGCCCCGCGAAACGCTCATCGGCACGCTGAACGCCATGGCGCCGACGCATAAGCTTGCGCTCGCCAACAGCTTTTTTCGCCATCCCGCCAAGCATGATCCATGGTTTCTGCAATGGGCGCACGAGGTCGCGCGCGGTATTCAGGGTGATGACCCGGAAGAGGCGCTCCTGTTTTTGGAAGGCCTGGCGGACAGCGAAATAGGCCTGGCCAATCCCATGCAGCGCGAACTCTTGCGGGGGCGTTTCGGCGTCTGGCTGCAACGGCTGCTGCATCTCGATCTGAACGACGAGCAGCTGGCCTTCATGACGCGGGCATCGCGATGCCTGGCGTCGCATTTCGTGGCCTTGAGCCTGGTGCGCACCTTGGACAAGCAGCGGGGGGAGAGGCTGGCCGAAGTCCTGGAGTGCGTGGGCGTCTGCGGACGCAAGCAGGACCCGACGCTTGAGGCCAAGGTGCTGCCCTATGTGCGCCACGAGGAGGAACGGGTCGCGGTGGCCGCGTTGCGCGCCCTGGCCGCGCTGCGCACGGAGAAACTGCCCCAGGCTTTGGCGTATGTCTATGTGCAGCGCCCCGCCTTCAAAGACGCGCTGCTGCCTCTTTTGCTGCGCATGAATGCAACGGGATTGCGAATTTTCCTGGCCCGGCTGCCCCACGTGGAGCGTCTGGAACTGGCGCCGCGACTGGCGGCGTTGATAGCGACGTTCTGCCCCGTGTGGATGCTCGATGCCTTGCGACGGAAAGAAGAGGAAGGCAGGGAGCACGGCGAGGGCTGGAAACGGCTGGTGCAGGCCATGGAGGATTTTCTTCTCGCGCATCCTCCATTGTCCAGAGACGCGGCCTACAAGCCCGCCCCGGCGGGGGGACCAAAAAAAGTGGAAACGCGGGTGCCCGGCAGTGAGCAGGAGCGTTCCGCATTCGCTCTGTTCGAGCGCATGAAGCGCGGCGTGAGCCGCAGGCAGGCCGGAGACTTCGCGCCCGCCAAGGCCGAGGAACTGCGGCTTATGCTCCAAAAAGGGGGACTGATGGAGCGCGTCTCCTTGGAAGGGCACGACCTCCCGGCCCTGGAGGTGAAGAACGCCAGCTTACTGCGTTGCACAATGGGCGTCGTGGGGTTTTCGCGGTGCGCCCTCCGGAGCGTGCGCTTCGAGAAATGCACGTTGCGCAATGTGGATATGGATGGCGCGCTGTTGCGGGAGGTGTCGTTCATCGAGTGCGACTTGTTCAATTGCCGTTTTGTTTCCTCCCGTATGGAGCACGTGCTGTTTCAGGATTGCGTGGTGCGCGGGGGGCAGTTTTCCGACAGCGTGCTGCATGAAGCGCGATTCACAGGCTGCAAGCTCTCGGAATGCGATTTTTCCGGTTCGCTGCTCACGGGCTTCGAGGCTTGGCGCTGCTGGATCTACGCGGGGCATTTCGCCCACGTCACGGCGCAGGAACCGGTCATCCAAGGCGTTGAGTTCGTGGATTGCCGTTTTTTCGGCTGCGGCCTGGACGGCGGCACGATACGCAACAGCGCGGCTTCGACCTCAACCTTTGCCGCGTGCAGTTTTTACGGGCTGGATACGGACGAACCCGGCTTTTTGATTCAGGAACGCAAGACGGCCGTTACCCGGATGGCCGCGGCGGCGCCGGATCTGAAAAGCGCGCCCCGCGCGCCGCAACTGGGTAGCGCCGCGGGCATGAAAATAATGACCCAGCTTGTGGAGCAATGGTTTTTTGAAAAGGATTTGAAAGAGCGCGAAGCGTATTTTTTGAGCAACAACCGGCGGCGACAGGATTGGGCCCTGTGCATGCTGCCCGAACCCGCGGACGTGTTTTTCCGCATCCTGCCCGCGGTGCTGGAGAGCGCAGGGCCCTTGCCGGGGCATGCGGCTCCGGAACCCGTGTGCGCGATTCATGGCTACGTGCCCGACCTGAGCATCAGGCAATTGCTGGCGACGTACGCCATTGCTCCCGGACCCGAGGCCGGGGAGCGTGACACCGCCGTGCCTATCGAAGGGCTTTACACCATAGGCAGTACAGGCACCATCGCCCAGGCCCGCTCTTCGGATATCGACGTCTGGGTCTGCTACGCCCCGCATGAGGTGGATCCGGAAAGCGCCGGTGCGCTGCAGGCCAAATTGGGCCGTATCGAGGAATGGGCTTGGTCCGCTTTCGGCGTTGAGGTGCATTTTTTTCTCATGGACTTGCACAGCGTGCGGGACAATGAGTTCGGTTTCACGGACAAGGAGAGCGCTGGATCGTCTCAGGCCCAGCTCTTGAAGGAGGAATTTTATCGCACCGGCGTTTATCTGGCGGGAAAAAAGCCGGTCTGGTGGTACCTGCCCGTGGACGTGGACGCCGCGGGATACAGGCGCGCGTTGCAGCGCTTTCATCGCGCGGTGGGACCCCTGGACCGCAGTATCCTGGATTTGGGCCACCTGGCGGAGATTCCCAAAGAGGAGTTTTTCGGCGCGTCGCTGTGGCAGATCGTCAAGGCCATCGACAGTCCTTTCAAGTCCGTGATGAAACTGGCCCTGCTGGACAAATACACCCACGGCGGAGATCTGGACGTGTTGCTGTGCAATCGGGTGAAGCGCAACGTGTTCCTCGGTGCGAGGGATTTGTGGGATATCGATCCGTACGCCATGATGTTCCGAGAGGTTTTCGAATACTATGCGCGCGTCGAGAACAAAGAGGCCCAGGATTTGATGCGGGTTGCCTTTTTGCAGAAAACGGGGCTGTACCTTGCCGCGCAGGGGAGCGGACGCTTTTACGAGCTGCAGGACTACAGCTTCATGGAGTACTTTTTCCCGTACAGCGAAGCCGCCATCGCCAGCCATGTGGAGCCTGGGCGCAGCGGCCCGGCGCAGGAGATCGCCGTGGCCGACAACTTCGCGGGAGTCGTGGAACTGGGGCGCAACATGGTGCGCTTCATGCTCAAGACCTATGAGACGATCCATGCCATGTGGTCGGCCAAGGATCTGGAGATCCGCGTGACGGAGGAAGACATGACCATATTGGGGCGCAAGGTCTTCAGTTACCTGCATCCCCGCCCCCATAAGGTGATGCGTCTTCCCTTCATTCACGCGGGGCGCCATTATTTTTCCAGTCTGGAAGTGAGTTGCGAAGGCGCCCCGGGCACGCCGGCCACATGGGTTGTAACGGGCGAGCCTCCGAAGCGCGACGGCAGACGCGCGGACAAGGAGGTGGTGCGCCGTTCCAGGTCGCTGGAGGACATGCTTGTCTGGCTGGTCGTCAACGGCGTGTACGCCCCGCACATGCCAGTGCTTGGTTCCAATATCCGTTACCCGTTTGCTTTGGACGACCTTACGGAACTCCTGCGCACTTTGTATTCCTTTTTCCCCGTGGGCGAGATTTTCGACAGCCCGGTTGAGGAATATCTGCGTCCGGAAGCGGTGACGCGGGCCCTGGCGCTGTTGAATTGGGGCGTGGCCCGTGAAGAGCGGCGCATTAAAACCGCCGTGGTGGTCTACGCCACGAATTGGGGAGAATTGTTCTGCGCGCCCGCGCCGCGGGAACACGCCGTGCTACGCGACCACCCTCGTGAGTTTTTACGCGCCAACGTGGACAAGCAGTTGCATCGGGATGTGCGGCTCATGCTGCATCTCCCCCCTAAATCGTTGTGCCCCCCGGTGAAATTGTATGATGGATATTAGAGCATCTCACGCTTGAAAAGCGCTAGATGCTCTTATGCATTTCCCTG
>CAZFCK010000185.1:0-9442 GCA_964517355.1 uncultured Desulfovibrionaceae bacterium | reverse complement strand
AAGTTTTGGAGATTCTGAAGAACCTTTTTCAAAAGGTTCTTCAGCCGCCGGAGGCATTCAGCCGCCGGAGGCTTTAAGTCGCCGGAGGCTTTCATATTTCACAGTTACATGCTCCAATACCGCCCCTTTCACAATGTCGCGAGCAGGCGCGCCAAGCGCTCCCGCAAACGTTCATGGTGCGAGCCCGCCCAATAGACCTTGTCGCACGTGGGGCAGCGCTTGAATTCATGATAATATTTCTTGGTCAGGGGCTCCAATTTGTGCAGCACCGTTTCCTTGGCGACAGGCTCAAGCGGGGCGTTGCAGCGCAAGCAACGGGAAAACGCCGCAAACGGGGGGCGCAGTCCAAAAGCGCGCAACACTTCCACCAGTTGCGCGTCCGGATCTTCCATACGCACCAGATGCGCGTACACCACTTGCGCGCGCTTGAGCAGCCCCCGGTCCTTGCTGAGCACCACGCGCCCCTCCTGCGCGGCGAGTCCGGCCACGGCCCCATCGTCCAGGGTTTTGTCATAGGCCGTGTCGAATCCCAGCAGACGCATGCGTTGCGCCAGCTTCCCCACATTGGCGTCGGCAAGGAAGCGCAGTTCCCGCAGCGGCTCGGGCCGCAAAAACGTCGGCCGCACCACCTTGCGGGGCGCTTCCAGCACGTGTAGCGCTATGCGCTCCCCAGACCGCACAAGATGCCCGAAGCCGACCGCCACCCCCTGCGCGAGTATGCTGCCGACACAGGTATGCGGCACGCCCAGGGCCTCGGCAACATCCTTGATCGAGGCGCGCCGCGTCACGGGATACCGCACAACGCCGTTTGACGGCCTGCAAGACTTTACTGGGCGCAAAAAATCCTTTAAAGCCCCATGAAACACAATCAAGGCCGTGTGCGGCCGTGCTCCGGCAAGATCACTCATGATTCCTTCCCTAACAAATCCCCTGGTTCTGTGCATCGTTTCGGCGCTCGTGCTCTCGTGCGCCGTGGACATCATCGTCGCCGTGCTCACCCGGCGCGCCCTTTCTCCCGAGCTGCCCCCTGAATTCAAGAATGTCTACGACGCCAAGGAATATGCCCGCTCCCAGGAGTATACCAAAGCCAAGGGCACGCTGGGCATGGTTGAAACCGTGTTCGACACCAGCGTGATGCTCGCTTTCCTGCTTTGCGGCGGCCTGGCCTGGCTGGACACCCTCAGCGCGGGGTGGAGCGGCAACCCCATCCTGCGCGGCATCCTTTTTCTCGGCTTCCTGGCGCTGGCCGGCGATCTTCTGGGACTGCCCTTTTCCGTCTACCACACCTTTGTGCTTGAAGAACGCTTTGGCTTCAACCGCTCCACCTGGCGTACGTTCCTCATGGACCGCATCAAGGGCTGGGCCGTGGGGCTCGTGCTGGGCGTGCCCCTGCTCGCGGCCATCCTCTGGTTTTTTCACGCCTCCGGAAGCGCAGGCTGGCTCTACGCATGGGGCGCAACCGTCGCCTTTCTGCTGGTGGTGCAATACCTGGCGCCCACTGTGCTCCTGCCCTTGTTCAACACCTTCACCCCCCTTGAAGACGGAGAGTTGCGCAAACGCATCAGCGAATACGCGCGCAATGCGGGGTTCAACCTCCAGGGCGTCTACGTCATGGACGGTTCGCGGCGATCGAGCAAGGGCAACGCCTTTTTCACCGGTTTCGGCAACAAGAAACGCATCGCGCTTTTCGATACCCTGATCGAACGCCACCCGTGCGAGGAAATCGTCGCCGTGCTCGCTCACGAGGTGGGGCATTACAAAAGACGCCACATCATCAAACTCCTTGCCCTGGGCATCGTCAAGGCCTTGGCCATATTTTACCTGCTGTCCCTGCTGCTGCGCTCACAGGCGCTTTTCGCGGCCTTCGGCCTCGCGCCTTCGGTCCACGTGGGGCTGCTTCTCTTCGGCATGCTCTTCAAACCCCTTTCCCTTGCGCTCGGCATACCGGCAAACCGCCTTTCCCGGCGCTTCGAACGCGAAGCCGACGCTTTTGCCATGCGGACCACAGGGGGCGGAGCCGCCCTCGCCGCGGCCTTGCAGCGCCTCTCCGCGCACAGCCTGAGCAACCTCACGCCGCACCCCCTGGACGTGGCGCTGCACTACTCCCACCCCCCCGTGCTGGAGCGCATGCGCGAGTTGCAACAGCAGTAGATCAAGAATTTTTCATAAATATCGCGAGGGGGAAACCCTTTACAAAGGGTTCTCCCCCTCGCGCTCCCCTTTCCCAAATTTTTATTTATGTGGCTATTGGCTCAGCTCCAAAGAGTGAGAAAAAATGATTTTTCGAGGGGAAGAACACCTTGGCAGCGTTATCATTTCCACTTGGTGGTATTTTCGGAGCAAAGGGCATAACCATATTTATTTATATTCACAACTAGTTGAATTTGCGATATTTTTGTTGTCAACAAAGTCATTTTTAATGGCGTCCAGGGGCCTCCCCTGGTCGTCGTGCGGGCGCGAAAGCCCGCGACTTTATTCCTTTTTGCTTGCAGTCCGAACACCGTATAAAATAAATCAAAACAACTTGACACGGCAGGGAGATGCCGACTATCTTTTGCGTCAAGAGTAAGCATCATGTTGACGAAACACCCGCATTCAGGCCCGTCTCGGGCCGACTCCCCCTTCATCCCGGCCTGCCCGGGGCTGGCCTTTTTGGGCCTACTTCTGCTACTACGAGAGCGTACTCTGCTCTCGTAACCATTATTTTATCTCCATAGCGGTGGGTATTCCACCATGCATGCGCGCAGACGCACACACCCTATTGGTGCGGGCAACGACGCGCAGCGCACGACTACTATCCGGAACAATAGGAGAATCTTCTCCAAGCTTATATCCCGACAGTCTTCAAGGAGGGAGTCATGGCAGACCAGATCATCATTTTCGACACCACGTTGCGCGATGGGGAGCAAAGCCCCGGCGCGACGATGAACCAGCAGGAAAAAGTGCGCCTGGCCCGGCAGTTGGAAAAGCTGGGCGTAGACGTTATCGAAGCCGGATTTCCCATATCCAGCAAAGGAGATTTCGAATCCGTCAGCGCCATCGCCAAAGCCGTGAAGGACGTGCAGGTGGCGGGTCTGTGCCGCGCAAACTTCAAGGATATCGACGTGGCCTGGGACGCCGTAAAGGTCGGCGCGGCACCGCGCATCCACACCTTTATCGCCACCTCGCCCCTGCACATGAAATACAAACTGGGCAAATCCCCGGAACAGGTCTTGGAAATGGCCGAAGCGGCCGTGAAACACGCCGCGCAATACACCTCCAACGTGGAATTTTCCGCGGAAGACGCTTCCCGCTCCGACTGGGACTTTCTGGCCACCATTGTGGAGCGCGTCATCGACGTCGGCGCCACCACGATCAACATCCCGGACACCGTGGGCTATGCCCAGCCCGACGAATTCGCCGCGCTTATCCGCTTTCTCCTGGAAAAGGTGCCCAACAGCCATAAGGCCATTTTCAGCGTGCATTGCCACAACGATCTGGGCCTGGGCGTGGCCAACACCATGGCCGCCCTGCGGGCCGGAGCGCGGCAGGCGGAATGCACGGTCTCGGGCATCGGCGAACGCGCGGGCAACGCCTCGCTGGAGGAAATCGTCATGAACCTGCACACCCGCGCAGCCTATTACGAACTTGAAAGCAAGGTGCGCACCGAGCAGATTTTCCCCACATGCAGTCTGTTGTCCATGATCATCGGCCAGCCCATTCCGCCCTACAAAGCCATCGTGGGAGCCAACGCCTTTGCCCATGAATCCGGCGTGCATCAGGACGGCATGCTCAAAGACCGCCGCACCTACGAGATCATGACCCCGGAAAGCATCGGGCGCACGCGCAGCGAACTGGTGCTGGGCAAGCATTCGGGCCGCCACGCGCTCAAAAAGAAACTCGAAGAGCTGGGATACCTGCTGGACGATGAGCAACTGGTGCAGGTCTTTGAGGGCATCAAAAAGCTTGCGGATAAAAAGGAGCGCATTTACGACGAGGACATTCAGGCGGTGGTGCTGGAAGAAATCTACCGCATCCCGGACAAGTACCGCCTGGATCAGCTGCACGTGCAATGCGGCACCTCGGGCATACCGCCCACCGCGGCCATCATCTTGCATGTTGACGGCAAGGAACGGCGCAGGGCATGTTTCGGCGTCGGCCCCATCGACGCGGTCTTCAACACCATCGCGGACATGGTCGGACGCAAGCCGCAACTCAGGCGTTTCACCATCAACGCCATCACCAGCGGTACTGACGCCCAGGGCGAAGTGCTGGTAAGACTGGAGGAAAACTGCTGCTCCGCCGTCGGTCGCGGTGCGGATCCCGACATCATCGTCGCCAGCGCCAAAGCGTACATCAACGCCCTGAACCGTCTGGCCAAAAAAGAGGAGGAACGCGAATGCGTCACACCATAGCCCAAAAAATCCTGGCCGCCATGAGCGGAAAGGAAGATCTTCCGGCGGGCGCCATTGTGCAATGCCCCGTCTCCCTGGTGCTGGCCAACGACATCACCGCGCCGCTCGCCATCAAAAGCTTCAAGGCCATGGGCGCGGGCAAGGTCTTCGACAAGGACAAAATCGCCCTGGTCATGGATCATTTCACGCCCAACAAGGACATCGACTCGGCCGAACAGGTCAAACTCAGCCGCGACTTCGCCCGTGAAATGGACATCACTCATTATTACGAAGGGGGCAACGTGGGTGTCGAACACGCGCTGCTGCCCGAACTGGGCCTTGTCGGCCCCTGGGATGTCGTCGTCGGCGCGGATTCGCATACCTGCACCTACGGCGGGCTCGGCGCGTTCGCCACGGGCATGGGCTCCACGGACATCGCCGGGGCCATGGCTCTGGGCGAAACATGGTTCAAGGTGCCCTCTTCCATCCTCGTTGAATGCAACGGCCAGATGCGGGAATACGTCTCGGGAAAGGACCTGATCCTCAAGCTCATCGGCCTGATCGGCGTGGCCGGGGCGCGCTACAAGGCCCTGGAGTTCTGCGGCTCGGCCATAGACGCCCTTTCCGTGGAAGGCCGCATGACCATGGCCAACATGGCCATTGAGGCCGGCGGAAAATGCGGTCTGTTCCCCGTGGATGAAAAAGCCCTCGAATACGCGCGCGCAGCGGGGCGCACCGGCGACAAACCCCTTACCGCCGACAAGGACGCCGAGTACGAGCGCGTGGTCACCATCGACGTTGCGGCGCTGCCCCCGCAAGTGGCCTGTCCCCATCTGCCTGAAAACGTGAAGTCCGTGGACGAGGTGGCGGGGCTGGAAATCCATCAGGCCGTCATCGGCTCCTGCACCAACGGCCGCATCGAGGACATGCGCGCCGCCGCCGCGGTGCTCAAAGGGCGCAAGGTCGATAAGAACGTACGCGCCATCGTTCTGCCCGCCACGCCCCGTATCTGGAAGCAGGCGCTCAAAGAGGGGCTCATCGAAATTTTCATGGATGCCGGCTGCGTGGTGGGGCCCGCCACATGCGGCCCCTGTCTCGGGGGGCACATGGGCATTCTGGCCCACGGCGAACGCGCCATCTCCACCACGAACCGCAACTTCAAAGGCCGCATGGGCAGTCTGGAAAGCGAGGTCTACCTCTCCAACCCCGCGGTGGCCGCGGCCTCGGCCGTCACCGGCGTGATAACCAACCCGGCCGGCCTGTAATAAGGAGCGACGCACATGAACTACCAAGGCAAAGCCCACGTGGTGGGCGAACATATCGACACCGACGCCATCATCCCGGCCAGATTCCTGGTCACCACCGATCCCGAAATCCTGGGCGCCAACTGCATGGAAGGCCTTGAACCCGGGTGGATCAAACAGGTCGATTCCGGCGATTTCATCGTGGCGGGGCAGAACTTCGGCTGCGGCTCCTCCCGCGAGCACGCGCCCGTGGCCATACTCGGCGCCAAGGTGCCTGTGGTCATCGCGCACAGCTTCGCCCGCATCTTCTACCGCAACAGCTTCAACATGGGGCTGGTGCTCTTGGAAATCGGCGACGAAATCAATAAAATTCACGACGGCGACACGTTGAGCGTCGACGCCAGCAACGGCCTCATTGAGAACAAAACCACCGGAGACACCATTCGTTGCGCACCCGTGCCTCCTTTTATGCAAAACATTCTCGACAAGGGCGGTCTCGTGCCTTACGTGCGCGAACGCCTCGGAGCCTGACGCATTATCATGGAAACACATCTCGATTGCATACCCTGCTTTCTGCACCACGGTCTGTGTGCGGTGCGCAGGGCGACCACGGACCAGGACCTGCAGCGCACCGTGCTGCAGGCCTGGGCCTCGCGCTTGGCCGCCGTCACGGATGAAGAATTTCGACGCCCCGGACCGGCCCTGTTGGAAGAGTTGTACAGCATCACCTATGAATACACCGGATGCCTCGACCCTTTTGCCGAGGATAAACGCCGGGACAACGAGCGGGTCAGGGAACTCCTGCCCCGCCTGGAAGCGCTGGTCATGCGGGACGCGGACCCCCTGCGCAGCGCCCTGGCGATTTCCATTATCGGCAATTTCATCGATTCCGGCCTGATCGAGGCCTACGACTGGGAAGGCGCGCTCAACGGCCGCGAGGATCATGCGCAAGACCCGGCCTTGCACGGCGCGGCGTTCCAATCCTTCATCGCCGACGCCCGCCCCGACGCGCAAGTGCTCATCCTGGGGGACAATGCCGGAGAAATCGGCCTGGACACCCTGCTCGTGCGCACCCTCGCGGATCGCGGCTGCCGCGTGACCTATGCCGTGCGCGGCGCCCCCGTACTGAACGACGCCACCATGGAAGACGCGGAATACTTCCGTATGCGGGACTACTGCACGGTCACGACGTCCGGGGTCTGCGCTCCCGGCACGCTGCTGGACCGCTGCCGTCCGGGTTTTCGCGATGAAATGCAGCAAGCGGACGTGATCTGCAGCAAGGGGCAGGGTAATTTCGAAGCCCTGTTCGGCGCCTTTCCCGGCGTGTATTTCGCCTTCAAGGCCAAATGCGCGGTGGTTTCCGGCCTGGTGGACCAGCCCCTGGGCAGTTCCGTCTTTATCCAGGCGTGACAATCCGCCGCATGACGTTCAACCATCATCAGCCACTACGAGAGAAGAATATGGGAACCCGCATCAACATTTGCCTGCTGCCCGGAGACGGCATCGGCCCCGAGATCGTGTCCCAGGCCGTCAAGGTCCTGGAACAGGTCGCAGGCGCATTCAATCATGAGTTTTACTTTGCAGAAGCCCTGATCGGCGGGGCGGCCATCGACGCCACAGGCGCGCCTCTGCCTGCTGAAACCATTGAAAAATGCCGGGACGCCGACGCAGTGCTGCTCGGCGCGGTGGGCGGCCCCAAGTGGGATGCCATCGACCCGGCCATACGTCCGGAAAAAGGACTCCTGGGCATTCGCAAGGCCTTGCGCCTCTTCGCGAACCTGCGCCCCGCAACGCTTCTGCCCGAACTGGCCCACGCCTGCTACCTGCGGCCCGATATCGTGGAGCGCGGCATGGACATCCTTGTGGTGCGCGAACTCACGGGCGGCATCTATTTCGGCGAGCCCAGGGGGCGCGCGGTGCAAAACGACGAGCGCACGGGCTTCAACACCATGATTTACTCGGAAAGCGAAGTGCGGCGCATCGCCCACCTCGCCTTCGACGCCGCGCGGAAACGCCGCCGCAAGGTCTGCAGCGTGGACAAGGCCAACGTGCTGGACGTATCCCAACTCTGGCGCGAAGTCGTCATGGAAGTCGCCCCGCGGTATCCCGACGTGGAGCTGACGCATATGTATGTGGACAACGCGGCCATGCAGCTGGTGCGCGATCCCTCCCAGTTCGACGTCATCGTGACCTCGAACCTCTTCGGCGACATCCTCTCGGACGAGGCCAGCGTCATCACCGGGTCTATCGGCATGCTGCCGTCCGCATCCCTGGGTGAGGGGCGCCCCGGCCTGTACGAACCCATCCACGGCTCCGCCCCGGACATTGCCGGGCAGGACAAGGCCAACCCTCTGGCCACCATCCTCTCCACGGCCATGCTGCTGCGCTATTCCTTTTCCATGGAAAAGGAAGCCGAGGCCATTGAAAACGCCGTACACGGCGTTCTCAAGCAAGGCTATCGCACCAGCGACATCATGGAGCACGGCAAGAAACTCGTGGGCTGCGTGAAGATGGGCGATCTCGTTGCGGCGCGCATTCAAAAATAAACATCGAAACGAAGTTGCGAGGGGAGAACCCTTTGTTAGCGGCAGCCGTTAGGCGCGGTCGTTTCGCGCCTTACGGATGGCGACAGCAGAGCCAGGGTTTCCCCCTCGCATATCCAGTGAATTAATCAGCGTTTCCTTTCAAATGCGTTTCCCTGGTAAACGGTTGCCTCCCGGGCTGCGGACCGTTATGAAGAAAATCGGCACACGCAACACCTAAATTCCCGCGCGGCGCAAACGCGCCGGGCATCGTTTTTTCCGCGGAGAATCGCCCATGGCCTCCCCCGCTCCCGCACCCTTGCGCTGTCTTGTCGTGGATGACGAACCCCCGGCACGGGACGAACTCGCATACATCCTTTCCACCATCGAAGGCGTGGAGGTGGTCGCCTTGGCGTCCACGGCCAATGCCGCCCTGGAAGTCATTGCCCGCGAGCCTGTGGATCTTGTGTTCCTGGACATACAGATGCCGGGGCAAGACGGTTTCCACGTCACCAGCCGCCTGGCCGCCATGGAATCCCCGCCCCTGGTGGTCATGGCCACAGCCCACGACCAACACGCCGTCCGCGCCTTTGAGGAATGCGCAATGGACTACATCCTCAAGCCGTTTTCCGAGGACCGCGTGTTCCGTAGCGTGGAGCGCGCCCGCGCCCTGCGCAACGCCCTGCCCACGGACCACGCCCAGGCCCCGGCCAGCCAGTTGCGGCGCCTCGCCGCGATCTTGGATATGGCCACTGCGCAAGGGGCCGTGCGCGTTCCGGTGGAGCACGGCGGCAGGCTGCTTTTGCTCAGGCCGGAAGAGCTGGTGCTCTGCCGCGCCCACAAAAAACGGGTCATCGTGCATACCCATAGCGAACAATTCACGGCCCAGGCGGGCTGCACCCTCGACAATCTCCAGGAACGCCTGCGCGATCCCATGGGACGCCACCGTTTTTTCCGCCCCCATCGGGGGCATCTCATCAACCTGGCGCACGTGCGCGAAATATCTCCCTGGGAAAACGGCCGCTACGTGCTGGTGATGGACGACGCCGAACATACGGAGGTCGTGGCCAGCCGGGCCAATGCCCGCGAACTCAAGGCGCTTTTGGGGCTTTAACGCAACGTTCCAGGTTGAGGGTGTACTGTAACATTGTCCATTTACTGAATAAACGAGTATGGAAGAGTCTTTGTTTCCGGCGTCCAGGGGCCTCCCCTGGTCGTCGTTCCGGAGCGAAAGCCCGCGACTTTATTCTTTTTTAGAGCATCTCACGCTTGAAAAGCGCTAGATGCTCTTATGCATTTCCCT
>CAZFCK010000184.1:0-9775 GCA_964517355.1 uncultured Desulfovibrionaceae bacterium | reverse complement strand
TAGCGCTTTTCAAGCGTGAGATGCTCTAAAAGAAAAAAAGAATAAAGTCGCGGGCCTTCGCGCCCGCACGACGACCAGGGGAGGCCCCTGGACGCCGGAAAAATGACTATTTGATTTCTTACTTTCTCAACAAATGCAAAATGTTATAACACGAGCTTCACTCAGAAAATCGTGTTCGATTTCTATAATACTTTGTACTTCGGGCGCACCCTCCTGGTGCGCTTTCCAATTCCATTTGGAATGACGGATTATTTGAAATGGAATTGGAATTAGGCCGGATGAACCATTTTATTGCTCCACCAGAGCCAGAAATGGAGACAGGACCAGCAGGACTCCGGTGAAGA
Source organism: uncultured Desulfovibrionaceae bacterium (assembly GCA_964517355.1). GTDB lineage: Bacteria > Desulfobacterota > Desulfovibrionia > Desulfovibrionales > Desulfovibrionaceae > CAZFCK01. Next base: position 9,431 of record CAZFCK010000184.1, on the reverse strand, counting down.
CGACTATCCAGGATTGCGGTCCGCGGTATTTGGCCAGGGCCTCTACCTTGTAGATGAGGATAACGGGAATGAAGCAGCCGATAACGGCGAAAATGGGGCTGCAGATACTGGTAAAATAAAGAATTGGGAAATCGACGATGGTCGCGGTCCAGCCGAGCAGCACGATAAGGGCCACGGCTCCGGCGGATATTTTCGCCATGTTGACCGTTTTTTGGGGCCTGTCTGTAGCGAAAAGGTTCATGTAAAGCCCGACGCAGGCTTCGTGCAGCCCGAGCAGCACACCGAAAAAGGAGGTCGTCACGGCGCAGAGGTCAATGGTCACCCCCAGGGCCGGAACAAGGGTTCCCGGTATGACCTTGACCATGATCGCCAGAAAAGACGTGTTGGCCAAAAAGGCGTTGCAGGCGTCCTGATGCGTTATGGACATGGTGCAGGAAAAGGCGAAGAAAAAGACCACCCCGGCCAAAATGAAAAAGGCGCGGTTCATGATCTGCATCGCCTTTGTTCTGGCAACGTCCAGATCGTCGTATTCGGATCGGACGTAAATGACCATCGGACTCAGCGATTGCAAAAACAGAATCGAGGTCATGGCAAAGGGCAGCGTCACGATGGTCTGCGAGAGCATTTGCGAAATCGACGTGATTTCCTTGATGTTTTGGACATCCCAATGCGGGACGATCATCAGGGCGAGAACGACCAAAGAGGAAAGAATGACGACGACCAGAATTTTGGACAAGTGAAACAGCAGCGTTTTACTCACAAAGGCGAGAAAGACCAGCAAGCCGATCAGCATCAGGGCGTAGAGATGGTTCCCGGACAGCAACCCGTCCGTGAGGCCCGCGGCCTGGATATAGGAGGCGCTGTCGTTGGTGACTGTTTCGCTGTACACGCAGAGCCAGATCAGGAGCATCACGAAATAAATGATGCCGAGCGCCGCCCCCCATTTGCTTCCCAGATATTCGCTGATGGTCGTCGGATAGTCCGCGGCTTCCCGGGATTCGATCAGCGTGTTGATAAACAGGCGCTGGAACTGGTACAGGGCGGGATAGGCGATAAGTATGGCGAGCAGAAAGGTCCACAGCCCGACCAGACCGGCCTGGATGGGCAGGAACACGATGCCCGCTCCGATGCCCATGCCGATATTGATGGCCACCCATCCCCAATCTTTGGAATTCATTTTCATGTTCGCAGGCCTTTTCGGTTTCGTCGGATTTTGAAAGCGGTCACTTCAGGAGCGCCGGGCCTCAATAAACGGCCGCTACGGGTCAGGAGGTCATTATCTTCAAAATAATCTCGTCGGTCTGCTTCATTCCGGAACTGGCCAGTTCGCCGATATTGCGGATGGTGGCTTCCACGTCGCTGCCCACAATCCCGTCTCCGCCGTGGAGATCCTTATGGCAGGAGGCCAGGGTCGCCGAATCGAACGCGGCGTATATGCCGGTGGCTATCTTCATGGCGCAGGACGGTTTGGCGCCGTCGCAGATGATGCCGGAAATGTTGCCCAGGGTGTTGATGATGGCGTGGGCCACGGTCGCGTAGTCCTCGCCGAGCAAAAAGGTGATGGCTCCGCTGACGCCGGCCGCGGCGCACATGGCGCCGCAATAAGCGGACAGCCGCCCCACCTGGGTCTTGATGTGCACGGTGCACAGGTGGGACAGAAAAAGCGCCCGGATCAACCGCTCTTCCGATAAGCCCTTCATCCGGGCATATTTGATCACCGGCAACGAGGCGGTCATGCCCTGGTTGCCGCTGCCGCTGGTGGTCATGACCGGCAAGGGGCAGCCGCTCATGCGGGCGTCACTTCCCGCCGCGGCGTAACTGGCGCAGTGATTGCGGATATCGTCTCCGTAAATTCCCTGTTCGATATTTTTGACGATGCTGCTGCCGATGTTCACCCCGTAGACATTCCGCAATCCCTCGTCGGCAATGGTGCTGTTCAGCTCTATGACCTGGTCGAACAACGGCCGGATCAGCTCCAGGTCGATACTATTGGCGAGATCGTAAATCAGTTGGACCGACAAAATGGAGCGGTCCTCCTGCGTGGTCTTGAAATTTTCCGGGCTGAATCCACGGTCGAGGAGCACCTGGCCGTCTTTGACCACTTTGGTAAGGTTGGTGTGCAGATACTGCACTTCCACCAGGGCGCTTTTGCCTCCGGAAAACACTTCGACGCGGACGTAGAGCTTGACCGGAGTCTTTTCATGAATGATTTCGAACGACGCCTTTTCCAGGTACTCTCTGACCGCCGCCATATCCTCTTCGGTCACCGCGCTGATGACCATCAGATCCTTCGTGCAGTCTCCGGCCACAATGCCCATGGCCGCGGCGGTCTCAATGCCGATCATTCCCCCACTGTTGGGCACCACAACGCTTTTCACGTTTTTGATGATGTTTCCTGAAACGAAAATTTTCACGAGTTCAGGGAGTTCGCCCAATACCTCTTTGGCTTTGGCGGCGACCAGGGCGATGGCGATGGGTTCCGTGCATCCTTGCGCCGGAACGATTTCCTCGTGCAGGATCTTTAAAATCTTGGCGGTGGTTTCCTGGTCGATGCGCATCATGTTCTCCCTGAAGAGCGGCGGTTTGTGACGTTTTTTTTCCGTCCGGTGGCCTGCTTCGGCCGCCCGGAAACCATCCCGTACGTCCGGCCTGTGCGTTTTCACGGACGTTTTTCCGGAACAAGGGACCGTTGCGGCGGCGCCCACGCTTTCCGGATTGGCCATAATGGCCTATATTGCTGTTTCTGCCAAGATTTTCCCTTGTTTCAAGGCGAAAATGCGCTATCCAGAGCCGCCGCGGGGTTTGTCCCCCGGTTTTGTTTTATGTAGAACGGGAGGGGAACTCTTTGGGGCATTGTCGGACGCTTGAATCAACGTCTCCTCAGTGTTGTGAATTATGAGAGGTCACGCGCGTGTCCCGGGAAATTCGTCATTCCACACAGGCTCGCCTCTGGTTCGAGCCCTTCCGCCGCCAGGCCGGAGAGGGGTGCCCCAGGTGCGGCCAGGCCAAGGCCTACAGGCTCAATGACGGGCGATTGCGCTGTCCGGATTGCGCGTATACCTACCATGAATATTCCGGGCGCTGGATCAACCGTGGCCGCCTTGACCTGGGCGCCTGGTTCGAATTGCTGCCCCTTTTCGTCGAAGGATCGCGTCCGGGGCAGGCCGCCCGTGTTCTGAAGGTCAATAGGGACACCGTCCACAAGGCGTACACCACGATCCGGTCCTCCCTGCTGGCGGAGATAACGGATTCCAGCGACGTTTTGTCTCCTTCCGGCGATCTGGTCCGTTTTTGTCCCAACCTGGAGGACGAGGGGGAGCAGATGTTGTGCCAGGGCTGCCGCGCCTATGTCTTCGCCCTCAGGTTCAACGGCGCGGATCGGGTTGAGATGGCCTTCATGCCTGGTCTCGCGGCCCGCGAGGTTCTGACCATGCCCCTGGCCAAAAAGGAATGGCGGCGGCTGGTAATAACGGATGCTTTCAATAAGTACGCGGGATTGGTTTTTGCCTGTTGCCCGCGCGGCATGAAGCTCTTTGGCGGCGACTTCACGCCCGGACAACTGCCCCTGGAGCGCGAGAAGGGGTTCGCGGCCTTTGCGGACGATTGGTTCGCCCATCAGAAATTTTTCTCTCCGGAATACTATCCCTTGTATCTCGCTGAAACCATATTTCGCTACAACTACCGGGGAAAACGGTTGGCCGGTTTGATAGCCCAAAGCTTGTGCCGCTTTGTGCCAAAACCTGGGCAGTAATGTTTTTCTTCCCTTCCGCACGGTTCGAGCTATTCTGTATAGTGACGAAAACCTACGCCAGCCTTGGCAAGGGAGGGAGGCATGAAACGTCTGGTCAAGCCCCTGCTGTTCACGGCTATCGGTGTGCTGATAGCGTTTCCCCTGTTCAGCCTCACGTATTACACCATGGTGCGCACCTCCACGCCGGAGTTCTGCGCCACCTGTCATGAAATCCAGCCTGCCGTGGCAGCCTGGCGCACGTCGTCGCACACCTCCAACCAACGGGGGCTGGTGGCCGATTGCATGGACTGCCACCTGCCCGCCCCACACGACACCATGAACTTCTTCTTTATGAAAACGCTGCACGGAGCCAAGGACGTGGCCGTGCATCTACTGGAGGGGGCAAAGGCTTACGACAGGGCCGAAATGCGCCGGCTGGCCTGGGCGGCCATCAAGAACGACCAGTGCCTGAAATGCCATCGCAATCTGGCCGACGCCCCCTACAACCGCGGCGCCATGCGCGCCCACCGGAGCGTGCTGTACGCGCCTGAAGGCGAGGCCCGCCGATGCACGGATTGCCATCGTCATCTGGTGCACGTGGACCGCGAAATCTACGATTACCGGGAGCGTGGAGCGCCTTACCGCGCCCAGGGCCTTGCCTGGCTCAGTCTGGCTGAAAAACGGTAACAAACGAGAGGAGGCAGGATCGATGAAATGTGGAACGCTGATCGCCGCATGCGCCGTGACGGCGGCCGTCTGCCTGACGGCCGCGCTCGTCCTGGCGCAGGAATCCCAGAATTTTCCCCTGGTGCGTGAGTTCAAACTGCAGATGGCCATGCCGAAACAGGCCGTGGCCTGCATCGAGTGCCACAAGAAGGAAACCCCCGGCATCTTCGCGGACTGGGCCAACAGCGGGCACGCCAAGTCGGGAATCACCTGCCTGGACTGCCACCAGGCCCAGCCGAGCGATCCGGACGTGTCCCGGGCGCATTTTGAATACTACGCCAACAAGGACATGCCCTACTCCGAGGAGCAATACAGGATTCCCGTGGCCGCGGTGGTCACGCCCAAGGACTGCTCGCGCTGCCATCCGGACCAGGCGGAGCAGTACGCCAGGTCCAAGCATGCCAATACATTGGAAATCATCTGGAAGATTGACTATTGGCTCAATGATGGCATGAACAACGCCATTGAGCGCAAGACAGGGTGCTTCGCCTGCCACGGCACTGTGCTGAAAATCGACGACAAGGGGGTGTTGACGCCCGAGACCTGGCCCAACGTGGGCGTGGGGCGCCTCAACCTTGACGGCAGCCTGGGCAGCTGCACCAGCTGCCACACCCGGCACGCCTTCTCCCCCGCCGAGGCCAGGAAGCCCGAAGCCTGCGGACAGTGCCACCTGGGGCCGGACCACCCGCAGATCGAAATCTACACCGAATCCAAGCATGGAGCTATCTACGCCACGGACGGCCCATCCTACAACTGGTCCGCGGCGCCGGGAATGTGGACTCCGGGCGTGGACTACCGCGCCCCGACCTGCGCCTCCTGCCACATGTCCGGAGTGGGGCCTGTGGCGGGCACTCACGACGTGACCGAGCGTCTGGCCTGGGAGTCTCAAGCGCCGCTTACCGTGAGGCCCTCCGAATTCAAGCCGTTCCCGGCCAAGACCGATTGGCGGGCGGAGCGGGACAAGATGAAGGCCGTGTGCCTGCAGTGCCACTCCAAAGCGTGGACCGAAGACCACTTCAACAACTCCGACGATGCCATCGAGAATTACAACGAGGTGTATTTCAAGCCGGCCAAGGCGAAGCTGGACGAGCTGTACGCCCAGGGGCTGCTGACGCCGAAGCCGTTCTTCGACGAGGCTCTGGAGTGGGAATTCTACGAGCTGTGGCACCACGAAGGCCGCCGCGCGCGCATGGGCGCGCAGATGATGGCCCCGGATTATGCCTGGTGGCACGGATTCTACGAATGCAAGCACCGCTTTGTGGAGTTTATGGAGGCCTCGCACCAGCTTATCGAATCGGGCAAGCCGGCCTACAAATACCCGCACTTTCCTGGTTCCGGGGGAAGCACGGAGAAGCCTCAGGAGTTGTTCGGGAAGTAATTATGGATGTCCAGGGGGGCGTTTTCCCCCAACATTGTAAGGTTTGGAAAGGAGAGCGCGCGAGGGGGGAAACCCGTTTCCAAGGGGTTCCCCCCTCGCACCTTTCCCTGCTTGTTTTCGGCGGCTATGCCTTGAATAGCGGCGGGATGCAGCGTATTGGATAACAGAAATCGTCTGCGCCGCCGTCATCCAGCGCCGCCAGGCCTTGCCGCATGATGCGGCATATTTTGCCCCAAGGAGAACCGCCCCATGCAGGACAAGGACAATACCAACGTCTCCCGCCGCGAATTCATCAAGGATACGGCCCAGGCTCTGGCGCTTGGCGTCGTGGCCTCCACCTTGCCGGGGCTGCCCGCCATGGCCGGCGGCCCGGCCGCGGCCAGTGCCGGCACGCTTCCGGACAGGCCGAATCTGCTGCTCCTTGTCAGCGATCAGGAGCGCTACCCCAGAAACTGGCCCGCGGGCTGGGCCGACGAAAACCTCAACAAGGCGCGTAAGCGCCTGCTGGACAACGGCCTGGATTTCACGCGCGCCTTTTGCAACGCCTCCATGTGCTCGCCCAGCCGGGGCTGCCTCTTTACCGGGCTCTACCCCGCCCAGCACGGAGTGACCCTGACCCTGACCGAGGGCGGCTCCCTGTCCCCTTACGAGCCCACACTTTCCCCGGATCTGCTCAACCTGGCCAAGCTGCTTGAGGATGTCGGCTACGACGTGCAGCTGCGGGGCAAGTGGCATTTGTCCAAAGGCGCGGACGGAGGGACGGCGTCCTCCGAAGATCTCGCGCGATTCGGCTTCAATGGCTGGGTGCCCACCAATGTCGGCGAAGCTCTTGACGCGGACACCTTGGGGGGCGGCTGCTCCGACATGGACGAGCCCACCGTGGATCAAGCCTTGGCCTACCTCAGGGGCATGACCCCGGAAAAAGCCAGGACCAGGCCTTTTTGCCTGGTCGTCTCCCTGGCCAACCCTCACGATATCCTGGCCTACCCAGGCTTGTGGGACGCGGAGAGCTGCGACGACGACAGCTACAAGAACACCGCCGATCTGGACATGGGGATTTCCGTGCCGGACTCTCACGACGCGGACGACCTCTCCCTGAAACCCGAGGTTCAAAAACAGGCCAAACAGCTCTACGCCCTCGGTCTGGGGCCCTTGCTCACCAAACAGAAACAGCTCGACTACGTCAATTTCTACGGCTACCTGCAGACAATCATCGACGCCCAGTTCGACGCTGTCCTGCAGGCGCTGGAGGAGCGGGGGCTGACCGAGTCCACAGTGATCGTGCGCACCGCGGATCACGGCGAGGTGGGGCTGGCCCACAGCGGCTTGCGCCAGAAGATGTTCAACGTCTATGAGGAGTGCGTCAACATTCCGCTGATCTTCTCCAACCCCGTGCTCTTTCCCGAGCCCCGCAGGACGGCTGCCTACGCCGGACTGGTGGATCTCGTGCCCACCCTGGCCGGCCTGTGCGGCGTGCCGGAACGCAGCTGGGCCCATCTCCCGGGAAAGAATCTCACGCCGATCCTCACCGGCGCGCAGTCCCAGGTGCAGGACACCGTGCTTTTCACCTTCGACGACCAATACGCGGGGCAGAGCGAACCCAACAAAATCATCACCGCCCCGTGTCATATCCGCTGCATCATCAGCAAGGACGCGGACGGGGAATGGAAATACGCGCGCTATTTCGATCCTTCGGGCGCCGCGCCCCAGGAATATGAAATGTACCGCCTCAAGGACGGAGAGGGGAACGACGTTGATCCCGAGGAACTGGACAACCTGGCCAATAGCGGCAGCCCCAACTATGCGGCGTACGCCGCCAAGCGGGCCAGGCTGGCCGCGCTCCTGGCCCGGACCGAAGCCCAGCGCCTCGCTCCGGTCGCGCCCCATCCCGTGCCGGACATGCTGTTGCTGAGCGGGGGCGTGTGACGCGGTGCGAGACGCCGCATCTCCCGACCGCCTGCCGGCGATTGACACCCGCCCCCGGATAGGGCAATGCAGGCACATATTTCATGAACAAGGAGTCTTGATGTTCAACAAGAGTATGGAACTTGTCGTGCGCGTTGCCGAAATGAGAGGCAACCGGCAGGCTTGATCCGCTTTCCCGCCGCGTTTCCGCGCGGCGCGTAACCGGGCCGTTTTGGCCTGTCTGAGCTGTGTTTCTCCCGAAACAGGTCTTTTGTCGCGCCCTCTCGTTTTGCCCCCGTCTTGCGCTCATTTCGGCGACGCCCGCATCATCATAGTGATACTCCCCCTTTGGCCCCGGGCCATTGGGCGGCATTCATTGCAACGTACGGCCGGCGCGGCCGGTCTCAACGAAATGGTGATGACGCATGACCAAGCATACAAAAATACGCGAAAATATATCCGTAAAGGCCGCCTCGCTCCGCCAGTTGGGGTGGAGCGGGCATTTTGAGCGGGAACTGGCGGCCATGGACGCGGTCCAAGGCCGCGTTGCCCGCATCATCAGCGTGCAGCGCAACTTGTTCCTGGCGTCGGATGGCCGGGAGGAATGGCTGTGCTCCCCGGCGGGGAAACTCCTGCATTCCCGCGCCCGGGATTACCCCGTCACAGGAGACTGGGTTCTGGTGGACGACGCCGTTGTGACCGGCGTCATTCCGCGCAGGAACATGCTCTCCCGAGGCGAGTCCGGGTTGCGCGGCCATCGGGCGGGGAGCGCCCCCCGCGAACAGGCCATTGCCGCGAACCTCGACATGGTGTTCATCGTCTGCGGGCTGGATCGGGATTTCAATCTCAGACGCCTGGAGCGGTATCTGACGCTGGTCTACAACTGCGGCCTCGCCCCCGTCGTGGTGCTGACCAAGGCGGACCTGCACCGGGACCCGGAGCCGTTCAGGCTGGAGGTCGAGGCTATTGCTTTGGGGGCGTCCGTGGTGCTGACCTCCATGGTGGACGGCAGGGGCAAAGAGGAACTGGAACCCCATCTCGGCCCCGGCCTGACCTCGGCCATGCTGGGATCGTCCGGCGCGGGCAAATCGACGCTGGCCAACATGCTGCACGGAAACGCCATCCAGGCCACAGCCGCGGTCAGCGCCAGCGACGGCAAAGGCCGCCACACCACAACCGCGCGGGAACTCATCAGCATGCCGCAGGGCGGAATGCTCATGGACAACCCCGGCATCCGCGAAATCGCGTTCCATGAGGACGGCGACGGGTTGGCCAACACGTTCGCCGACATCTGGGCATTGGCCGGGATGTGCCGTTTCGCGGACTGCTCACACAGGCATGAACCGGGGTGCGCCGTGCTGCGCGCCGTGGAATCCGGCGACCTCGCGGTGGAGCGGTTGGAAAGCTATCATAAGATGCAACGGGAGATGCAATACCTTTCGAGCCGCAGCGTCAAAAGCGCTGAACGTGTAGAAAAGGAACGCTGGAAAGATGTCGCACTGTTGAGAAGGGGCATCAATAAAAGGAGAAAACAATGAACGGAAGGACAGAATGCGTGGGGTTGGATTCTGCCGGCATTGCGAAGGGTACGCCTCCGGCGGCTTACGAACCGTTTGGAAAAGGTTCTTCAGAATCTCCTAGGCTGTGTTTCTAGAGCATCTCACGCTTGAAAAGCGCTAGATGCTCTTATGC
>CAZFCK010000183.1:0-9796 GCA_964517355.1 uncultured Desulfovibrionaceae bacterium | reverse complement strand
GGCTTTCGCGCCCGCACGACGACCAGGGGAGGCCCCTGGACGCCGGAAAAACGACGCCATTATGCACGTTTTTTTTAACAAATGCGGCATGTTATAGCACATTCGCCACCCAGAAAGTCGTATAATGTATTGTTACCGGTGGGAAACCAGCGCTGCTATCTTCATCCCCAAAGCGCGAAACGACCGCGCCCGAGGGCTGAAGATTTTGAAAAAGGTTTTCCCCCCCGGGTCCTCTTTCCAAAACTTTTAACTTCATAATATTAGACAGATACTGTAGCGTTTCTGGTATTGTCCCAAGCCGGGAAATTCCTCCTGCAATACAGAAAAGGGCGCTTTACGCTGACACTATGAACAGAAAACAGCATAATACCTTGGGATCAAGCATATTTTTCGATCATAAGCACAGCTGGAGCATAAGAATTGCAACAATGCCTATGGGTGTGCTCCCCCTCCCCCGCCAGGAGGGGAGCGCGCCCCCTGGTCCGCCATTCCATAGGGCGGACTCCCAGAAAAAAAAGCGTTACGTTTTTTTCAACGTGAGAAGATTGTACTGATCATCCCTGGGCTCTTGCCGTTTTCCAGCGGAGTCCGATTCTCCCGGAATTTTTTCGCACATTGTACCCTGCGCATCCTGTCCCGGCAATGATAAGGGACTCTGAGGATCCACCCCCATTCTATACGGAAACAATGGACAATTCTCAAGAGCGCAATGCAAGACTTCCTGTTTGTCCCCCCCCGAGCATTCGAGGCATTTCAAACGTATTGCGCGCAATGGTGTTCTTTTCAACGTCACAATCCTTTTGTGTTTTTGAAGTCAGATCCGCGTAGACCGAATAATGCGTGTCGCAGCAAACGAAACAGGGCATGCAAACCGGACTGGATTTTTCCATTGGATAACGTTAAAGAATAATCAGGAAAATGGTTCGCCAGAGCGCCCCAAAAAGAACGAACCGTGTTCATTGGACCTTCTACCAGGGAACACCCAAAAGAATCAGCTATGCTGCAATGGATCATTATCATAGCCGTACTGCTGTTCGCGCTGCTCCTTGTGCTTCTGCTGCTTGCAAGCCGGAAACAAGGGCAACAGCTGCACAACGTGGACTTCAGCCATTACAAATCGCGGGAAATCCATAGTCGTGGACATTATCCGAATATCGTAAAATAATGTTAAAAAATGTCAAACCACGGCGTCCGTCATGAAAAACACCCGGCGTCATTGCAACGAGGGATGCATGAGCAAGTGTGCAACCGTCATGGCCATGTTCTTGCTCTGCCTGCTTGCGGGCTGCGGCGACCAGGCGCGGCAACAGGCCGAACAACAAGCCGACCATGAAGTGTCCCGATGCCGTCGGGAGAACGAGAACCTGCGCCGTGAACTGCAAGAACTCAAAAGCATGATTGCCAAAGAGCGGCAGGCCCCGTCCCACACAAGCAATGAAACGCATGCCTCCGCGGCACAATTGGAGCAGCGCGTCAAGCAACTGGAATACACGCTGAACAGAGCCTATATCGACATGAAAGCCGCACTCATGGAACGAGACGATTTCCAACACCGGTACCTGCAAGCCGCTCGTGAACGCGACGCCCTGAAACAAGAACTGGAACACGTGCCGGGGGCGCAATAACCCCTGGCAGCCCCATTACAAGGCCTGACGCAAAATCGCCACCACCTCCCCCTGTTCCAGGGGCACGGGATTGCCGCGCATACTGCTCGCGCGCAGGCCCATGCCGGCCACCTTCTCCAGCTCCTCTTCGCGCAGGCCCATGACGGACAGGCCCCGGACCTCCATGGAGACACATAACTCCTCCACCCAGGCAATACCGTCCTCTATGGCGGCTTGGCTCAATCCGGTGCATAACGCGGCCACATCCCGCATGCGCCCAAGCGCCGGCGATTCCGGCTCCCGCTGCCGCAAGGCCTGGCAGTTGGCCCGCAGCACCGCCGGCAACAAAGCGGCGCAGATCATACCGTGGGGCGCGCCCAAAAGGCCGCCAAGCGGCGCGGCCAAGCCATGCACGGCGCCCAAGCCCCCGTTGGCCAGGGCGAGACCTGAAAGCAGACTCCCCAGGGCCATGTCCTCGCGCGCCGCGGCATTGGCGCCGTCGGCATAGGCCACAGGGAGGGAGCGCGCCACCCGCACCAGCCCTTCCAGACAAAAACCATCCGTCAATGGTGTCGCCTTTCGTGAAACATAGGCTTCAATAAGCTGCGTCAACGCATCCATGCCCGTGGCTGCTGTAAGGTGCGGCCCCATGGCATGGGTCAGGGTCGGGTCCACCACCGCCAGGCACGGCAGCATGGAAAGATGACGCAGACTCACCTTAACCTTGTGCTGCGCCGCGGTCAGGACCGCGTTGCGCGTGACCTCAGCGCCCGTGCCCGCCGTGGTGGGTATGGCGACACAAGGCGCGGCCGGAGCATCGAGGGGGCGTCCCCGCCCCACCACTTCGAGATATTCGTAAACGTCCTTGCGGTTGGTCATCAGAGCGGCGATAGCCTTGGCCGCGTCCATGACACTTCCGCCGCCAATGCCGATCACGGCCTGACACGCCTCGTCAAGAGCCTTTTCCGCCCCTTTGACGACCATGTCCACACTGGGTTCATTGGAAACGGCATAGGGGACGGCTTCCAGTTCGTGACGCGACAAAGCGCGCAACAATGGCGCGGCCCGCTCTCCCGTACTTCCCGTGACCACCAGAAATCTTTTGCCAATGCGAGCCATATGCTCAACAGCCGTTTCCAACACCCCGTCACCAAAAAGAATCTCTCTGGCCGTGGCAAAACCGAACTGCATGATCACTCCTTTAGCGCGGGCGGTCGTTCACCCCGAATAACGTCGTCCACAGTATTTTTGCAAAATGCGGTCTAATTCAACCATATCCAACGGCTTGGCCAGATAATCGTCCATGCCAGCGTCCAGAAACCGCTCTTTATCGCCTTGGAGGGCATGGGCCGTTACGGCGACAATGGGCACATGGCCGGAGAAACGTCCCTCCCTTTCATTGGCCCGGATACGTTGCGTGGCTTCCAAGCCGTCCAGCACGGGCATCTGCACGTCCATGAGCACCACATCGAAGTAGGCCTCCTCCAAGGCTTGCAGCACGTGTTCTCCGTTATCAACGGCCACGACATTGTGGCCCATCTTCTTCAACATGGAAACGGCCATAAGCCTGTTCACATCGTTATCTTCGGCCAGGAGGACGTTGCAAATGCATCCCACGCAGAAGGACGCCAGAGGCGCGGCATTTTCCGCGGTCTCGTGCTCCGGAACGGGGTGCAGCGCAATAACGAAACGCACTGTGGTGCCTTCGCCAGGCTGGCTTTCAATTTCCACACTGCCGCCCATGCGTTGGATCAGGCCTTGCACAATACCCAGTCCCAATCCGCTGCCCATGTAGCGTCTGGACAAAGAACCATCCACCTGCTTGAACGGTTCAAAAACCACCTTCTGCATCTCCTTGGGGATACCGATCCCCGTGTCCTGGACCACGAAGCGCACCAGCACCGGATTCTTTCCAGAGGCGGAAAGCAGTTCCAACCTCAATTGCACGGCGCCTTCCTGGGTGAACTTCAGGGCGTTGCCCACCAGATTGAACAACACCTGGCGCAACCGCGCCTCATCACCCAACAAGCGCTCCGGCAGGGCCGGATCAATGACGCATTGCAGGGCGACCCCTTTTTCCCGCGACTGCGGCAGCAATGTATCGCATACGTTGTTCGCAAGCGTTGCGGGCGCAAAAGGTTCACTCCTTATCTCTAGCTCGCCGGCTTCGATTCGGGAAAAATCCAGAATGTCGTCAATAACACGCAAAAGCCCTTTGCCCGACAATGTGGCCAGCCGCACGAACTCCTGTTGTTCACGGTCCAGCCGCGTGAGGTTGAGAAGCTGTAAAATCCCCAGAACACCGTTTAGGGGCGTGCGTATCTCGTGGCTCATGTTGGCCAAAAATTCGCTTTTCGCCTTTGATGCCTGCTCGGCTTGTTGTCTGGCCCGGTCCAGGGCGCGTTCGCGTTCGCCGATGGTGACGGCCATGAATGCGAAGCGTTTCTTCAAGGCCACCAGTTCCGCGCTGGGTTCCTCGTTATCTCCCGTCCTTTTATCAATGTGCCCTACCGGTTTCCCTGCCGTAAAGGCCTGCACGCTTGCCGTCAATTCGGTCAACGGGATCAACACTCGCCGCTCCAGGGTCTGGTGCAAAACCCAAATAATGGCCAGGAAAAGCACCAGCAAGCAGAGCAGCCCGAAAAACAGGCCGCGCACCAGCGGACCATATATCCCCAGTAACGGCTGGGCCACGATCACCACCCAATTGCAGGGGTCAAGGCGTCTGGCATATGTCAGGAAATACCGGCCATCCACCTTATCCAGTCCAAACCGGCTTTCCCGGCTCTGCAGCGCCTCACGCACCAGGGGCACAGCGGCCATGTTATCCTGCCGCTGCACGGCTGCGGGGGTCGGATGCGCTATCAGGTTGCCGTGCGCATCCAAAACGAGCAGCCACAATTCGGGATTGACTATGGTGAGACTCTCCACCAGGCCCTGCAGGGTGCTCAACTGTAATTCCGCGAGCAATATATTGCCGTTCAACTCCGATCGGGTAGAGACATTAACCGTTACCTGACCGCTTTCCTGCGAAACATAGGGCCAGGAAAAATTCATCGCCCCGCCCCGGGATTGATCCGCAAGCAACCCCGAGTAGTCGAATCCCGCAGCATCCTCGGGCCAGGAGTCCAGCAACTTTCCGCTACTGTCCAACACCGCGACTTTTTCGAAGTAGCCGCGTTCCGCGACCAAACTTCTCAACTGCGGATTCCACTGGCTGGGATTGGTGTTGCACAAGACCTTGCACAGTGAACGCAATGAATGGGAAGCATCCTGGATATACCGTTCAACATCGCTCGCCAGATTGTCTGCAAGATGGATATGCAGGGCAACCGTGTTGTCGTACAACCAAACCCCGGCCCCAACACCCGTTATGAAAAGCAAAGCGACTATGGGGACAAAAAGTTTCCACAGCAATAATCTGCGGACAATCAAGGCGAGAGGGAAAGCCTTCATGCCCCTTCCTCTGCCGGAAGACCGTCCACATTGACAAAACGCCCTTCTTTTATTTGCAAAATAAATGAAGGGCGGCGGCAGTCGCCGTAGGCATCCATCGAAATCAGGGAATCCACCCCTGGAATGCGGTCGATACGTTGCAATGCCTGCTGCAATCCTTTGGTTTCTCCACCGGTTTGCCGCAGTCCCGCGGCGAGCAGCATGACCGCTTCATACCCCCGTACCGAGGCATATAGGGCCTCTCGTCCAAAACGTTCCTCATACCGGTCCACAAACCGCTTATACGCTGGTTTGGAAGTATCCACCGAGTTTGTCATGTACAACCCTTCCACAGCCCTGCCGCCTTCCTCAAGCAAAACAACCGTCCGGGCCAGGCCTGAAGAAAATAACGGCAAATCAAGCCCCATCAAACGCGCGTACTGCGCCAGCATGGCCGTAGCCGGGGCCGGGGCGACAACGCATAGCGCTTGGGCGTCCCCATGGTCAGTGGCTGATCGCAGCAATTGTTTCCAATCAGGGGAACCTGACGCATCAAAGGTCAGCCGCTGCGTTATTGTCCCGCCTTGCGCCGCGAACGTAGCGGCGAAGACCTGGGAAAACGATTGCACATAGGACTGGTTTCCCGTGTCCAGGAGCATGGCCAAGCGCCGGACCTTCACCTTGTTGGCGGCGAAAAGCGCCAATCCCCGTGCGTTGTGATCCGTTGCCACCTGCACCCGGAAAAAGGCATCCTTCAATCCCGAAAGTTCGGAGGAGGAAACCGTCGGGCTTACCATGACCGAGCCGCGTTTACTGACGACGGGGAGCGCGGCAACAGTCTGAGAACTTGTGATATGCCCCACTATGCCCACGGCGCCCTGATCCAACAAAGCGTTCGCAGCCTTCACGGCGCCCTCGCGCGTATTGTGGTCGTCCTCGACGAGCAATTTCACAGGCCGCCCGGAGATGCCCCCTTCCGTGTTCAGGTCCTCCACGGCGAAAATCGCACCGTTACGCGCCGCAACGCCCAAATCGGCGTACATTCCGGTTAATTGTCCAGAAAAGCCAATACACACGGGATCATTGCCGCCACACCCGGAAACCAGGATGAACAGCACGACAAGACAGGGCAATGCCAGGAAAGCATGAACTCGATATGAAGGCATCCTCCATTCACCCCCCGACTGAGAGCACAATATTAAACTCCATCGCATGGAGGGCATGCGCCTCAGAAAAAATGGACATGTTGCCGGGAGAGGAAAAAAAGACTGCCATCCCGCCCCGCAGCACCGGCCCCCTCTCCGCCAAAGCCAAAGTTTTACGCTTGGTGCAGTGCACGGCCCGAATCAACCCACATTGATCTCTCCGAAGTAGTGCTCCTCACCCGAGACCTACGGAAAGCGCTTTTGCAATCCGAAATAAAACCTCTGCCCTATTTATGATTCATTTTTACATATCCATACAATAGCTTTCTTGCCACAGTAAAGCCCAAAGTACATTGAGCGCGCCCCCTTTTGACAACGGATTCACATTTTCTTTCCCGGAAAAATCTATCCCTTTTTTCCATCATTGTTCCCGAAATGCACAAAGCAGGCTCGCGGGCAGCGTGTCGGCAACAGGTTGTTTTTTCATTTAATGACAAAAACAACCTTGAATGTTTATAAACCGGCAATTGACGCCGACTTCTTACCCCCTTGCGAAGGACCATTTTTACAGGGTAAGAAACCAACTGCGCAGAATGATTTTCATATCACGCAGTGCTGGAACTATATATTATTTCATGCCCTGGTAAAAAATATGGCCGCGGCACAGGCGGGCCGGCGCTCCATGCCGCTGAGGCGAACCGCCTTTTGTCCGCTTCCGGTAACAATGACGTGCCTGACTTGAAAAGAGCCTTAGCAAAAGAGTATTACGCTTACTGCCTCTTTCAGCCGGGGGTACAATTCCGCCGCCGGAACACCAGGTACTGCATTTTCATAACGACACGCTTGCAGGAGCTTTCAGGATGGCGCCCAGCATACGCAGCAGGCTTTTCACGCATTCGGTTCTTTTAGCCGTAGTTCCCTTGCTTATCGCCGCCAGCATCATTACCGGGTTCAGTTTCACGGTACACAAGCAACAAGCTCTGGACCTGGAGCGCAAGGTCGCCGAACAAGCTTGCAATCGGGTCATCGAGCGCCTCATGTTTCTGAATTCCCTACTGGCGCTGGGAGAAGAGGCGACAGGCATTGCGGAACTGTCTCCAGCGCGGCAAAAGGAAATGCTGCAACATTTGCTGCTCTTTCAGCCCACGCCCTTTTTCGCCCTCTATCTTCTTGATCAACACGGCCGGCTCAGGACCCAGGTGAAACGCGATTCCCATGACCACATTGACGTTGCCGATCAGGAACACGCCTGGAAAGACGACAGGGCCTTTTCGATTCCATTGCGGGACAACAAAACGTACTTCGGCCCCGTGCAATGGACACAAGGCGCCAGAATGTCCTACATAAAAATCTCGGTTCCCATCCATGCGGCGGAAAACAGAGAACTCAAAGGCGTTCTCATTGCGCTCGTCAATTTAAGCAATATACTGGAAATTGTGCGCGATATGGATCTCAGCTCCGGGGAGACCGTGTATGTTCTCGATTCGCAGGGAATAGTGCTCGCGCACAAGAACAACGCCATCACCCCCGGAACCATGCGCATCAACCTTCTCCCCAATGACAATATCCGCCGCAATCTGAATGGAATATGGGTCGTTGCCGCTTGCCAGCAAGTGTTTCTGGGAGACCTGTTGCTCAACGTGGTTTCCGAACGGCGCCTCAGCACGGCCCTCGGCCTTGCCGTCGATACGCTGGCAATCATCATCAGTCTGGTGGTGATTTCCTTTCTTGCGGCCCTTGGAATGGGCTACCTTTCCATCCGGCGTATCGTGCGCCCCGTGCAGGAACTGGCGGCCACCGCCCGGGCCGTGCGCAACGGCGTACTGTCCGCCAGGGCGCCGACGCACGGCAAAGATGAGATTGGCGAACTGGCCCAGGCTTTCAACGCCATGACCGAGCAGTTGGAACAAATCATGGGCGGGCTTCAGGAAAAACTTGTGGAACTGACGCATACCCAGGATCGCCTCAAGGAAAGCGAACAGCAGTACCGCGACATCTACGAACACGCCAGCGAAGGCATTTTTCTGATCAACAAGCAGGGCGTCATTACCGACGCCAATCCGCAAGCCCTGCTCTGGCTGGGCTATAAATTGGAAGAACTGGCCGATATACCCGCTTCCAGAATCGTACACCCCGACGATCTGGCCGAACTCTCTGTTGAGCGCATTATCAAGATGGTCCTGGACGGACACATACTACGCATGGAGCGGCGGTATCGCCGGCACGACGGCACGTACCTCGATGTGGACATGAGCACGAAACTTATCGGCGAAAATCTCGTGCAAATCATGTTCCGCGACGTGACGGAGCGTAAACGCATGGAAGAGGAGCTCGTGCGCGCTAAAAACGGCGCCGAGGAGGCCAACAAGGCCAAGGGGGTCTTTCTGGCCACCATGAGCCATGAAATCCGCACGCCCCTCTCGAACGTCATCGGCATGGCCGAATTGACCCTGGAATCGGACATCGATGCCGAAATCCGTGAAAACCTGGAAATGATTCTCGACTCCGCCGTCTCCCTGATAGACATCATCAACGATATTCTTGATCTCGCGAAGATCGAGGCCCACGGCATCACGCTTGCGCACGTTAATTTCGATCTGCGCAAAACACTGGAGCGCACCCTCAAGACCTTCAACACCCAGGCATCGCGCAGAGGCGACACACTGCACCTTGAATTGGCGCCCGATATTCCTTCCGTGCTCAACGGCGATCCGGGGCGCCTGGCCCAAATCGTGCGCAATCTGGTGCACAACGCCATCAAATTCACCGAGCAAGGCAGTATCACGCTGAGTGTCACCCGCCCCACGGCGGATGACTCCGGGGTTAAACTGCTCTTTGCCGTGAGCGACACGGGCATCGGCGTGCCTCAAGATAAAATCAACCAGCTCTTTTTCAGTTTCACGCAAGTGGACAGCAACTATCAGGAGAAATACAAGGGTACGGGACTGGGATTGGCCATATCAAAAAAACTGGTTGAACTTATGGAAGGCTCCATCTGGGTGGAGAGCGTGGAAAACAAGGGTTCGACCTTCTATTTTTCAGCATGTTTCAAAAGCCTGCAACAGGAAGACCCGCACCACCGCAATGAGAAACCAGCGCCTCCTCCGACCTTGGAAACCTCCGTCAAAGCGAATATTCTCTTTGCCGAGGACAATGCCGTGAATCAACTTTTCATCGCCGATTTTCTCAAAAGCATGGGGCACCGCGTGACAACGGCGATCAACGGCAAGCAAGCCCTCGCGGCGCTTGAAGAACAACCTTTCGATCTGGTACTCATGGACATCCAGATGCCCGAAATGGACGGCATGGAGGCCACCCGCCGCATTCGTTCGGCCGGCCCGGATGCGGCTTTTGATCCGAATCTTCCGGTGCTCGCGCTCACGGCCTACGCCATGCGCGAAGACAAGCAGCGTTTCCAGAACGCGGGCATGGACGGCTGCATCACCAAGCCTGTCGACAGGGACCTGCTGCAGCGCACAATCAACGAACTTGTCACCGCGTATTACGCGCGGAAGGAAGGCGCGGCGCGCTAGAGCATCTTAACTACGACTTTCGGGCTAAAAGAAAAAAGAATAAAGTCGCGGGCTTTCGCGCCCGCACGACGACCAGGGG
>CAZFCK010000182.1:0-9862 GCA_964517355.1 uncultured Desulfovibrionaceae bacterium | reverse complement strand
CAATTGGAAATTGTTTCAGGGGAGAGCCTTGTTTCAAGGCGAAAATGCGCTAGCTGAAACAATAGGGTAATTCTTGTTTCAAGGCGAAAATGCGCTGAGGAGGGAAATCCTCTTGCCCCGCCCGCCGGAAGTCTCATACTTCAAATGCGGATTATTATTCAAGTAGGTTGACAGGGAACCGGACGGAGAAACGTTTTCGGGTCGTCAGGCTTTATTTCCGAATGTTTTTTGAAGAGCTGCCCTTTTCTCCTAAATGAAACAGAAGGTTATGACCACCAAAGCGGAAGATGCGGGGTTGGGGGCATGAAAGCGCATTGACACGCGCGAGGAGAAAGATGTACAAGGAAAGTGCTTGATTGGCTGGCCAACCAACCCTGTGGCAAAATTGTCAGTGTTCTGAAATTGTTGGAGATTTTTCAGATCCAGAATGCGGATTCGCTCAATGCAAAGAGGTTGGCAGTATGGGCGTTCTTGCCGGTCAAGCCGGGGAGTTCAATGTTATGACTAGCCAGGAACGTATCATTCGCTCAGCCATCGCACTTTTTGGCGAACGGGGTTACGAATCAACGTCGCTTAAGGATATCGGCGCTGATGCCGGGCATGCCGCGGGGCTCATAACCCATCATTTTAAAACCAAGGCCGCGTTATTCTTGACGTGCGGCCTGAATGTACTCGACGAGTTGTCCGACGAGATAGCCGCCGGAATAGACGAAAGCAGCAACGGTCTCGAATCCGTTTTGGATTTTGCCAGGGTGTTCATGGGCTATGCCACGGAGCGCCGCAGCAGCTATTTGGTTTTGGTAAAACTTTCGCCGTTTTCCGTGAGCAGGCCAGAGCTGAGCAGTGAGGAATTGGTGTGGAAGCTCAAGGCATTGTTGCAATTGTTAAACAGGGCTTTGAAAAAGGGTTTGGAAGACGGCAGCATCAAGCCGCTGCATTTCCAGGGTGGAGCTGGAGAAGTTGATGTTGAAACCTATGGTTTGACAGTTTTTTCCACACTTATGGGCACAGCCCGAACCCTGGCTATTTCACCGTTTGCACACCCCTCGCAATTGGAAGCTACTCTCGCCTTTTTGCATGGATCATTGCAAGGCTGCACTGCCGACGCAACCATGCAAGAGGGGCAATAAATCCATTTTTCTTCTCTCCTCTCCCAGTGGCAGCCCGGTGTTTTCCATCCCCTGGAAAATGCCGGGCAACTCTTTCGGGTGAAAGCGGGTTATGCGTTTGCAGCCCCAAGGATGGGTTCCGCTGCCGCCCGCACTGTCGCCATGATCTGCTCGAGTGGAGGTGCTTCGCCTTCGAGAAGACGGCATTGCGCGGTAAGCACGCGCAACAGGGACTCTTCCTCCGGCCCGTTCGGTGTAAAACGCATCCAAGTAGCCGCCGCCTTGGCCGGCCGGCCTGTCTGCACCAGACAAAAACCCAATTTCAGTACGGCCACATTGTCCTGTTTCAAAATGCGCAGCACACGTTCGAATTCGACACGAGCCTGAATGAATTGCCCCAGATCGTAGAGGCAGCCTCCAAGTTCACGGCGGATATCCGCATCATTGGAGGATATGCGGAGGGCTGCGCGGTAAAGCTCCATAGCCAGTTGCAACTCGCCTCGTTGCCTTGCCTGGCGCGCCTCTCGTATTTGCTGGGCATGCCGTTCGGCGCGTTCACGGAGCTCACGTTCGGCCGCCTCTTCCTGGGTCTTTCGTTTATTCTTTTCTTCGTTCCATTTGTCGCGCCAGCCGAGGAGCAATTGGCGGCGGCTCATGCTTTTTTGCGTCACAGGCTTCTCCAATGCGAAGAGGTTTTTCTTTTTAATGTCATTCCTGAAAATAACTATACGAGAATGCCGGACTCGCAACAAGGGGCGTCACGGCCGCTCGCCAGAGAGCTCCCTCGAATTGGCTGCTTGCACTTCATCCCGGAAGGCGCTAGTCCATGCGGCAAAGACAGCGTAATTCGACATGAAAAATGTTATCGTGGGAATAAGCAAGGGAGCGGTCATGCGAACTAAGAGTCTCGCCTTGGTGTTATCAGGTTTGGTTATGTGTATCGTCGTATTGTGTCCTCTTGTATCATCGGCGCAAGACGCGCAATTGCGCGTTGGCATTCTTCCCGTGCTGGATACGCTGCCTCTCCAGGTGGCCAAGCGCGACGGGCTTTTTAAGGAGCAGGGCCTGGATGTGGAACTTGTGCCGTTCGCCAGCGCCCTGGAGCGCGACACCGCCATGCAGAGCGGACAGTTGGATGGTTATTTCGGAGATATACTGGCCACGCTTCTGCTCATTCAACACGGCGTCCCCATGCGCATCGTCACTGTTTCCTACGCCACCACGCCAGGCCAGCCCATGTTCGCATTACTGCGGGCCCCTCATGTTGGGGAGGATGTCACTGCTCTTGATGTCGGCATGTCCAGGTCCACGATTATCGAGTATCTTCTGGATGGCATGCGCTCTCTGCCCGAGACAAAAGGGCTGCAATTGAAGAACTTGGAAGTGAAACAAATCCCCATACGTCTGCAAATGATTTTGGCGGAGCAGTTGGATGCCGCGTTGCTTCCGGAACCCCTCGCTCATTTGGCGGAAAGCAAGGGCGCCACGGTGCTGGCCACCGATGAACAATTGAATATGCCGCTTACTGTCATTTGCCTGCATAAGGATAAGGAAGGCCTTGTAGAGCCCTTCATGAAGGCCTACGGCTTGGCCGTTGAGCGTATCAACAGCGCGCCGGAATCCTATCGGGCCCTGATGGTGGAGACGTGCCGGGTGCCCAAAGAGTTGGCCTCGTCCTTTCCGGTTTACCATTTTCCCGAGCCGGCGCTCCCCACTGAGCAGGAGATTTGGCCCGTACAGCAATGGATGCTTACCCGCGGCATGCTTGATTCCATGCTCGACTATGAAATTCTGGTGCCGTAGAGCAGAATTGCGTTTGTATTCGGATCGAATGTATGCTTGACGTTCGCAGCCTGGACAAAACATACTCTGGCGGGCGCAAGATAGTGGAGGAAATAAGTTTCCACCTTGCCCCCCATGAGACGGTGAGCATCGTGGGGCCTTCAGGCTGCGGCAAGACCACGCTTTTATACATGTTGTGCGGTCTGACCACGCCGGATGCCGGAGAAGTCAGGCTGCTGGGGCGCAAGGTTACACGGCCTCGCCACGACATCGCAATAATTCTTCAGGACTATGGCTTGCTTCCCTGGAAAAGCGTCGCGGAAAACGTGGCCCTCGGGTTGAAATTGCAAGGTGTGGGGCGCAAGGAGCGGATGCGCGCGGCCTCGCGCATGCTCGAGGAAATGGGACTTGCCGGGCGTGAGCCGGATTATCCTTCCTGTTTGAGCGGCGGTGAACAGCAGCGTGTGGCCATTGCCAGAGCGTATGCCGTTTCGCCCACGCTGCTGCTGATGGATGAGCCTTTTTCCTCCCTGGACGCCCTTACACGGGAAAAATTGCAGGATACTCTGCGCTCCACCTGGGTTTCAAGACAAACACCCTACGTGTTGGTGACGCACAGCGTGGAGGAGGCAATATATCTGGGGCGCACCATCCTGTTGTTGGCCGGCAGTCCCGCCAGGGTCTGCGCGCGGTTCGCCAACCCACATTTCGGCGAGCCGGGTTTGCGGGACAGCCCCGCCTTTTACGGGCTGCTGCGCGAGGTGCGCAAGGCCATGGAGGAGTATTGGTGACGCGGCTGCGCAAGGTAATCCATTACGGGCTCACCGTGGCGGCCATTCTGGCCGTGTGGAAGGTCTTATCTCTGCGCGTGAACGCGGCCATGCTGCCCCCGCCTGAAGATGCTGCCTCGGCGTTTCTTCAAGCGTTGGGTACGCTTGTTTTTTGGCAGCATTTTTGCGCCAGCGCCTTGCGTTCCCTGGCTGCGATGACCGTGGCTTTTGGCCTGGGATTTCCCCTGGGCGTCCTGATTGGCGGCAGCCGCCGTGTGGAGGCCATGCTCTCGCCGTTTGTGTTCTTGACCTATCCCATTCCGAAAATCGTGCTGCTTCCTTTGTTGTTTTTGTTGTTGGGATTGGGGGACGCGGCGAAAGTGGCCATGATAAGCTTGATATTGGGGTATCAAGTGCTGGTTGCGGCGCGTGACGGCGTCCGCAACGTGCATCCCAAGCATCTGGATTCGATTCGTTCACTGGGTGCCGGGAGCTGGCGAATCGCGAGCGAAGTGTTGATTCCGGCCTCATTGCCTTATGGGTTCACCGCCTTACG
The DNA here is from genome assembly GCA_964517355.1 of uncultured Desulfovibrionaceae bacterium. Taxonomy (GTDB): domain Bacteria; phylum Desulfobacterota; class Desulfovibrionia; order Desulfovibrionales; family Desulfovibrionaceae; genus CAZFCK01. The sequence continues at coordinate 5,645 of CAZFCK010000182.1, read as the reverse complement.
CTTGAATTCCGGCGTCAGCGTGGCGGTTTTGTTTTTTGTGGAATCCTTTGCCACCCAACGGGGCTTGGGGTATCTGATTATGGATTCATGGGGACGCATGGATTACGAGGCGATGTTCACGGGCATCTTTGGCATGAGCCTGCTTGGCGTATTGCTCTATGAAGCGGCGAACGGGTTGGAACGTCGTGCCTGCGCCTGGAAGTATTGTAATAGACATTGAGGAGGGCGGCGCGTCACGCTGCTTGCCAGTTTTTCTCTTCGCATGTAATATTTTGCATATGAGCTGATACTACGCCACGTCCATTTGTTTGCATGCGGATTGGAGAATGCACGGGTTATCTCTCTTTTCTTGATTAACATAGTTGTTTTCACCATTGTCAACCTTGATTTGCAATAAGCGCAGTGCATGCATTGTTTATGTTATCCCAATATGTTTGGCATATTGTTGTAACAATATACATTTGTTGAAAAAAATAGGAATTCGACAGTTTTTTTTCCGGCGTCCGGGGGCCTCCCCTGGCTGCCGTGCGTGCGCGAAAGCCCGCGAAAAGGTTTAGATACTCTTGAACATTTATTCGAATCAATAGGATATTGTTTCAGGTGCGAGCCTCGCTTCAGGGCGAAAATGCGCTAATTTGCGCAGCCATTAGAATTTTTTTGCATTGAGTTATCAGGAAGGCCACGCCGTTGGCTGGGCCAGCGGCGAATGCCACGGGAGCGGGCCGTTAACAATTTGTACCGCTCCCATTAATAAGAGGTCGATATGCTGCTGAAGCGCCTTGTCCGGAAATATGAAATGCAATCCGTCCTTGGGGATCTTATTGATTCATTAGGGGGCGATTTGGCCGTATTGGACAAGGATGGCAATCTGCTTCTGGGACGCTATCCAAAAAGCGGCAACGCGCAGGAATTGACCCTTAACGGCAATCGTTACGGTATGGTGCTTGGGGACAAGGCCGATATCCTGGCCAAAACCCTGCGGCTTTTTTTGCATCAAGAACATGAAAAACGCGTAGTGGCGCGGGAAACACTGGACCGTTACAAGGAAATCACCCTACTATACGGTATCGCTGAAAAAATTGCTTCCAATATGAATCCTCAGGAAGTGGGGGAGTTGTTGCTGAAGCAAGCCCTGCACTTGATAAAGGCGGACAACGCCTCTGTCGTGCTCGTTGACGAAGATTTCAGATTGACGGAACTGGCAAGCGTCGGCTGCGCCAAAGGGAAGCAGCGCCACAGGGCCGTGGTCGGAGCCACGGGTATCGCCGCAAGCATTATTGCGCAGGGCAAAGCCGAGATTGTCAACGACGTAAATGAAGATGAGCGTTTCGTCGCGGATGCTTCCACACTTGTCAGCTCGTTGATGTGCGCCCCCTTGAAGGTGAAGAATAAAGTAATCGGCGTGATTAATGTGAGCACCGAACAACCGCACACCTATACTGCGGATGAACTCAAACTCCTTTCAAGCTTGGCGATTCAGGTCGCGGCGGTTATCGAAAACGCCAGGCTTTACGACCAGCTTCAGGATACGTTCCTATCCACAGTCAATGTGCTGGCCGAAACAATCGAAATGCGCGACCAATATACCGGCGGTCATACCCGGCGGGTGCGGGATTTTTCGCTTTCCATCGGCGCCCGGATGGGGCTTGATACCGATGAAATGGACACACTGTATCTTGCCGCCAGCCTTCACGACATCGGGAAGATCGGTATCGACGACCATATCTTGCGCAAGCCCGGCCGCCTCACTCCCGAAGAGTTTGAACAGATAAAGAGACACTCGCAGTACGGTGGTGAGATTCTCATGCACGTTAACGGATTGCGGCATATTGTGCCCATTGTGCGCGGACATCATGAGCGCTATGATGGAACAGGCTATCCGGACGCGCTCAAAGGCGAGGCAATTCCCAAACTCGCGCGCATCATCTCCGTCGCGGACACATTGGACGCCATGATCAGCCATCGCCCCTACCGTAAAGCCCTACCGTTGGACGCCGTACTCCGTGAGTTGGAAAAGAATAAAGGTACGCAGTTTGATCCCCGGGTTGTGGAGGCCTTTTTTACAGCCCTGCAGCAAGAGGACATCAAGTTCTGATTCCTGACGTGAGTAAGAATATGCTTCTTGAAAACGCGGGGAAGGATGTTGCCCCTGCATCTCATGTGTGCGCGGTGCTCGCCCACCCCGACGATGAAATCTTTATCGCCGGCGCCTTGCAGCGGCATGCGCAGGCCGGCGCCACGCTTTCCGGCATTTGGATCACTTCGGGCGATGGCCGCGGGGGGCGCGATCGCCGCGAAGCGGAATTGCACCTGGCCATGGATTTGCTTGGACTGGCACGCGAGAACAGACATTTGCCGCGTTTTCCCAATAGGGGGCTTCTGCCCTTGGTGCTGCAAGCCGCCCAGTGGCTGGATGACGCCTTTCGCCGTTTACACCCGGATTTGATTTATGTGCCCGCATACGAAGGGGGGCACATAGAGCACGACGTGCTGAACCGCATCACGCATTGGGCATGGCTGCGGCGTTGTCCGGAAGCAGCCTGTTTCGAGTTCCCCCTGTATAACCGTACCGGGCCGGCGTTAATGCGCGGCTGGCGCGTCAACGATTTCCCTCCGGAAAGGGAAAACGTGCGCCATATCCCTTTGCGGCGCGAGCAGTTGTGCCGCAAATTTTCTCTGATGCGCGTCTACAGAAGCCAGTGGGTGGATATGCTGCCGTTCAGATTGCTTATGCCAGGAGGGAAATATCTGCGGCGGGGCGAGCCCTGCGCGCCGTTGCCCCTTGAGCGCGACTATAGTATGCCTCCCCATTCCGGCACGTTGAATTATGAACGCAATCCTGGCACGCAGACATTCGCGGACTTTGCCGCCGCTTGCAACGAACTGCGCGTCGCTGCTCCATGAAACCCTTCGCCAAACAGGCGGAATTCCCAGCCATGCACGATACAAATTACGCCCCCTCTTTGAAGGCGGGGGGCGGACCTAGAACGGCCTATGTTCTGCTCTGGTTTCCCGAGCCAACGGAAACGTTTTTGTTTAAGGAAGTGTTGGGACTTTGGAACCTGGGGCTCCCCCTTCAGGTCTATTGCCTTTACGGACCGTTGCGTAAAAAGTTGACCCCTGAGATGCTCGCGGTGGAGCGCCCCATTCGGCGTATGGGAATCCGGGCGATCCCGCGCATTGCGGCGGCGGCCATCAGCTGGTGGTGGAAGAATCCCCGGGCCTGCGCGAAACTCTGGCGCACTGTGCCGTTGCGGCGTTGGAAGGGATGGGAAAAAGGAGGGGAAAATCTCTGGGCCTTTTTCAGCTCCTTTTATCTTGCGTCCTTGTGCCGCAGGGACGGCATCGAGCATCTGCACGCGCCCTGGGCCAGCGGACCGGCCACCGCCGTGTGGTGTGCGGCAACCCTTCTCGGCGTTCCCTTCAGTTTCACGGCCAGGGCCTGGGATATCCATCCCCCGGATGGAGCGTTGGCGGAGAAAATCCGCAACGCAGCCTTTATCCGTTGTAATGCCAGGGCCAATATCGGTTATCTGCGCACGCTCGCCGACCTCCAGGGTGAGGAAGCCCGGAAGGTTCGCCTGGCCTACAACGGCATTTCCCTGAAAAGCGATGTGTTGGCGCCGGTGAATATGCGCCCCCCGTATAATTTGCTCGCTTTGGGGCGCTTTGTGGGGAAAAAGGGTTTTGAATACCTTGTGCGGGCATGCAAAATTTTGGATCAAAAGGGATTGGATTTCAGGTTGACGCTGGCCGGTTCCGGTCCCAAAGGCGCCATGCTGCGAAAACTGGTCAGCGAGCTCGGGCTGGAAAAGCGGATCGTTTTCCCTGGTTTTGTGCCCCACAACGGAGTTGGGCGTCTGTTTCGGGAGACAGACGTGTTCGTGATGCCCTGCGTTATCGACGCTTCAGGAGACCGGGACGGCATCCCCAACGTGATCATGGAGGCTCTGGCGCATCGCTTGCCTGTTGTGGCCAGCGATGTTTCCGGCGTGGGCGAACTTATTGTGCATGGCGAAACAGGCTTGTTGGTCCAACAACGCGATCCCGAAGGGCTGGCGCAGGCCATAGAATCCATGTTCCGGGATCGTGAGAGGGCCTTGGCCATGGCGGCCGCGGGCCGCGAGCGCGCTCTGGAGATGTTCGATCCGCACAAGAATTACCGCGCCATTGTGGAACTGCTCGAAGAGTTCACGCCGCGCTCCCGTTTATGACAGCGCCTGGTGTCGGGTGCCGTTGCCAGGGGATTGTACTATTTATAGAGAACTGGTTCCGGCGGCTTAAGAACCTTTTGAAAAAGATTCTTAAGAATCTCCAAAAGTTCTTATCTTGTATGACTTTTTCTTATACTTGTAATTCCATACATGATTCTTGCGGGGTCTGGGGGCGTTCCCCTTTGGCGGGGGTGAGAGTATCCTTACTTTGAAAAAGGTATTTCCCAGAAACAATGCTCATTGTTTCTGGGGTGAGCCTTGTCCAAAGGCGAAAATGCGCTAGGATTCTTCGTCCAGAATACGGCCTGAATCGCCGAGAATGAGGCTTAACAGCAGATCCTGGGCGGTAAGCTCGGGCAGGGTGGATTGCCTCCTGGCCAAGGCGGCCTGTTCCAGCAATTCGGCTTGCGATTCCAATTCGGTTTGTTGAAATTCAAGACTGGATTGACGGCGTTCGTACAAATCCAGATACGTCTGGATATCTCCGGTGTAGGAAGCCACAAGGGTACGCTGGTTGCTCAGGTCGGTGCTCAATTCACCGGAAAGCAGGGCATCCCAGTTGATGTCGTCCAAGGGGTAGAAGGTGACGTTGAAGCCGCCGTTTTTGTAGGCCTGGATGTAGACGTTGCCGCTGGAGTCAATTTGTTCGGTGTCCCATTGGCTGCTGTCCAGAAAGAATATGGAGTTGTAATCCGTATTGGAAATAATACTTTTGATCTGGTCGCGATAGCCGTCGTAATCCGCTTTGACCGTGGCGTCGGTGGGGTCCAGATCTCCTGAATCAACCTTTTCTATGATATCGCTCATTTGCTCCAGAGCGTCTTCAATTTGGCTGACAGCGGTGACGGCCGTACCCATCATGGAAGCAGCCTCGCCCACGTTGCGGGCGTTTTGACGCACGGCAGCGGCGTCCGCGCGCAATGTGCCGGTTATGGCTTCATCGTAAGGCTGGGTGATCGGCTGGACCGTTTGCTGTCCGAGCACCATCTCGCGTAGCGAAGCGCCGACACTTGATCCCAGAAAATAGGAATTGGTCAGCATATCCTGTTGCATGAGCAACAAGGATGTGTCGTAGAGCAGGTAACGTTCAAAATCGCTCAGTGCCATGATCTGCCTCACAATACGCCTTTACGCTGTACATATCGGCAGAACGCAACAAATCTTTAGGGATGATGACGAGTTTCTCGGATAACTTTCCCTGGGGGAAAATGTTATACCGTTTCCCGTTCATAGTGTCGGCGAAAAACACCCCTTTCTGCGTTATTAGGAGGAATTACCAAGCTTGGAACAATGCCAGAAACAATATAGTATCTATCTGATTTTATGAAATTTAAAGTTTTAGCAGCGCTGGTTTCCCCCGGAAATTTACATAAATTAATTTAGCGCATTTTCGCCTTGAAACAAGGCTCTCCCCTGAAACAATTTCCAATT
>CAZFCK010000181.1:0-9874 GCA_964517355.1 uncultured Desulfovibrionaceae bacterium | reverse complement strand
CCCCTCGGAAAAACAAGTCATTCCCACATTGCGGAGTTAAGGACATAGCCACAATAAGAAAAATATTGTCCGTTATCCGGCGTCCAGGGGCCTCCCCTGGTCGTCGTGCGGGCGCGAAATTCCGCGACTTTATTCTTTTTTTCTTTAAGTCCGTAAGTCGTATCAAGGGGTAAAATCCCGCCACTGTGACGCTGTCGGGAAGAATACCCTGGTGGCGTTGTCGGTTCTTCCTGGTCGTTCTTTCGGAGCCGAGGCCATAGCCTCATTTTCAGAAGGTTCTCAACCCGCCGGAGCGTTCCGGTTTCAAGGTCAAGATGCTCCGGCGCGCTTCGCGCCACGCCATTGAGGCAACTCTTTTCAGGAAATACCGGGCAGGCGGGGCGCCCTGCCGTCCGGGCCTGAGAGCGCCGCCCGTTGCCTGCCATAGAAGAACGATGTGTTTTCACTTTAGAGCATCTCACGCTTGAAAAGCGCTAGATGCTCTTATGCATTTCACTGGAACAATTGGAAATTGTTTCAGGAGAGAGCCTTGTTTCAAGGCGAAAATGCGCTAGAGCATCTCACACTTGAAAAGCGCTAGATGCTCTTATGCATTTCCCTGGAACAATTGGAAATTGTTTCAGGGGAGAGCCTTGTTTCAAGGCGAAAATGCGCTAGTTACGAGAAGATGGGGGCCGGCTCCGGCAAGGGGCGCCGTAAAGAGCTGGCCTCTCCATACGCTTGCATGTTATAAAAAAAGGACTCCAATTTTTTTATGCTTTACCCTAGAACTGAAATCGTGTCATTGAAGGCGGCTGGAAAAGCTTGAAGACCTGACGGCGTGAAAGTGGGGGATTATGCGGATCTTGATTGTGGATGATTCAGCGACGTCTCGATTGCTCCTGGACAACATTTTACGCAAAAGCGGATATGCGGAATTGCTTCAGGCCAGTTCGGCCGCGGAAGCCTTGAACATGCTGCATGCCGATCCCGGCGTGGATCTTGTGCTTATGGATTTGAACATGCCGGGCATGGACGGCATCGAGGCCACGCGCCACATAAAAAGCGATCCGGTATTGCGCGATATTCCCATCATCATGGTCACGGTGAGCGATGACAACGAGAGTCTTGAGCTCGCTTTCGAGGCGGGAGCCATTGATTACATCAACAAGCCCTTATGCAAGGTGGAACTGCGGGCCAGGGTGCGCTCGGTGCTGCGGCTCAAACAGGAGACGGACCAGCGCAAGGAGCGCGAACGGGAATTGCAGGAACTGACGCGGCAGTTGGAGGAACTCTCCAATCTCGACGGGTTGACCGGTGTTCCGAACCGCAGGCGATTCGACGAAGTGTTCCACAAGGAGTGGCTGCGGTGCCGGCGGGACAAGGCCCCGGTTTCTCTGCTGATGATAGATATTGATTTTTTCAAGGCGTATAACGACACTTACGGGCACCTGCAAGGCGATACCTGCCTCAAGCATGTCGCGGCGGCCATTCAGGAGGCGCTCAGACGCCCCGGCGACATGGTGGCGCGGTTCGGCGGCGAGGAATTCAGTGTCGTGCTGCCGTTGACGGATGCCTACGGCGCTTTTTCCAGAGCCGAGCAAATCGTCGAAAACGTGCGGCGTCTGGACTTGCGCCACGAGGCGTCGCTTGTGTCCCCTCGGGTGACGGTGAGCGTGGGCATCGCCACAATGGTGCCGGACGCCGAAGATGAAACGCACAACCTGCTCCAAAAGGCGGATGAGGCCCTTTACCGCGCAAAAAAGGAGGGACGCGACAAAATCGTGGTCGCGGATGCGTGAGGACTCCGCATTCCGGCGTCCAGGGGCCTCCCCTGGCCGTCGTTCGGGCGCGAAAGCTCGCGGCATTATTCCCTATACCTTTGCAACGTTCCGTTGCCCTACTCCGAGCCTTGGGGGAAAACCTCCCGGGCGCGCACCCGCTCCGTCACATCCAGGGCGATCATCAGGCAGGCCGCGATGCGGCCGTCCCGCTCCAGAACCGGGCGCGTGCTGACGTCGAACACGCGGTCGCGTTGCACTATTTCCTTATGTTGGGTTTTTCCCTGAAACGTTTGATGGAGCATGGGCGTCACTTGCCGCAATGTTTCCTGCGGTAAAAAATCGTTCGGCCTTTTCCCTTCCAATGCCGGGGCCTGGGCTGCGGTATCGATGAAGCCCGTGCCCCCTGAGAACGTGACGTGCAGCGTGTCGTCCAGCATCAGAATATGGCCGTCGGGATAATTGTCGGCCAGCAGGCGCAGTTGTTTCATGTGGCGGTGCAGTTCGGTTTCCATGTGCCGGCGGTCCGATGTTGTTGCGCCCAGGATCAGGGACATGAACGCGGTCACAGCCAGGAAAACGCTCACGGTGATCAGGCTGGCGAGAACGGAATCCTGAGCGAAGGGCCCCAGGCCATGCAGGGTGCAGCTCACCGCCACCACGGAAATGAGCAAGACGACGCTCGTTTGCCCCAACATGCTGAGACGCAGCACGCCCCACACCACAAAGGGCAGGAGCAGAAAGGCCAGACTGCGGTCCACATTCTGCGGCAGCCAGCCGCCGAATACCGCCAGGCTCACGAGGAGCAGCCCCGCGAGCAGGGATATCTTTTCCCTGCGGGAGATGCGGCATTGCCGCGATTCCTTGCCGCGCAGCAAAGCCAGTGTGAAGGGCGCGACGATCAGGATGCCCTGCGCGTTGCCCAGCCACCATAACGTTGCATGGAAATGAAGGTTGCTCCAGGTGTTGACGCCTTCGACGCCGAATCCCAAAACGCCGAACAGCGTACTGGCCAGCGGCGCCACAAGCACGGCGCGGAGCATGAAAGCCAGCACTTGGGAAAGGCGGGGCGGCGTGGGGTGGGCATGGTAAAAGCGTTGCAACAGCAGGCATGCCGTCAGGGCCTCCAACGTATTGCCGCATGAGGCCAATATGCTGAAATACGGCAGGCCGGTACCGAGAAGGCAGGAGATGATGTTGCCGCAAAAGATGGCCGGAAGTAGTATGGGACCGTAATGCAGGACCAGCGCCACGCCGATGCCGCTGGGCACCCAGAGCACGGAAGGGGTGAGGACGGTGCTGATTTGCCCCATCCTGATATTGACCAGGGCGACGACACAATACGTCAGGGTTGCGATGAGGAGGGTGGTTGTATGGACAGGGTGGGCGGCTCTGTTGGTGCAGGGCATGTTGTTTCCCCTTTGTTGCCGTAAGCACGTTCCTGCCGCTCGTGCGTCGATATTGGACTATACGTGAACACGTCAATAAGGCAAGAATTGAAATGTTTCGAAAAATCCCCTTTTTTTCGTTACGGTGTCCATGCCTGCGGCATTGCGTCGCCTTGAATAGGGCAGTGTGGTGCGGGCAGGGCGCCGGGGGCGGGCCCCCCTTGTGTCATCAGCGTTGAATGGAATAGAAGTCCTGGAAAGGAGAGCGTGTGGAACGATCCTCGTTGGCGAACGCAGGGATGGAACTGGACAATGGTGAAGTGTGAGGTCTGCGGCAAGGAAGTGCTGGCGGGGTGGATCTGCGGCGTTGTTCCGGCTCCGGACAGTCTGAAGCTCGGCTTGTGCCCCGAGCATGATACCCCGCAACGGCGTATAATGGTGCGGCGCAAGTGGGAGGACATGTTGCGCGAGAAATTGCGCCAGAGCATGGACGTCTTGCGCGATGAAACCGAAAGAAAGGCGCAATCCTATGTCATTTCGATCCATTATTTGGATGGTGGCGTGAAGGACGTGCCGTGCAGCGCATACAAATTGGATGTGGACACCCAGTTGCTGGTATTGGAAGAAAACAACGAGCTGGATTTTTATCCTTTGCAGCATATCAGGCGCTTTGTAGTCAAAGGCGCGCCCCCGGCTGGTGCTGAAGACCGGGAACCAGGAGGCGCGACGGAATAAGGCCATGGATTCGTTTCACCCCATGATCCTGCATGTGGATATGGACGCCTTTTTCGCGTCCGTTGAGCAGATGGACGCCCCGGAACTGCGCGGCAAACCCGTCATTGTCGGGGGGCGCGAGCGCGGCGTGGTCTCGGCCTGTTCCTATGAGGCGCGGGTGTTCGGCGTGCGCTCGGCCATGCCCATTGTCCAGGCCCGGCGCTTGTGCCCCCATGGGGTGTTCGTTCCGGTGCGCGGGGAGCGGTACGGCGAAGTGTCGCAGCGCGTCATGCGGGTGCTGGGTGATTTTTCGCCCCTGGTTGAGCAGGCTTCCGTGGACGAAGCCTATCTCGATGTCAGTGGCCTGGAGCGGCTTTTCGGCCCTCCGGAGGATCTGGGCCTGGAACTGAAGCGAGCCGTGCGCCGGGCCTCGGGGCTGACCTGCTCCGTGGGCATCGCGCCGGTCAAGTTCCTGGCCAAGATAGCTTCGGATCACAACAAGCCGGACGGGCTGTTCATCCTGCGCCCCGAACAGGTAACCGGGTTTCTGTCCACACTGCCTGTGACCAGGATTCCCGGGGTCGGCGCCAAGGCGGGCGCGGCGCTGGCCGGGTTGGGCGTGGCCGCTGCCGCGGATCTGTTGCGTTTCCCCAAAGCGTTTTGGGAACGCCGATTTGGCAAATGGGGCGCTATCCTGTACGACCGCGCGCGGGGCATAGATCCCAGGCCGGTGGTCGTCGCCTATGAAGCCAAATCAGAGGGAGCGGAAAACACCTTTCGTCAGGATACGAATGACCGCGAAGAGTTGGAACGCTGGCTTCTCGATCAGGCGGAACGGGTGGGACGGCGTTTGCGCCGCCACGGATACAAGGGGCGTACCGTGACCTTGAAGATCAAGTTCGCGGATTTCAAGATGATCACCCGCAGTAAAACCCTGGACGAGCCCACGCGCTCCACCCGGCGCATTTTCACGACCGCGGCGGATCTGTTGCGGGAAGAGCCCCTGCCGCAGAAGGTGCGGCTTATCGGAATAAGCGTTTCCAACTTTCATCACGGAGACAGTCAGCTCTCACTCTTTCCGGAGGTGGAGCGGATGCGCGAGGACAAGCTTGACCAGGCGCTGGACGCGATTCGCGACAAGTTCGGCAAACAGGCTTTGGTGCGGGGGCGTGTTTTCGGCTTCCGCAAAAAAGACGAGGCATGACCCGCGGCCGCGCTGGCGGACGACGAGAGGAAGATATGATCGATACGTTTCAGGGACGCGAGGCCTGGCCGCGCATCGTGTCACCGCTGCTGGCGCTGGCGGCCTTGAGCTATTGCGTCTGGCGGGCTCACGCCCTTTCCCTGACCCATGACGAGGCCTTGAGCTACATGGGCCTTGCCGGACGCTCCTGGGCGGAACTGTTCATGCCCCAAGTCATCGGTTCCACGGCCAACAACCATTTTCTGAACAGCCTGGCCATGAAGGCGGGGCTCGACGTTTTCGGACCGCGCGAACTGGCCTTGCGCTGGCTGGCCCTTGGGGGCGGAATTGCCTACTGCCTGGCCGCCTGGGGGCTGAGCCGCATGACGGCCGCTGGCGGTTGGGCGCGTGCCGCCGTCCTGGCGCTTTTGCTGGGGCAGCCGTATGTGCTGGATTTTTTTTCCCTGGCCAGAGGCTACGGAGCGGGCATGGGATTCGGACTCGCCGGGATCTGGCTGATGTTGCGGCGGGTGCGCGGCGGCGGTTCGTGGCGGTGCGGCGCGGCGGGCATGGGGTGCGCCATGCTGGCCGTCATGGCCAATCTCACGTTTGCGCATCTGTTTCTGGCCCTGGCCGGCGCTCTGCTGCTCGGCGAAGCGCTGCGCAGCGGCCTGCGCGGAGTCTGGCCCTGGCTGGCGGCCTGCGCACCTCCAGCGGCTCTGCTCATCCTGCTGTATCTGCAGCCGGTCCGGCTGCTTATGGAGACGGAAAACATATTTTTCGGCGGGAGCCAAGGCTTTGTACACGACACGGTGCAAGGGCTCCTGCGCTGCGTGTTGTACGCCCCCGAATGGAGCAAAGCCGGCCTGCTGCCGTGGGCCTGGGGCGCGGCGCTGCTCGTGCCCGCCAGTTTCGCGGTCTGGTGCCTGCGGCGCGTGCCGGCGCTGGGGGCGCAAGGTGCGGGCGCTTCGGTTTTCCCCTGGATTTCCGTGCTTCTTATGACGTGCGGGGCGGGCGCCGTGGCGCAGCATGTGCTGCTGGGCACCCTGTATCCCATGGAGCGGGGGGCGATCATGTATATTCCGCTGTTCTGCCTGTGGATAGCCGCCTTGTGCCGGGAACTGCCCCTCGCCTGGGGCAGGGGCGCGCTCTGGACCGTGGCCTTGTGCTGCGCGGTCAACACGGCTGTCAACGCCAATCTGCATTACACGCGGGACTGGCGCTACGACGCCTGCACCAGGGACTTCGTGCGCCAGGCCGCGGCCGCCACCCACGGCAGGGCCATATCCGGGCGGAGCAGCGTGATAGGCCTGCATTGGTTGAACGCGCCGGCAGCGGTGAGCTACCTGCAGATTTTCGATGCCTTCTGGCTGCGCTGGGTGAGTCTGCGCGGCAGCGATCCCGGGCAGATGGATATTGCCCTGTTGCCTGGAGACGACGACCGGCTGCTGCGTTCCGGGAGGTTTTCCATCGCCAGCCGCTGCCCCTGGTCCGCTCCCGTACTGGCCTATAGGGTGCGGGAGGGAGAGTGAACCGGTCACATCGCCAGGGGATAGTCGTTTTGGGCAGTGTATCAGAGAAAGAGGAATGCCTGACTACAACGGCAGAATGGAGCGGTTCACGAACACGGCGTCCGCAGACACGATGCGGCCGTGGGCGCCCCTTCGCGGTTCGTATAGGGCGTGCAATTCGAAACCACAGGACGTGAGGAACGCCTCCAGCTCGTGGAAAAGCGGCTCCCCGGCATAAAGATGCTCGAACGCCACTTCCAGGTTCAAAACCTTGATCCCGGGCAGCAGCGCGCCCGCGCCTTCCAGCACGTTGCGTTCATTGCCCTGGACGTCCAGCTTCAGTATCTCGGGCGGAGCCTGAAACATACTATCCAGCCGAACCACGGGTATCCGTACCTGCTCGACCACCCGGGTCCGCTCCCCATGGGCGGCGCTGAGCCGTTCCGTGGGATGCAGTAACGACGTGAACGTGTTGCCGACGGTGATGTTGAGAACGGCTTCGCCATCCTCCCGGCCCAGGGCCAGGGGATGGACCGTTACCCGCGGATGGGCCTCATATTTGGCAGCCAGTTTCACGGCACGATGGGGCGTGGGCTCAAAGGCGTAGACCGTGGCCTCCGGAAACAAGGCCAGAAACCTGTCCGCTATCTCTCCCTTGTACGCGCCGCCATCCACAATCAAGGGCGCATCCCCAAACACTTCGCGGGGTAACAACCGCCGAATATCCTGATACCTGTCTCCCCCGGTAATGGATGGGACAGGTGGTAAAGATTTTTCCGGATGGTTCAAGGAGGGCAATGGGGAAGAGGTTTGCTGCAATGGCAACGGCGACATAGACTTTCCTCTTTTTGTCACTCGTCGGAGGTAAGGGAATAGCAACGTTTTCAAAAGGGTCTTGAGCCGCCGGAGCATTACCGTTTCAAACCAACATGTTCTGGAGCGAAGCGGGATCATTCTTCCAGGTAGTCGCGCAGGGCGATGAATTTTTCGTCCCAATCGTGCTGCGCGGCGTATTCCTTCAAAGCTGCCTGTTGCGGGGGCGCGGCAAGGGTTTCACGTATCAGGCCGAGAAATTCCCCGGGCGTGTCGGCCAGGCGCGCAGGGCTGCGCATGCGCTCCAGACCTGCCCAGCGGACGCTGACCACCGGCAGACCGCTGGCCATGTATTCCAGTAATTTCAAAGGGCTTATGGCGTCCACCAGGGCGCGGTTGCCCTGGACGTCGAAGGGGATCAGTCCCACGTCGGCGTGTTGCAGGTAGCCGGGGAGCGCATCGTAGGGGCGCGTGCCCAGTAAATGGACGTTCGGCATTGCGGCGCACCGTGCGGCAATGGCGTCTCCAGGTCCCACCACCACAAACGAGGCCTGCGGCATCCCGAGTGCGCAGTATTCCAGCAGTCCGGCATCGAACCAGTGGTTCACTTCCCCCACGTACAAGCAGATGGGGCGGGGCAGCCGCGCGTACTCTTCGGGCAGGGGGGCCGGTTCCTGAAAATGTTTGAAATGCACGCCGTTGGGCAGGCAGAGGGTTCCCGCCAGACCTGCGGGGCGATTGCGCCGCACAAGCGGCTCCAGGGCCGGTGAGGTGTAGACCAGGCGGGGCGCGCTGGCCATAAGTTCGGTTTCCGCCTCGATCATGGCCAGGCTGGCCGCCTGGAAACCGCTCAGGTTGTCCGTGATGCGCAGGCAGAGCTTTTTGGGACGCAGCAGCCGCACCAGGCTGGTGAAGAGCGGGTGGTCCACCATCATCACGTCCGGGTCGTGAAAACCGTATGTTCGCAACAAACGCCCCAACGGCGGGAGCGTGAAGCGCACCCAGTGGCGTAACAGAAAGCGGCTGTTCAGGAATCTTCGGTTGCGGTGCGAAGCCAGGGCCATGGGCGTGTAGTAGTGCAGAGGCAGACCGTTGGCCTTTTGCGCGCCGGCCCGCCAGCTCGCGAGCTGGGGATGCACGAATTCCCTGCGCGCGGCGTTGAGCAGGCTCAGCGGGATAATGGCGTTGGCCAGGAAAAACACTTCCCAACCGTTGCGGGCGAACCGCCGGGCAAGGTGGTTCGCCCCCACCTGGAAGGGGGATTCCCAAAACGTGTTGGCGCACCAGAGGATTCTTTTCATAGGAGTGCTATCCGGCTTCCGCATGTTTTGGGCAATGCAGTGCGTGTAGTAAAAATAACACTTTTGTTGTTCGTTGACGATGAATCACTTCATAGAGCAGGCGGGAGGAAAATAAATGCCGTACTCGATACGTAGATGTCTGCATGTGACGGCGCTGTAACATCGGTGCAGTGTTTCTCGCTGTGGTTATTTGGAAAAGTGCTGATAATCTTTTGATTTTTTCCAGTCACCGCCCCATTCCCAGCCGCGTGACGTAAACGCGCGCACGGCGTCGCTGCCGGCATGGAGCATGCCGGGGTGGTCCTGCTCCCGATCCACCCATGGACCGCCTTCCGGGGGCATGACTTCGTTTCCCCGGATATAGGGATTCCAGAGCGGATTCACGTCCACGGCCAGGCCGTAGCTGTGGCGCGAGACCACGGAGGTGCCGGGCACGGTGCGGCAATTGAAGGCCGAGGTGTTGTTGGCGCGCATGGACGCGGGATCGTCGCCGCAATACGGTTCGTTTTCTATGGGCTCCATGCGCTCGATGGGAAAGCCCATGGCCAGCAGATCCGCGAAGATGGCGCCCAGTTCCTGGGCCGCGCTTTTGTGCACCACCAAATCGCCTTGGCGTTCCACGCCCTGCATGTCCAGGTAGGGCACGGTGAGCAGAACCAGGTCCTCAATGGGCACTGGACAGCCGGGACGCCAGGTGCACGTTTTCATGCGTTGCGCCAGATTGTCGGGAATCGGCGCGACCGTGAAGGCCGGGCAAGTAACGGGGAGCATGAGCATCAGAACCAAGGCGGCCAGGAGCGGCCGCAGTCGTTTCATTCTGGAGCGTATCAACATTGGATTGGGAATGCCTCCCGTGGGTTGGGCGCCTGTTGCAGAAGGTTCTCAAGAATCTTCAAAACGTATGATGAGTGGACCATGGCGGTATGTGGACAGTTTCGCATACGATGTTCGCTTCCCTGAAACAATGAAGATTGTCGCAGAGGTGAGCCTTGCTCCAAGGGGGAAATGCGCCGGGGCGGAGCCCCGCCTTATGCCATCCGAAAATTATTTTGCTCTCACGATCATGGAGCTACCTTACCTTGTGTGGGCGCATATGAAAAGACCCCGGCATGGAGACATGCCGGAGTCCGGATTTTCGCGGGAACGGCCGCTTTAGAGCATCTCACGCTTGAAAAGCGCTAGATGCTCTAAAGCATTTCCCTGG
>CAZFCK010000180.1:0-9948 GCA_964517355.1 uncultured Desulfovibrionaceae bacterium | reverse complement strand
CCAGGGAAATGCATAAGAGCATCTAGCGCTTTTCAAGCGTGAGATGCTCTAGTAATCGAATGAGGGATGAAGAGAGCAGCGCCTGTTTCACCCAGGAAAATCAACATGAACTTGAGCATTTAAACTTTGAAAAATTTGAAAGGCTCTGCAAAGATTTACTTGCAAAGCATTTCAAACGTTAGAGCATTTTCGCCTTGAAACAAGGCTCTCCCCTGAAACAATTTCCAATTGTTCCAGGGAAATGCATAAGAGCATCTAGCGCTTTTCAAGTGTGAGATGCTCTAAATGCTCAATATGGGAAGAGGGAGCCAAGGGAAAAACCATGTGCAATCGGCTTTTCCCTTGGTGTTACAAGTGAATGAGCGAAGCAATATCACGGAAGACGATGGCCTTAATCCCTTTTTTGCTCGTCCAGAATTTCGGACATGTGTCGCACGCGCACCTTGCTGCCGCGCTTGGCCAGGCCGCCGCGTATCTGCATCACGCAACCGGGGCAGTCAGTCACCAACACGTCGGCGCCGCTTTCCTCAATGGCGTCAAGCTTGTGCTTGAGTATTTGCGAGGAGATATGCGGGAATTTAACGGAATATGAACCGCCGAAACCGCAGCAGACCTCTTCTTCCTTCGTGGGCACATACTCCAGGCCGCCGATGCTCAACAGCTTACGCGGAGCGTCGTGCACGTCGAGTCCCCGGCAAAGATGGCATGGCGCATGGTATGCCGCGGCGGTTGCAGTGGAGCGGAAATCCTTGGCCTCGATTTGGAGCACATCCTTCATGAAGCTTGAGTAATCGATGATCCTGTCGGCGAAGCGTTGCGCCAGAAGGTTGTCCTTGTCTCCCTTGGGAAAGAGCTTGGGATAGTGCTTAAGATGCGAGGCGCAGGAAGGACACAGCGTCAGGATGTAATCCACGTTCGCAGGATCAAAGGATTGAATGTTTTGCAATGCGACATCACGCTCCGCGTCGGCGCAGCCCATCATCATGAGCGGCAGGCCGCAGCAGGTTTGCTGCTGTGGAAAAACCACGTTCACGTTGCGTCCCTCCAGCGTGTGCATGGCTGCCTCAAGCTGCTCGGGATAAATGAAATCCTGGGCGCATCCGGCAAACAACGCCACTGTGAAACGCGGATTTTCCACAGGTTTGTTGAGCTTTTTAAAGCGGTCGCGGAAAGGCTTATCGGCAATGCGCGGCAATTCCCGGAAGTTTTGATCTTTGGCGAAGATCATGGGCAGATGCCGGATGAAACTGCCCCCTGTGTCACTCTTTTTCTCTCCAAAAGGCTTTTGCGCGAAACGCGCCGAGCGCAGCAGACCGTGAAAAAGCTTGCGGTTGCGCATGGCCATGGAAAGCAGGGTGTTTTCCAGCTTGGGTCCTGATTCCTCTTCTATGCGTGCGAGAATGCGTTTAATAAGCCAGGGCAAATCAATGCCGGAGGCGCATACGGCCTTGCACGCCTGGCAATTGATGCAATTCTGCACAAGGTGGCGCGCTTTGTCGCGGCCATGGAAAAAGTACGTCAAAATCAAACCGATGGCGCCGATATAGATGTGTCCGTATTCATGCCCGCCGACCATACGGTACACGGGGCACACGTTGGCGCAAGCGCCGCAGCGGACACAACGCAAGACCTGGCTGAAATCGGGGTCCTTGGCCAAAGCGGAACGCCCGTTATCCAGAAACACCACATGGTATTCCTTCAAATTGCCGGGGGCGCTTTTGCACTCATTGGATCCGTGAATCCAGGTGACATAGGATGTCAATGCCTGACCTGTGGCGTTCCGGGGCAACACCTTGAGCACGCGCAAGGCATCGTGCAGGTTGGGCGTCAACTTGTCTATGCCGGCCAGGGCCACGTGTACGCGCGGCAACGTCGTCACCAGGCGCGCGTTGCCTTCGTTCGTCACGATGCCGATACTGCCGCTTTCCGCGATGCAGAAATTGGCGCCTGAAATGCCCATATCCGCTTCTACATATTTCTGGCGCAGTTCCCGGCGCGCAACTTTGACCAATTTTTCAATGTCGTTGGTCTGTTGATTGCCTGTAACCTGGGTAAAGAGCCCCGCCACCTGATCGCGTGAAAGGTGGATGGCGGGCATGACCATGTGGCTCGGCCCCTCATGGCGCAACTGAATGATCCACTCTCCAAGGTCCGTTTCAACCACTTCCAGGCCGTAAGCTTCCAGATGGTGGTTGAGCAACGTCTCCTCGGCGGTCATGGATTTGGATTTGACGATCTTTTTGCAATTATTCTTCTTGGCGATTTCGGCAATGATTTCATTGGCCTCGCCCGCCGTACGCGCCAGGTGCACATGAATCCCGGCCGCCTCGGCGTTTTTCTTGAATTCGGCGTACAACTCATCCAAATGCGCGATCGCCTGATCTTTCGCCTGGGCGATTTCATCGACCAGCGATTGCACGTCCATATCCATAAAGGCCTTGGCGCGCCCCTGAGGATAGGCCACGGCGAATTTATCCATTGCCTGGCGCAAAAACTCGTTGTCCAGAGCGCTTTGGATATTCTGCTTGTATTCTTTCAGGTCTTTGACGTTTTGCATTATGCTTCCTCCATAAGGAGAATATGCAGTTCCAGCGGCCCATGCACCCCCAGGGCAAGCACGCGCTCGATATCGGCGGTGCGGCTGGCGCCCGTGATAAAGGCCGTATAAGAGGGGGTGTGTTGCATGAGCTTGCCGAGCTGATTCTCCACCGCGTAGATATCCTCCACAATGGCGGACTTGGGCACGGCGGCCACGTGTATTTCGGCTATCATTGTGGCCAGACGTGTTTCCTCGCTATTGGAGTTCAAAAGCAGCGTGCCGGTATCGGCAACGCCCCCGTCGCAAAGCGTGAATCCGATATCGATGCCGCCGAGATGGCCGCGAAGTCCTTCCGCCAGGCAGACAAACCCGGACTGCTCGCAACGTTTGTGCAGCTTCGCGAATTCATTTTCATTAAGGTTGGGAGCGGCGACGATCTTCTCCTGCTTGGTTTCGCAAAGATCGTCCGCTTTTTTTGAAAGTTGCGCCTCACAACCGGACAGCATCAATTGGCAAGCCTCTTTTTTATCGCAAAGATCCACAACATAGTCATAGGCCTCGTTGAGAGACTTGACCTCATGCACTACGGCGGAGACGAGCCGGGCCTTTTCCGTAAAGAGTGCGAGAATGTTCTCCTTGGCCATGCTTCCTCCCATATGCGTCTACTTGACCGTAGACGCCAGGGCATAAGTTTGACGTGCGATTTCCAACTCCTCGTTGGTGGGAATAACCCATACCTGAACCTTACTGGAATCCTTACTGATGCGTGTGGGTTCGCTGAAACGGCCATTATTCTTTTCAATGTCCAGTTCAACACCCAAATATTCAAGACCTTCAAGGCTCAGGCGCCGGACTTTGACGTCGTTTTCTCCGATTCCCGCGGTGAAAATGATGGCGTCCACACGCCCCAACACCGCGAAATAGGAACCAATATATTTCTTGTTCCGGTAAACAAGCATCTTGAGCGCGAGGGCGGCGCGCGCATTGCCGGCGTCCGCCTGCGCATGGACGTCGCGCAGATCGCCGTGCCCGCACAACCCTTTCAATCCGCTCTTTTTGTTCACCAAATCATCCATCTCTTCAAAGGTCATGCCCTTTTCTTTGGCCAGGTAAAACAAAATGGCGGGGTCCAGGTCGCCGGTGCGTGTGCCCATCACCAGGCCGGCCAAAGGGGTCATGCCCATTGTAGTATCCACGCACTTGCCGTTTTTCACGGCGGCCATGGATGAGCCGTTACCCAGATGCGCGGAAATCATGTTGCACTGATCCAGCGGCTTGCCGAGCAGCTTGGCCATCTCCGAGGATACGTATTTATGGGAGGTGCCATGGAATCCATAACGCCGCACGGCCAGCTTTTCATAATACTCATACGGCAAGGCGTACATAAACGCTTCTTCAGGCATGGTCTGATGAAACGCGGTATCGAAAACGGCCACTTGTGTCGCCTGGGGGATGAGATCCCGCGCAACCAGGATGCCGGCCAGGTTCGGCGGGTTGTGCAGGGGGCCCAGGGGAATGTTCTCTTCAATGGCTTTGATGACGGAATCATCGACGATACTAGGCGCGGTGAAACGGCTGCCGCCATGGAGCACGCGATGCCCCACGGCGTCTATCTCGCTGGTTGAGGCGATCACGCCTGTTTCCGGGTTGGTAAGGTCGTCAATGACCAGTTTCAACCCCGAGCTGTGATCCGCCACATGTTCTTCCCATTCCTTCGTCACGGGGGAATCGCCGGTAAGCCGGCTATACTTCAAGCCGCTGCTTTCTTCGCCTATGCGTTCAACAAGACCTGCGGCCCTAACCTGGCCTGTCGCGTCCGGCTGCATATCGAAAAGTTGGTATTTGATGGAGGAGCTGCCGGAGTTGAGTACAAGAATTTTCATGCGAGTTTATTCCTTTATGAAATCAAGTCAAAGATAGACACTTATGGCCGCCTGGTTATGCAACGCGAAAAGTGGCGGCCCGCCGCTGTTGCTTGTGCCTGCGGCCCAT
Source organism: uncultured Desulfovibrionaceae bacterium (assembly GCA_964517355.1). GTDB lineage: Bacteria > Desulfobacterota > Desulfovibrionia > Desulfovibrionales > Desulfovibrionaceae > CAZFCK01. Next base: position 5,417 of record CAZFCK010000180.1, on the reverse strand, counting down.
TTGCCGCAAACGCGCAGTATGAGCTATAGCCACTTTTCGGAAGCAATAAAAGAGGCGCGCAACGCGCCCCTTTCACATTATGACAAAGAATCAGCGTACAATTCGATGACGTGTTTCACTTTGATGCCGGCATGCTTATGGGAAAGCATATCCTGCATCTGCATCATGCATGCGGGGCACGAGGTGGCAGCGACCTGCGCCTTGGTGGACATGATGTTCTCAGCTTTTTGTTCACCGATCTTTCGCGACAGTTCATAGTGCTGCAAGTTGAAACTACCGCCGGAGCCGCAACACACGCCCGCGTCGGGCAGTTCCACAAAGGAGACGCCCCTGGTCGCCTTGATCAGGGTGCGGGGCTGCTCCGTTACGCTCAGAGCGTTTTTCAAATGACAGGGATCGTGATACGTTACAGTAAGGCCATCGGTGGAAGCCTGGCCTTCAAGGGCTTTGACTCCCAGAACGTCCACCAGGAACTGGCTGATATCCATAACCTTGCCGGCAAAGGGCTTGACCCGTTGCTTCAGTTCCTCGCTCGAGCTTATGGAAGGCCAGAGTTCCTTGAGCGTGGAGGTGCAGGTGGCGCAAGGGGTGACGACATATTGATAGTGGTCTTCGTCGGCCCCAAGCTTGAACGCGTCGGCGTTCATGGCCACGAGTTTGTCGTAGCTCTCGCGGTCGCCGCTCGAAAGCGCGGGTATGCCGCAACAAGCCTGGCCGTCGGGCATGTAGATGCCCACGCCGTGATGCCTGAGCACTTTCACCACGGCCGCGGCGACATTGGGGTAGATTTTGTCCATGACGCAGCCGGGATAAAACGCCACACGGATGCCGGAAGCCCCCGCGGGCTCGTTCAGATACGGCATCTGCTTGTGGAAGGACTTTGCCGCGAGATTGGGAAAATGCCTGTCCGCGATGACGGGCGCCTGAAAGCGCGCGCACGACGTACCCAGGATCTCGTTTGCGGACTTGGTGAAAAACCCCTGGAATTTGCCGCCGATGGACAGCAGCATGTTGAAGGTCTTGGGCCGCGTCAGCAATTGGCGGAAGATGACGCGCTTGGCGGGCGACAGCCCGAAGTAGCCCGTAAGAATGGCACGCGCCTTGAGGAAAATGTCTATGACATGCACGCCGCTGGGGCAGTTTTTCTCGCAGGTGCCGCACAACAGGCAGCGTTGCAGTTTTTCGTTGACGCCTGCGGGGTCCTTGAGGATTTCATGAGCCAGGCCCTCCAGCAGGGCGAGTTTGCCACGGGCCACATCCGCTTCGAACATGGTTTGACCGAACAAGGGGCAGACTGCCTGGCACATCCCGCATTTCATGCAATTTGTGAGTTGGTCGTCCAACTCCTTGAGCATGGTGGCGAGTTCATGAATAGTGGCCATGGTCGCCTCCTAGCTGAAAATTTTGCCCGGATTCAGAATCCCCTTGGGGTCAAGGGCCTTCTTCATGGCACGGTAGTATTCTATGGTGGCGCGGCTGGTTTCCTGCTCCATGTATTTGGATTTGGCCATACCAATGCCGTGTTCACCGGAAAGCGTGCCGCCCATGCCGAGTGCCGCGTCAAAGATGGCGTCAATCGCCTTCTCAACACGCTCCCATTCCTGTTTGTCGCGCTTGTCGGTAAGGATGGTCGGATGCAAATTTCCGTCGCCCGCATGTCCGAAGGTGCCGATGGTCAACTTGAAGTCCTTGGAGATTTTATTGATGGCTTCAATCATCGCCGGAATCTTGGAACGCGGCACAGTGGCGTCTTCCAACACGCAGGTGGGGCGCAGATTCGCCAACGCGGGCAATGCGTCGCGCCTGGCCTGCCAAATCTTGTCGCGCTGAACGGCGTCGGCTGCCACATCCACGCTTTTCGCCCCTTGTTCCTTACATATTTTCTGCACCTTGGCGGCTTCTTCCTCAACCTGCGCGGGATGGCCGTCCACTTCGATAAGCAGCATGGCCTGCGCGTCCACGGGCAACCCGGCCTTGCGGAAGTTCTCCACTGTGCGGATGGTGAAGTTGTCCATCAATTCCAGGGTGGCGGGCACGATTTTGGCCGCGATAATGGCGGCAACGGTACGGGAGGCGTCGAGTACGTCGTCATACACAGCCAGCATGGAGCGCGCGGCGGCTGGAGGAGGCACCAGTTTGAAGATCAGTTCGTTGAAAACGCCCAAAGTGCCTTCGGATGCCGTCATCAAACCGGGCAGGTTGTAGCCCGTAACGCATTTGACGGTCCTGGAGCCGCTCTTGACCAGCTCTCCCTTGTAGTCGAAGAAATTGAGCCCCATGAGGTAGTCTTTGGTCACGCCGTATTTCAGGCCGCGCAGACCACCGGCGTTTTCCGCGACATTGCCGGCCAGGGTGGAAACGGCTTGCGAGCCCGGATCGGGCGGATAGAACAACCCTTCCTTGGCCACGGCGGCCGCGAATTTGGCGGTGACCACGCCGGGCTGCACAACGGCGTAGAGGTCGTCCTTATTGATTTCAATGATCTTGTTCAGATTGTTGGTCAGCACCACCACACCGCCCTTGGACGGGATAGTGCCGCCGGAAAGATTCGTGCCCGCGCCGCGAACCGTCAGCGGCAGACCGTTTTCATTGCACAACGCCACCACCTTGCCCAATTGCTCACTGGTGGTGGGGCGCACGGCAAAGGCCGGCATTTGCGATTCGAGCACAGCGGCGTCATATGCGTAGGAATGGCGTTCGGCTTCGCCGGTGAGGATGTTTTCATCACCCACAACGGCGGCGAATTCCTTAATCAATGCTTCATTCGACATCTGTATCGCTCCTTACATGTTCAAGGGGCGCCGGGCGGGAACGCCCCGCCCGGCTCATTCATGCCTCGTCTAAAACAAGCCCGGGAAGAAGACGAAGCTGAAAAGGGTAGCTACAATGCCTACAACAGTACCGTAGATCAGGAAGGGCCAGAAGGTCTTTCTCAAGATGGCGCCTTCCATGCCGGAGAGACCAACAACCGCGCAGGCGGCAACGATGTTGTGAATGCAGATCATGTTGCCCATGGCGCCGCCGACGGCCTGGGCGGCGACGATGATCTGATGGGGCAGCTGGAGAGTAGTGGCCATGCCCCATTGGAATTCAGCGAAGAGCAGGTCGGAAACCGTGTTGGAACCGGTGATGAACGCGCCGAGACCGCCCACGAAGGAGGCGAACATGGGCCAGCCCTGCCCCACGATGGCGGCCACGAATTCAGCCATGGCCAGCGGCATGGAGGGGTAGTTGTTCACGTTCATGGCGCCGGCTGCGGCACCGGAACCGCGGAAGATGGAAACCAGCGCCACGGCGAAGAACAGGGCGATGGTGGGATTCTTCATCTTGGCGATGGACTCGGTCCAGGCCTTTTTGGTCTTGTCGCCGCTCATGCCGTGGATGCCGATGGTCAGAATGGCGACCAGGACAAAGGGAATGGTGCCGGGGAGATAGAGGTACTGGATAGAGCCGTTGACGCCTTCGTAACCCAAAATATTCTTAAAGGAGAGGGCGAAGCCCGCCAGGAAGCCCTTGAGACCGAGTTCGGGAATACGGGTCAACACGAGGATTAAACCAATAAGCACGTACGGCAGCCAGGCCTTGAACTGGCTCATCTTGGCCTCGAACTTGCGTCCTTCCTCGGGGCGTACGGTACCGATCCAGTCAGCGGCCCAACCGCTTTGCGGACCAAAGCTCCAGGTGTCCTTGGGAACTGCGATGCCGCGCTTGGCGCCCCAAATGACGATGCCCAGGCCGATCAAGCCGCCAATAAGGGAAGGAAATTCGGGACCAACGAACCAGGCCATAAGCAGGTAAGGGATGGTAAAGCTGATCGCCGCGAAGACACAGAACTTCCAGGCGCCGAGGCCGGGTTTCCAGGATTTCTCGGGACCAAAGAAACGGGTCATGAAGCCGAGCATGAAAATGGGGAGAATGAAGATCATGGGCAGGTGCATCAGGGTGGCCCAATGGCCGATCAGGGCGTTGAAGCTGTCCATGTTCGTGAAGTTGGTGACTATGGCCGGATCGTTCACCGCGGCCAACACCAGGTCCTTGAGGAACTTCAGGCCGAGGACGATGGGTGTGCCCACCGCGCCGAACGTAACGGGAAACGAGTTGAACACCAGGCAGACAACAGCCGCGGCCAGGGGCGGAAAGCCCAGGCTGAGCAACAGCGGAGCGGCCAGGGCGGCCGGAGTGCCGAAACCCGCAGCGCCTTCAATAAAGGCCGCGAACAAATAACCGATGATAATGGCCTGTACGCGCGGGTCCGGAGAAATATTCTGGAAACCGTACTGAATGGTTTCCATGCCGCCGCTGTAGGTCAGGGTGTAAAGAACGAGAATTGCACCGAACACGATGATCAAAATGCCTATGGCGGTAATCACGCCCTGTACGGAAAGGGCCATGACATACCCCACCGGCAGCCCCCAGGCCAGAATGGCGCCGAGCGCGGCGGCCGCCCAGGCCAGGGGCATGGCTTTGGTTGCGGGCCAGCGCAAGCCCACCATGAGCACAAGCGCCACTGCGATAGGTACGAATGCGATAAGGGCCAAAACTCCGATTGACATACTTCACTCCTTTGACTCTTCCTTAGTTGTTAACACCTTGCATCCCCCAACCGGGACCTGCTCAAACCATGCGGCCGCATTGCGAGAAGGGACGCCAGTTCACCAAGCGGGCGCCCTTGCTCTTGACGAGGCGGGATGTTCTGTGGGCACGGCCTGTTCGGCTTGTTCAGCAGGCTCTTACTTCTGGCGCGGAGCGCAGGGACCGGAATCCTCCATACGTTGTTACGCCACGTACGCAGAAACCATGCGACATACGCCCTTGCCGGCATTTTGTCTCGAGAAATCGGTTCAATATATTGATTTTTTTCAAAAAAACTCAACACAGCGAAAGTATCGCCACCATGCGCTCCTCTATGGCGGGGAGAATGGGACGCATCATCCGCCCCACATAATAATGCGGCGCAAGAACGGGGGGCTTTTTGTCCGGAGGACATTGATGCGGCTCTCGATTGCATGGCGATTAACGACTCCTTGGAAGTGCGGGCTCAAATCGAGCGCAATACGCATGAGGACTTCTCGAGCAACCAATCACTACCAAGAATCGTGCCGATGACGCTTCTTGAGAAATTGTCAATTGAAATCAATTGATTAAAAATACAACGCAAAGTGGACGACTATTTTTGGCAGAGGATGTCCGAAAAACGAGACGGGCTGCACGAGGATCAGGCGTCTCTCGTCCGAAATTTTGGACACTGAAACCAACTGATCCCGCACATGGAGTATTTCAGAAAAATTGAGGAAATTCTTAGGGCCTGTTTCTAGGGCCTGTTTCTAAATTATTTCAACCCAATTAGGGCCTGTTTCTAAAAAAAAATGATTATGGAAGGCCGTTCAAAAACATCGTAAGAAATCAAAATGATATAT
>CAZFCK010000179.1:0-9976 GCA_964517355.1 uncultured Desulfovibrionaceae bacterium | reverse complement strand
CCTTTTCAAAGGGTTTCCCCTCTCGCATATTCTTTCTCATTGTAAATTCTGGGCTAACTCGGCTCTGACAGCGCGTTGCGGCAAGTTGTGGGACGATTCCAACTTGAAAAGCCCGTGGCGGACATGATAACAAAACGCGCATAGTTGGGGTTGGTGACTTGCCCTCGATTGCCGGAGAACTTAGGAATAGGAAGCCGGGGGGTGAACCTTGCAAGGTTTCCCTCCGGTTTTTTTCGTTGATGCCATGAGGCTGTGTGCCCCGCATGTCGCGTATGTGGCGCTGGAATAGCACCATGCGGATATCAAAGGAGTTGAGAAATTGATGCGTTTTGTTTTGTGGTGTTGTTGGGTGTGCGTCTTTGCCGCCATAATGGGAGGGGGCGCTGCCATTGCAGGAGAGGTGGATTATTCGGACGCCAAGAACTGGTCTGCGCGTGCCCAGGAGATCACCCACGCGGTGGATGTCTTTTTTGTACACCCCACGACGTATGGCCCCCCGGCACAGGGGAAATTTGTGGCCTCCCTTGACGACGCCGCATTGAACAAGAAAACAGACGTGGAAACAGTGAGCTGGATCACGGGCGCCTTTGCCGAGAGCTGCAACGTGTTCGCCCCGCGCTATCGCCAAGTCAATATTGAAGTCATGCAAATGGACGACAAGCGCAAGGCGCAGTACATGCAGATTCCAGTCTCGGACATCGCAGCGGCCTTGCGTTATTATCTGGAGTACTTGAACAATGGCCGCCCCTTTGTTCTGGCGAGTCATAGCCAGGGGTCCAACGTATTGCAGGTGGTGCTTATGAACCATCCTGAATTGTTGGACAAAGAAAAACTTGTTGCCGCCTACATGCCGGGCTGGACGTTCACTGACACGGAAATCGCTGCCCTGGGCCTGGAATTGAGCCGGAGTCCGGAGCAGACCGGGGCGCTGATGGTCTGGAACACGGTGGGCCCCGGCGGTGTTTCCCCCACAGTGAAAAAGGGCGCCAGGTGCGTGAATCCACTTTCCTGGACCACGGACATGAAAGACTATCCCGCCTCCACGAACAACGGTGCGAAAATATTCATACCTGATGCTGCACCGCTTGTAATCGATCATTTTACGTCGGCACGGATCAATGACGCCGGCGCCCTTGAAATCCCCACGCCCCGTCCCGACGTGGCCAGGCGGCTGAACATGTCCTTGGGCAAGGAATGCTACCACCGTTATGATTACGATTTCTTTTATTACAACGTGATGGATAACGTGAAAACCCGTTGCCGGAGCTATCTGGAAAAAAATCGATAGCGGGGAGCGATACCGAGCGGGATGTCGCTCAACACTCCCGCATTTTCGCCTTGATAAAGGAATGCCTTCGGCGGCTCCAGAACCCTTTGGAACCGGTTCTTATGATTCCCCAAAACGTTGAAACCGGCATAAAATGCGAGTATGTTGACAATTTTAGATACTATATCGTGGACTCAGGGGGCTCTACTGGTGGGGCTTAAAGCATCTTCATTTTGATACCATATGGATGCTCGTATGCATTTTCCTGAAGCAATGAACATTGATTCAAGTGTGAGCCTTTACCAAAGACGATAATGCGCTGGAGGGGAGCCCAAATATAACTAATAGTATAGTCATAATACTTTAACACATGAAAGCGAGGGACACATGCTCTTGATTTCGATGACGGCGTCAACCATTGCAAGATGTCACGGATTGCCCCGCTCCGGATTCTCTCTCATGGCGCGTGGAGCGTGCATCGCACTCTGTACGCTTTTTTTGACCACATTGGCTGGCTCTACCTGGGCATGCAGCGGGGGGGCGCTTTATGCCTTTGGCGACAGCGCCATTGACACCGGCAATATATATGCGCTCACGTCCGGCGCCATACCGAATCAGGCCCAAGGCTATTGGGAAGGGCGCTTTTGCAATAAACAAAATTATCTTGACATAATAGCCCAGTCATGTCCGGAATGGGAGAGTGTGGCTGCCTTGCTCAAGGGCACCAACTGCGCGTTTGGAGGTGCGGAATCCGGGCCGGGATATTCCGCCGCATATGGCGTTCCGAACTTGCAGGAACAGGTACATCTGTTGCAGACAGAGAAGCCCGGCCTGCGTTTCGCCCCGAACGACGTGGTGCTCATCTCCACGGGGCACAACGATCTGCTTTCGCATATGGGATCGCCCCCTGATCCTGAAACTGTGGCGGAATACGCACTGGAGGCCGTGCGGGCCCTGATGCTCATGGATGCGAAACGGTTCATCATCCCGACCACGATACCGGTGCATTTGTCTCCCGGCGTGAACGCCTCTCCGGATATAACGCCGCAACAGGCGCGGGAATGGTTTACGGCTTTCAATGCCTGCCTGGACGCGCAACTGGAGCGGCTTGTTGAAGAAAACCCGTCATGCAGCGTTGTGCGCACTGATCTTTACGAAAAAATTGAATATATTTATCAAAATCCCGCTCTGTACGGCTTGGCGAACGTCACGACACCCAGTTACGATGGCTTGGGAAATCCGGAAGAATCGCTCTGGTTCGACGTTGCGCATGTCACCTCGATCGTCAATGGATATGCCGCGCAATGGATTCTGCAAGATATGGCCAGACCGGTTCCAGTGTCGGTGGTGGACGCCATGATCTTGTTCGGGGCGCTGCTGGGAGGCGGTATTTGGCTTGCGCATCGGCGAAGAAGCGTGACAAGGCGGAGTCGATAATCCCCGTTTCAGTGGGGAGCCTTTCAAGGCGAAACAGCGATTGGGGCGGAGCCCAACCAGTTACCATTTCAAAGTTATTTTGCTCTATTCGGAGAGCAGCTCCACGGACTTGTGCGCCATGGCCATGCCGAGCCCCCGCGCCACGGTGGTCAGCGGGTCGGCGTCGACCGTGACCGGGAGGCGTAGTTCGTTTTGCATGAATGCCGCCAGGCCGCTTTGCAACGCCATGCCCCCGCACAAGGTGATGCCGCGTTCCACCAAGTCCGCGGCCAATTCCGGAGGGCAGCGTTCAAGCACTTCCCGGGCCAGGGCGACCACGGAGCGGGCATAGGCCGTCAGCAAAGGGCGCAGTTCGCGTCCCGTGAGCGTTTGCGAGCGGGGCAACCCTTTCATGCTGTCGCGGCCCTTGATGGCGCCGCCGCAAGTGTCGTCCTCCGGTTTCAGCGAACCGAGGCCTTGCCGCAAGGCCTCGCACGCTTCATGCCCGGCGTGCAAATGATGCGTGACTTTTATCTGTTGTTGTATGGCCGCATCCAGATCCTTGCCGCCGTTGCGCAACGTGCGGCAGAGCACAATGCCGCCTAGGGAAATGATGGCGGCTTCACAGCAACCGCTGCCCAGATCAACGACCATGCTCGCTCTGGGTTCGTCCACCGGAAGCCCGGCGCCTATGGCGGCCGCCAGGGGCGCGTGCAGGCTGTAAACCCGGAAGGCCCCCAATTCTTTGGCGGTGCTCAGGAAGGCTTTGCGTTCAACGTCCGTGGCGTCGGGAGGGATGCCGATAATGACTTTGCGGCGTTTCATCAACCCCCGCGTGATCTTGGAGGGAACAAGAGCCCGCAGCAGCATCTCAGCCATGGTCAGGTCCGCCACCACTCCACCCTGCATGGGGCAGACGACCTGCACCCCTTTTGGGGTTCGTCCCAAAAAAGCTTTGGCATTTGACCCTGTTGCAAGGACTTTGGCCTTGTCTCCAGGTGCTGCGCCATGGCGGCGCCTGGTCTGCAGAGCGATCATACAGGGTTCCTGAAGAATAACCCCGCGTACGCAATCCCAGACAACCACGTGTCCGGTGCCGAAATCAACCGCAAGATCGCTTGTGCGGAAATCTTTGCCGGGAACCAGAAACATGGCGTCAAATCCGGTCCACGGTTTGGGAGAGTTTTGTGAAGGGAGGAGTGAGACATAGCCCGGCGGCCAGTCCTTCCTTATCAAGCGCTTTTTTGAAAGAGTGCAGCATCTGCAAAGCCGGTGGTTCCATTACGGTTACATGGGTAAAATTAATTATGAACTTATAACAGCCTTCTGCTAGGCCTTCAAGCAGGGCGTCGCCCAGGTTTAGAATGGCGGCGCCGCGCATTTCCCCCAAGGGACAGACATGCAGCATGTCGGGCTGCAAACACGCCAGTAGCACAGTATGTTCCTCTTTTGCGAAAAATGCCAGATTCCATGATTCGTGAGCGGAAACGCCCTCAAAGCTGAGTTCGGCACGCAATCGCGTCTCGTCGAGCCACGACCATGCGACGGGCGTGACGCGCCTGCGAAGATTTTTCACCGCTTCCGATAGTAAAAGCGTGAAACCGTGAGGAAGATTATAAGGCTTTCGGGTCATGGACGAGCCAGGGGATCAGGATTGTCAATGCGCCGGATGGCGTTATCTTTATCCTTACTACACCTCGCGAAGGAATCTGGTGAATAGGTGGCGCGACTCAAGTCCCCTGGAATTAATCCCGGCAACCTCCCGGGAATCACCCTATATAAATAGGTATTTTACCTATCGACCCCAGGAGTATCCAGGGCTAGTTCTGGGTGCTCTTTACTATAAGGAAGGGCCGTAGTGATAGGGCTTCGCCCTGGGATTTCCACGGGGTAATCTGGATACGCAACTATTTGGAGAGGAAAAAGACAGATGCAGAAGCGGAATAAGAACAACGATGTTATAGGCAGTACAAACCGCGGAACGGTGTGCAACTCGGGATTGTGCTCACTTTGTAGGGCGGATTGCGCCGGAAAGTGCGAGACCTGGCTTTCGAGCATGCAAGGGCGCGCCATGCTTTACCCGAGGGATTTTGGTTTGATCACTGCGGGAAGCGACAACACGACACACGTGGGTGTTTCCTACAATTCTCTACGCATTCAGGGGAATCTGTACGGCGCTCAGGGCTTGCCCCCGGAAACCTCCTGCAATGCGGACAATTGCCTTTTCACCAATGTATCGCTGGAGTCCCGCTTTGGGCGCGGCGAGGGGCTGTGTTCGCGCTTGCCGATTATGACCGGCGCGTTGGGTTCCACCATGATCGCTGCGCGCTACTGGGATTCCTTCGCCATAGGCTGCTCCCTGGTCGGCATTCCCGTGGTCATCGGCGAAAACGTGGTGGGTATCGACAAGCAGGCTGAACTCGATGGCGGGCACATCAAGAAGGCTCCCGAGCTTGACCGCCGCATCGAAGTGTACAAGCGGTACTACAATGGTTACGGGGCCATCATTGTGCAGCTCAATGTTGAAGACGCCCGTAACGGCGTCGCCGCCTATATCCTGGAAAAGCACGGCGACGACGTGATGATCGAATTGAAGTGGGGGCAAGGCGCGAAAAGCATTGGCGGCGAAATCAAAGTCGATTCGCTGGAATACGCTTTGTTTCTGAAACAGCGCGGGTATCTGGTCGATCCCGATCCGGAACTGCCCCAGGTGCAGGAAGCGTTCAAGGAAGGCTCCATCACCTGCTTCGCCAGGCACAGCCGTTTGGGCTTTACCGAGCAGCGCGGCTGGGAACAGGTGCGCACGGTGTTCACCGACGCCGTGAACGATCTGCGCCAGCTTGGATTCAAGCGCATTTCTCTGAAAACAGGCTGTTACGGTATGGAAGCGCTGGCCATGTCCATCCGTTTGGCCGCGGAAACGAATATCGATCTGTTGACCATCGACGGTGCGGGCGGCGGCACCGGCATGAGCCCCTGGAACATGATGGAAAGCTGGGGCGTGCCTTCCCTGCTGTTGCATGCCAAGGCGCAGGAATACGCCTCCTTGCTGGCTTCCAAGAGCCTGCGTCCCGCGGATATGGCTTTTGCCGGCGGTCTGGCCAGGGAAGACCATATCTTCAAGGCTCTGGCTCTGGGCGCTCCGTTCACCAAACTGGTCTGCATGGGCCGCGCCATCATGATTCCGGGATTCCTCGGTGCGAACATCGAAGGCGCTTTGTACCCCGATCGCAGGGAAAAAGTCTTCGGCAACTGGGATAAGCTGCCCGCCACGGTCAAGGCCATCGGCGACACCCCGGAAAAGATATTCACCTGTTATCACGACCTGCAGTCCAGACTCGGCGCGGAAGCCATGAAAGAGCTTCCTCTGGGCGCCATCGCCCTGTGCTGCCTGGCGGACAAGCTCGGCGCGGGATTGCAGCAGTTCATGGCCGGCGCCAGGAAGTTCAACGTCAGATCGATCAATCGTCAGGACTTGTTCTCCGCGAACAGGGACACGGAACGCGAAACCGGCATTCCGTTCGTCACTGAAGCCGGAGATGAATGCGCGAAACGGATTCTGCTGTCCTGATAGGCGGTTTACCGTTCGCCGCGCATGCGGATCTTTGAGGACGCGGGGCGGGGGGGCGGTTGCATATGGTCAAGCGATGGGGATGGTGCTATTCATGCACGCACGATGCGTAACACAAGAAAAGGACTTGAAGAGCACCCAGAGTTGATCCCTATGCTTCAGGATCATTATGCAACAACTCCCCAGCCCGCGTCCGCTGTGGAGAGGGACTTAAGAGAGCGTGTCAAGGAGCTGGGATGCCTGTACGCTATTTCCCGGCTGGCGCAGCGTAAGGATATCTCTTTGACGGAACTTTCCCGGGAGGTCGCCAGGTTGTTGTGCGCGTCATGGCAATTCCCGGAGCATGCCGCCGCGGAAGTGGAACTCAACGGCTTTATCCATGCGACCAGGGGCTTTAAACGCACACGGTGGCGCCAGAGACGCATGGTCAAGGCGTATGGGGAAAAAGCGGGGCATGTTGAAATCTGTTATCTGCGGAAGCCGCCTCCTCCCTTGTGCGCCGTGGAAGACAAGGAGCGCGTTGCCAACGTCTTTTTAGAGGAGGAAACCCACCTCCTTCGCGCCGTGGCCGAGCATTTGGGACGGATACTGGAGGCGCGCAAAGCGGAGGAAAATCTTCAGCTGCTCTCTCAGGAACTTATCCGCGCCCAGGAAATGGAGCGCCAGCGGATCGCTCGGGAGCTGCATGACGACGTGGCGCAGTCTTTGAGCATGCTCAAGATCAGCATCGAAAGTCTGGCGCGCAGCAAACCGGAATTGGCGCCCGAAGTGCAGCGCCAGGTACAGGAAATATCATCCCAGGTCAGCATGGTTATTGGGGCGGTACGCAATCTGTCCTATGATCTGCTGCCGCCCGGACTTGCCCAGCTGGGCTTGGTGAGCACCATTTTCCGCCTTTGCGAGGAATTTTCAGTCAGACACGGCATCCGTGTGGACTTTCGCGCGGAAGGCATGGACAATTTGAAGCAAAGCTTCGAATTTCAAATCAATGTATACCGCATCGTCCAGGAGACGCTCTCCAATATCCGCAAACATTCCAAAGCGAAACTCGTGTACGTGAAACTCGTGGCCTCGCATCCTTCCGTGCTGTTGCGCGTGGAGGACGACGGCAGGGGCTTTACCCTGGACCGTGTGACGGGGGAAACGGCGCGGGAACGCCATATGGGATTGTGGAGCATGGGCGAACGGGCCAGACTCCTGGGGGGCAATTTGCAGGTACGGTCCGCCCCAGGCAAGGGTACCAAGATCATGGTCGAAATTCCGCTGGAGAGGCATAAATGAATCTGAGGCGGATAATGATCGTTGACGATCATCCCTTGTTCAGAGAGGGCTTGAAGGCCCTGGTGCAAAGGATAGGCGGCTACGAAGTGACCGCGGAGGCCGGTAATTGCGCCGCGGCCCTGGAACAGGCCAGACTCAAGACGCCGGATATCGTCATCGTCGACATCGGGCTTCCCGACGGCAGCGGCATCGAACTGGTGCGCGAACTCCAGCGTCAGTTCCCTTCCTTGCAGGTGGTGGTGGTCAGCATGCACTCCAAGATAGAGTTTGTGGCCGAAAGCTTTCGGGCCGGTGCGGGCGCCTATGTGCTCAAGGAATCCACCACTGACAGCTTGGCCCAGGCCTTGGAAGCGGTGTGCAGACAGGAACAGTACCTCGACAACGCCGTTTCGCCCAAGGTGCTGCAAAAATTATTGGAATTTTCCAATCGCCGCGCCATGATTTCCGATTCCCCCTATGCCCAGCTCACCAAGCGGGAGCAGCAGGTCTTCCGGCTCCTGGCCGAAGGCGTGCATTCCTCAGAAATTGCCAAAAGGCTGTTCATCTCACGTAAAACGGTGGATAATCACCGCGCGAACATCATGGGCAAACTCGGCCTCTCCTCCACTGTGGAGCTGGTACGCTACGCCGCCAGGCTGGGAGTCGTTGATCTGGATGCCTGAGTCCGGCGGTCTCTGTACCCGTCGAATCGGTCTGGCCTTACGCCATTATCCTTTCTTTGGTTTGGCCGCTTGTCTGAGCATCGCCATCACGACCACATGATGCATGGGGCGGATGACGTTGAAGTAGACCGGCCCTGTCCAATGGCGGTACTTCACAATGGTTACGGCGTGATACGTGTGGGGCGGTGGCGAGTTCTTTTCCAGGACCACGCCAAGGTAGCCCGCAAGATGCTTGTCGCTCGCCTCGCCGAGCCAGTAGGCATCCTCCCGGGTCGTGGCCACAGTTAAAAATCCCACTTTATCTCCGGGAACGAAGGAGACATCCTTTTCATGGATGCGCACGTCTCCGGGAAATCTGTCTTGCCGCATGCCGAGCAGGCGTACGAAACCGGCGCGGATATGATACAGGAAGCGCATCCAGCCCGGCATGTAGGAAAGCATGGAAGCGATGAACGCGGGCAGGGGCTTGTCGCTGCGAATCGAATGGATGTCGTGGTAATCCGCCTCTTTTATGCGCTCGGCCAATTCGGGAATCTGCATCACATAGCTCACGGGCCGGACCTCCTGGTGCTGGTGGTGGAATTCTTCTGCGCGCCGCTTCAAAGGGGAGACCTCCAGGAAAGAGATTTCCCCCCTGCCATATCGATAACGTATGCTAATGACTACGACTTTCGTACTTTAAGAAAAAAAGAATAAAGTAACGGGTTTTCGCGCCCGCAGGACGACCAGGGGAGGCCCCTGGACGCCGCAAAACGGACAATGTGATTTTTGCCTTTATTAACAAATATAGAAAGTTACTGATTGCACCCTATTCAGATGTCGAGATGGTGCCCTGTGAGCTTGGCGTAGGCTTCGCGATAGCGGGAGCCTGTTTGCGTGATGATCTCCTCCGGCAAAGCGGGCGGCGGCGGTTGTTTGTCCCAGGGTTGGGCTGAGAGCCAGTCGCGCAGGTATTGCTTGTCGAAACTCGGTTGCGGCTTGCCGGGCGCATAGCCCTGCAGGGGCCAGAACCTGGAGGAGTCCGGGGTCAGCACCTCGTCTATGAGCAGCAACTCGTCGTTGTACACGCCGAATTCGAACTTCGTATCCGCGATGATGATGCCCCGCTCTTCGGCATAATCGCGGCCCGCGCTGAAGAGCCGTATGGAAACGTCTCCGGCCTGGCGCAGCAAGTCGGTGCCCACAATGGCCGCGGCCTGCTCCAGGGTGATGTTTTCGTCATGCTGTCCCAATTCCGCTTTTGTGGAAGGCGTGAAGAGGGGCGTTTCCAGTTTTTGCGATTCCAGAAGCCCCTCGGGTAGCGTATGGCCGCAGAGCGCCCCGGTGGCTTGATAGTCTTTCCAGCCAGAGCCCGTGATGTGCCCTCTCACGATACATTCCACAGGCAGGGGCTTTGTTTTGCGCACGATGACGGCGCGGCCGTCGAGCTGGTCAGCATAGGGCTGCAACGACGTGGGAAAATCCGCGACATTGGTTTCCAGGAGATGGTTCCGGATGATTTCCTTGAAGCGCTCCATCCAGAATAGAGTAATTTTATTGAGGATCACGCCGCGATAGGGAATCGGTTCCTGCATGATCACATCATAGGCTGAAACGCGATCCGTTGCGACGATGAGTAGGGCGTCCGGAGCGACTTCGTATACATCACGTACTTTGCCCCTGTACACCAAAGGCACGCCTCCGAGATCGGTTTGGGTCACTATTTTCATGGATGCACTCCTTCTTAGGCTGTGTTTCTAAATTTATTATAAAAAGAAAATGCGAGAGGGGAAACCCTTT
>CAZFCK010000178.1:0-10106 GCA_964517355.1 uncultured Desulfovibrionaceae bacterium | reverse complement strand
CAGGGAAATGCATAAGAGCATCTAGCGCTTTTCAAGCGTGAGATGCTCTAGAAAAAAGATTGCATAATCGCCATAAAATATAAATAATGCTGGTCTGTTCGTATCCGTTTGTGGCATTGTGTCATATGTATGACCCACCAATGCCCTTTATTGAGGCTGCAAGGCTTTACGGAAGTCGATCAGTTAAGAGCGTCCGAAAATCATTAAGGTGCCTATGGATACTTCAGATGAGCTGATCCAGGAATTACAGGCGTGTTGCTCCAGCCTCCTTCCGAAGCTCCACGCATTGCTTTCAAAAAGCATTCACTCTCAAGAGCATGAATTTTTGCGCCTTGGAGAGAAGCTTCAAGAATTTGCCTTTGGCGCTGGAGAATTGGGCAATCTGACGCAATCTCTTTTGGAGAATTTTTCTCGGCAGGGAATGGAGGGAGTAATTCAGGGTTTCACCTCCGAATTGCAGGAAATGCACGATGTATGCGGCACGGAATCCTCCAGCAAGGCTCTTGGAGACCTGCAGAATATCGTGAAGACCATTTCCGGACTTGATGAACTTTTGAGAGAATTCAGCCGATTGGTGCGCCATCTGCAAATGCTGGGAATTTCCACACGCATTGAAAGCGCCCGCTTGGGCGCCGACGGCAGCGGATTCAGCACGTTGGCCGACGACGTTGAAAAGCTTGCCCACCGTATTGAAGATCACTCTTCCAAAATCGGCCAGGATGCCAGATCCCTCGCAGATTTGAGCAATCTGGCGCTACGGCAGACTGAATCCATGCGCGACAAGCAATCGCAGTGCTCAACCTCCATTTTTTCCGATATCCGCCACAATGTCGCCACATTATCAGATATTGTGGGGCAATCTGAAGGGTTGACGCAATCGTTGGCTCTTCGCTCCGCGACTATTCAAGGCAGTATTGGCGAGGTTGTTTCTTCACTGCAATTTCACGATATTGTGCGTCAACAGGTCGAACATGTGGAAGAGGCCCTGGATGACATCAACAAAATGCTCGGTGAGAATAAACCGCAGCAAGAGAAGTCGGATATCGCGAATTGGGTCGCGGATGTTGCATCCATTCAACGGTGGCAGGTCAAAAATGGTTCCGAACGGTTTTTTAACGCCGTGGAAACGCTCATAACCAACTTGGGCAATGTTCGCGACACATTGCAGGAAATGCAACAAGAAGTGACCAGCTTGTTGGGGAGCGATGCCAAGGGCAGTTCAACTACCCTGGTTCGCATTGAAAAGTCCGTGGATGGCATGCTCGGTACAATGCAAGTGTTTGCCAGCCAGGGAGAGAAAATCGGCAAAACCATGGGCTCCGTGGCCACCACCGTGTCTGAAATCAGTTCTTATCTCGGCGACATTGAAGAAGTGGGGGCCGAAATTGAACTTATTGCGCTCAATGCGAGTATTAAGGCTGCGCACACTGGAGATCAAGGAGCCGCCATGGGCGTGTTGGCCACCTCCGTGCAGCATCTCTCCAAGGAAGCAAGCAGGCAAACGAATGAGGTGGCCGATGTGTTGCGACGCATATCCGATGCCGCCGCTTTATTGGGGGAGCGGGCTGCTGATTTTCTTGATACGTCACAAGTACTTTCCATGATGGAAAGACTGAAATTGCTCATGCAGCACTTTAAGGATATGGACGCCACCATATCGAATGGTTTTCTTACGCTGATAAAGAAGAATTCAAACTTAACCAAAGAAATTACTCAATTAATTGATTCAATTCAGTTACATCACGCAGTGTCGGCATTGTTGGGCAAGGCTGAAAAGGAGCTGGAGGTGCTAGAAAATAAAAGCCGTAGACTGGCGCCGGAAGGGACCGATACCCAACGTTCCGAACGGCTGAAAAAATTACTTGAACGCTATACCATGGATGCCGAGCGTCTTGTTCACCAACATGTTTTTTCTGATGACGCGCATACTGCCTCCCAACAGAACACGGATGACGGGCGGTGGGATAACGTTGAGCTTTTCTGACGCAGGCGTCCACCTGTGTGATTGTCTTTTTTAACGATGATGCTATAACGAAATAAATTTTTTTCAAAGTAAAGATCTTTTGCAAGAGAGGGTGTTTTTAACCATTGAGCTGTGTCCTGGTCTTTTTTGAAAAAATTATGATTGCGATGTTGACCAAAAAAGTTTTTGTTGATTGTACAATGGGATAAGCGACTCTTTTTTAAGTACTGGAACCTGATGCTTTATTATTTAGTTGAACAACTGATTATATTGTTTGTATATAATCCGTTGCTCACGTTTTGTAATACATTTTTTCCCTCTCCGCACCATGTGGTTTTTGAAGAGGGGCTGCTGAGGTCATCACGGGCGCGCAGAGCGCACTGAGGGGCACACCGCGCTCGGCCCCCATCGCAACGAATAGATTGATTATCTCCAGTTTATAACCTCCTAAATGCTTAAGCCCTTTTTCTGAAGTGACCTGGAATAGCGTATGAGGAGAACTCATGTCCAAAACAATCTTGACAGTGGATGATGCCGCAAGTATCCGGCAAATGGTCGCCTTTACACTTAAAAGTGCCGGTTACACGGTAATTGAAGCAGTTGACGGCAAGGACGCCTTGTCCAAGCTTGAAGGCAAGGTGGATATGCTGATCACCGACTTGAACATGCCCAATATGGACGGTATTGAACTCATCAAGAATGTACGTTCGAAACAACAATATAAGTTCATCCCCATTGTGATGCTCACCACCGAATCCCAGGCGAGCAAAAAGCAGGAAAGTAAAAACGCCGGTGCTACGGGCTGGATTGTGAAGCCATTTAAACCTGAACAACTTTTAAGTGTCATAAAAAAAGTACTTAGATGACGGCTCATGGCAATGCTCGGGCCGAACCGCATATGGCCTGGGACGATGATTCTATTATTTCGCCAGGGGGTAAGTAGTGTCCAGTGAGGACGTAAACAGGCAAGCCTTTTTGGAGGAGGCCCACGACCTGCTGGCCGAACTCGAAAGTGCGTTGCTGGAACTTGAAGAGTTGCCCCAAGATCAGGATCTTATTGATCGCGTTTTTCGGGCCATGCATACCATCAAGGGTTCTGGCGCGATGTTCGGGTTTGATGATATTTCCAGCTTCACGCATGATGTTGAAAATGTGTTCGAAAATGTTCGCAACGGGCACCTTCCCGTGACTCGTGAACTTTTGGATTTAACCCTGTCTTCCAAAGATCATATCGCCTATCTTCTATCCTGTTCGGAAAAAGGGGACGATGTGGATCTGAGCCGTGGTGGAGCTATCACCACGGCATTGCGAGGGCTTTTACCTGGCCGGGATGAAGCGGCAGCGCCTTTGCTTGTTTCAGATTCCGATGCTGAAGAAGATAAGCGCATAGGTGAACTCGCCACATACCGCATTCGTTTCAAACCACATCATGACTATTTTCTTTTCGGCAACAATCCCCTGGTGATTCTTGAAGAATTGAACGACCTCGGCACATCGAAGGCTTTCCCGCACGTTGAAGATATCCTTCCACTTGAGGAAATGGACTCGGAATCGTGCTATGCATGGTGGGATATTGTACTTTCAACTAGGCACAACCTGCAAGACATCCGCGATGTGTTTCTGTTTGTGGAAGAAGAATGCGAGGTGCATATCAAGTTGATTGATCAAGTTTCGCAACTGGGCGATGACGTTGATTATAAGAAGCTGGGTGAAATTCTTGTCGAACGAGGCGACATCAGCGCTGAAGATCTCCAGCGTGTGCTTGAAGAACGGCAACGTATCGGCAAATTGCTGACCGGTACGGGCATGGTTACTCCGCAAAGAATAGAATCAGCGCTGGAAGAACAACGCACAATGCGTGAAATGCGCCAACAGCGTGACGCCCAGGCCAAACAGGTGGAACAACATGTTTCAAGTATCCGGGTGGCCGCCGACAAGTTGGATTATCTAGTGGATCTGGTGGGTGAGCTGGTTATTGTTCAAGCGCAAATAACCCAGAAAGTCAGTGAACGTAAGGACCCGCAGCTGACGACCCTTGCAGAGGAACTTGAACGGTTGAGTGATGAATTGCGTGATTCAACGCTCAATATTCGAATGCTCCCCATTGGTACGACGTTCAGCAAATTTCGGCGCCTGGTACGCGATTTGTCGGCTGATTTGGGCAAAGAGATAGACTTGCAGACCAAAGGGGCGGAAACAGAATTAGATAAAACCGTCATCGAAAGGCTCAACGATCCTTTGGTCCATCTATTACGGAACAGCATTGATCACGGCATAGAATCCCCGGAAAAACGAAAGAATAATGGCAAAAACCCCAAGGGCTGCATATTGCTGGAAGCGGAGCATTCAGGTGGAGAGGTTATTATCCGCATCACTGATGACGGCAAGGGAATTGATCAGGACGCTGTACGCAAAAAGGCGATAGAAAAGGGATTGATTTCTTCAGATGAGGACCTCGGGAAACAGGAATTGTTGATGCAGATCTTCATGCCCGGTTTTTCTACCGCGGAAAAGGTCACCAATGTTTCTGGCCGTGGGGTCGGCATGGATGTCGTCAAACGCAGCATAGACGAACTGCGTGGTTCGGTGTCAATAGATAGCGAAACCGGATCCGGAACCTGCATCACCATTAAATTACCTCTCACCCTTGCCATAATCGAGGGCTTGCAGGTGGAGGTGGGCAACGAATACTATGTGTTGCCTCTTTCATTGGTAGAGGAATGTGTGGAGCTGGAACGAAGCGGTCTGCGTGAGACAAATGAACAGATAATCAACCTTCGTGGTGAGATTGTACCCTATATTCGCTTACGCGAATGGTTTGAAGTTCCTGGAGATAGTCCTTCCATTGAGCAAATAGTGATTGTGAGTTTGGTGGATAATCGTGTTGGCATCGTTGTGGATAATGTAATTGGCGAACACCAGACGGTGATTAAGAGTTTGGGAAAGGTGTATAAGGATGTGCAAGGTATATCCGGCGCTACGATTAAGGGCGACGGAACAATGGCTTTGATTCTTGATGTTCCCCAACTTATCAAGTGTTCCGCTAGGCGATAGTTGTCAACCAGAGAGTATTGAGGGGTTATGGCTAAGATTAAGGTTCTCATTGTGGACGATTCAGCCATGGTGCGTCAAACTTTGGCCGATATTCTCTCTTCCGATACCGCCATTGAGGTTGTCGGCACTGCATCCGACCCTTTTGTGGCCGCTAAACGCATGGAAGAAGTCGTGCCTGACGTCATCACCTTGGATGTCGAGATGCCCCGTATGGATGGCATTACGTTTTTACGTAAACTAATGAGCCAGCATCCCATTCCCGTTGTTATCTGCTCCACCTTGACCCAATCTGGGGCGGAGACCACGCTTAAGGCTCTTGAATATGGAGCTGTGGAAATTATCACCAAGCCGAAAGTTGGCACCAAACAATTTCTTGAGGAATCAAAAATTCGTATTTGTGATGCCGTAAAAGCGGCTGCCGGGGCGCAAGTGAAAAAGATATCCGGGAAAAGTATAAAAGTGGAACCAAAACTTTCCGCTGATGTCGTAATGCCTGTCGGCAACCCTTCCAAAGCCATGATTCAGACAACGGAAAGGGTGGCTGTGGTCGGCGCTTCCACAGGAGGCACGGAAGCGTTGCGCGTATTTTTGGAAGCCATGCCTCGCGATTGTCCAGCCATTGCCATCGTCCAACATATGCCTGAACATTTTACCGCGGCCTTTGCCAAACGGCTGAACGGGTTGTGCCGCATAACAGTGAAAGAGGCCGCAAATAACGATGCCATGCTGCGCGGCCAAGCCCTCATCGCCCCGGGAAATAGGCACATGCTGCTTAAGCGGAGCGGTGCGCGTTATTATGTGGAAGTTCGAGAAGGACCTTTGGTAAGACGCCATCGCCCCTCTGTGGATGTGCTTTTTCGTTCCGCCTCTCGGTACGCGGGACGTAATGCCGTCGGCGTCATCATGACCGGCATGGGCGACGACGGTGCCTTGGGCATGAAAGAGATGTTTGATTCGGGAGCCTTTACTCTCGCTCAAGACGAAGCAAGCTGCGTTGTTTTTGGTATGCCGCAAGAGGCCATCAAACTCGGTGGCGTGCAGAAGGTGCTTCCCTTGGAGGCTTTGGCTGGGGCCACTGTGCGCGCCTGTTCCGGGTAATGGAACAATCTGGTGCGGTTATGTGAATCGGCAACAGCCTTTAGCCATTTTCATTTTTTTTGTAGTCGGCTTGTCTGTAACACATTCGCGTTAGAACATTTTCGCCTTTGGATAAGGCCCACCCTTTTATTGTTTAAGATGCTCTAATCGCGTATCGACTTCGAACAGGAATGCCTCCGGCGGCTGAAGAACTTTTTGATAAGGTTCTTCAGCCGCCGGAGGCAACGTTATTTGTAATACTTCTGCTCAAAATTTATTTATCTTAATTTGCACATTTTCTGTGCTACCGGCATCAGCGACAGGCAAATCCGGTCCATAGCCGATGACGTGCAGGCGTTTCGGATTAATGTCGTATCGCAGTTGGAGATAGCGCTTAACGTTTTCCGCCCGCATTTGTGAAAGCCGCATGTTGTGGTCATGGGTGTTGCCGCAGGAGGCATGACCCTCGATAGTGATGGTGAGATCCGCTTTCTTTTGCAACAGCAGGCCCAGCTCATTGATCTGCTGTTTTGATGGCGTATCGAGTTCATGATTGTTGGCCTTAAAGATGATGCTGACACATTGATCCAGTGGAGCGTAGGAGGTTGTGCCCACCCGTCCTTTGAGCGAAAGGCGCGAGTTGAAGCGGGATGCTGCCGTATGATGATAATCACGGCGGACAGTGATGGTGACGCGACGGTTTTTGAAACGCCCCAGTTCGGTATCGTTGCTGACCAAAGGCTGGTTTTGGCCATGGCCCAAGGCCTTAAGGCGTTCCGCCTCAATGGAGTACTTGTCTTCCAGGTATTTTTTTACAGCGTCGGCGCGTTGTTGGGAAATAAGAAGGTTGTTGTCCGCCGAGCCGCTGTTGTCCGTATGACCATCGATAAGGGCGATCGTATCGGGATGTTCGTTCAGGTAGGCGCCGAGGTCGTCCACTTTTGCCTTGAAAGTGCCCCCAATAGTTGTCTGAGCAGTGTCGAAATGTATCTGGTAGGGGCGGTGTAAAGCGATATACGATGTTTCACTTCGATAGTAGCCTTTGACGGCCAGTTCTACTCGACGGTTGCGATTGCGTCCGTTTTCAGTGGCGTTGGATACCAGCGGGTGGCTTTCGCCATAACCAATGGCTTTAATGCGGTCTGGAGTAATGCCGTAATGTTGTTCCAGGAATAGTTTTACATTTTGCGCTCTTGTCATGGAAAGCCGTTGGTTTGCGTCGGCATCGCCCACGTCATCTGTATGTCCTGTAATCACAAGAAGAGAGAGAGGATTTTGTTGCAGGATGCTTCCCATGCGTTCGAGGTTCGTAAGCATGGCTTCGTTGGGAGTCACCTGGTTTGATGCATAGGTGACGCTCATTTTCATATACAGGGAAACAGGACATCCAAAGGCATCCACTGCGACGTTGTTCGGCGTTGCTGGACATTGGTCATGATTGTCGAAGACGCCATCCATGTCCGTATCCACTTGGGAACCTAAAGGGAGTCGGTCAACCACAAGGGAGGCGGATTGTTCAGTCTCAGGGGAGGGCGGCTGGAGACCGGCCGCATGTGGTGATTTGGCGATAATAACAGGAGCGGGAACATCGCCCCACATGGATGGCGCGGTGTGGCTGCATCCGGAAATCACGACACAAAGGAGACCAAGAAGCAAGAGAGCCTTATTCATGAAACCACCCCACACTTGATTACAGAACTCAACACCGTGCTTTTTGAGAAATCTGCAGGTGCCGCATCGGTTTATTCAATGATACGGCCATGCAAGGCCGGCACGGAGTTGGCCGATTTGACGACAGATCCCCGATCATTAACCCAATGAAATATCAAACTCCGTTAATTTTCGGAGTTTCCCCAGAAAATTTCATTAGTTGACTGTCTGCGATCACATGGAAAGCAGCGGTAGCGCCGCACGGCATCCCGAGATGTCCTTGTTGTTGCATTTTGTGATTCAATGTATTGTTCCCCACATGAAAGCAGAAGCAATATACTATTACAGAAAATTTTAGCAAACCTTTTTTTGAAATAGAGATTTTTGTTAAAAAAAGTCTAAAAAAAATTTAGAATGTAATATTTTATGCTTTGAATTGTCGGCGATAGAGACTTATTGCTTCATTTTTGTCTGTATCTTGCAGTTTTGAATTTATATGATGCAGTAGATGCATGATGGAATTTTTATAGTGCATTTCAACGTGCTGAAATTGCGTTGCCTTCGTCGTGGCGTAATGTTGATAGTTTATTGTAACAGACTTGCATATCAACATTTTTTGTTTTATGTTGTCATTATATGACGCTCTCATGTTGCAATGCAGCGCCTTGCCGCTTGGACGGATGGAGTACGGACTAAAACAAACCGAGCGGTATGGTTCGAACTGCTGATTGTGCCATATTTTGCGGGCATGAGGAGATTAGAGCATGGCAACCTTGGAAAAGGTGTTGATGCTCTTATGCATTTAGCTGAAACAATTGGATATTGTTTCAGCTGCAAGCCCTGTTTCAAGGCGACAATGCGCTCGTCTGTTGAACCCTGTTCTTGCCTTTTGAAAGCCGCCCTTCTTTTCGTATGTCGTCGCGTACATCTTGTTGGGGGGAGAAGAAAGGAAACGGCGAATCATAAATATCATGAAGGCACAAGGAGTGTGTGGAAATGAAAACTAGCAACCTCGCGGGATACATGCGCCTCTTTGCTTCGGCTGCCTTTCTTGTTTTTGTTTTACTGGGCTGCAGCGCCGTGAAGCAGCCTCAGGAATCTGAAGTATCGCCCCCGCCTGAAACGCTGGAGGAGGCAATGCCTCAGAGAGGTGGCGAGGTGGCATTGGTTTTGCCTCTTAGCGGTCCTTACGCGCCTATTGCCTTACAGATTCGCGATGGCGCCAGAGCTGCGGTATCGGTTTTGGCAGAACAAGATATTAACATACAACTATTTGAAATAGATACCTATTCTCAAGAATGGACAACGCAGCTGAAAAATTTGCCCGCCTCATGCACTGTAATAGGGGGGCCCCTGCGTCCCGATGCATTCGATGAAATTTCCATGGCCGGGATAAACAATGATCGGGTGTTTTTCACGTTTCTGCAAGGAATGGGCGCCGCCATAGAAGGACGCGATGCCTGGCGTTTTTTTAGCAGCCCCAACGACCAGATTCGCACCTTGCTGCAAATGGCGCGTCGAGAATTCGGTATCCAGGATGTGGGGGTGCTTTATCCGAACGAACCCTTTGGTCAACGCATTGCACAGCTTTTTCATGATAATTCCACGTCGGAAAAAGTGAACGTCGTTTCCATTATGTCCTATCCGCCGGAGGATCCGTTGCAATGGAGCGGAATAGTAGCTGAATTGTTATATGAACAGGGGCAGAAACAACCCATACAGGCTGTTTTTTTGCCGGATGTCTGGTCCAAAGTCGAAATGCTCGTTCCGTATTTCTTTTATCACCAGCGAGAAGACTTGTTGATCATGGGCTCCACGCTTTGGGGGCAGACCTTGAGTGAATCTCCTAACGTGGACATGCACAACTTTATCCTGTCCGTTTTTCCCGGCATCTGGTGGAGCAAAAGTCCCGTGCCCGCTACGGCCAATTTGCGCCGTTTGATTCCGGACAACCAGGACCCCACCGTGTGGCAGGTACTGGGCTATGACTTCATACGCTTTTTCGCGAGACTCGGAATCATTCCCCAGGATTGGGACGCGGTGCTGGTGAACAATCGCATCCAGAAAGCACAGAGCATGGAGTGGAGCATGGCGCCTATCTTTTGGGATCCCGTCGGGATAGCAAGGCAAGACATGTTTCTTTTCACCCCCACGCAGGATGGCATGAAGCCTGTGGACTTGCAGGAAATGCGCATCCGTATGCAGAACGTAAAGGCGCGTATGGGGGGAATGTGAAACGAATTTTCATTTCCAGGCCGTAGTTCTAAAATCGTTAGTAAAACAAAATGCGAGAGGGGAAAACCTTTGTTAGAGCAAGTCACGTTTGAGATAGTCCATAGCCACAGTTTTTGAACCACCCCTG
>CAZFCK010000177.1:0-10149 GCA_964517355.1 uncultured Desulfovibrionaceae bacterium | reverse complement strand
ATTGGAAATTGTTTCAGGGGAGAGCCTTGTTTCAAGGCGAAAATGCGCTAGCGCAAAAGAGCGCCGTGGATCAACGCCATCCACTGCGCGGACCAGTTCTCCGGACCGCACTTTTCCGCAACATGCCTCCTGCATTGACCGCTCAAGGAACCTGAGCGTTCCAAACAGGTTTCCATGGCCAGAGCCAGGCCCTGAGGATCGACTGTCGCGGAGAGCGCACCGGTTTCGCCCCGCACCACCAAATCCGCCATGCCGCCGACATTGAACCCGGCGACAGGCGTGCCGCAGGCCAGCGCTTCCAGGACCGTGTTGGGCAAATTGTCTTCCCTGGCCGGATGGATCATCACGTCCGCGGCGGAATAAACCAGCGCCTTCCGCTGCGCGTCCCGCACAAAGCCGAGGGCTCTGACCGTCACGCCCTCCATGTGCGGAACGCCGGCCCCGCCTCCCATGAGCAAAAGAACCAGCGGTCCGAGGCCGACCCGGGGCAGGGCCTCCGCCAGAAGGTCCGCTCCTTTGCGCGGGTCGGAAAAATCAGCGGCGCAGGCCAGGGCCACCTTCTCCCCCGGCGCAAGGCCCAGATCCTGTCTGGCCTTTATCCGATTTATGGGGCGATACACAGTGATATCCAAACAGTTGTGGATAACGCGGATGGTCCGCCCCCGCCATCCGCCCTTCGCGGCGCATGCCGCCATCCAGCGCGAAGGGGCCACGGCCGCGAGGAAACGGGCGTTTCGCAACACCTCGAGCTTGCGGGCAAAGGCGCCGGCAATCTTGTCCGGAGCAAGGAAGGGGTATGTTCCCGCAGTGGGGCATTCGCCGCCGCATTGCCCGAGAAAACGTTGACACGTGCCGGGATAGGCGCAACGGCCGGTGAAACTCCAGGTGTCGTGCAAGGTCCAGGTGGTCGGTACACGCTCCGCGCATATCCGGACCATGTCCACGCTCCAGCCGACTTTGCCCCCGCCGTGGATGTTGTGAATGGAAACCGCGTCGGGCCTGAAGGAATCGAGAACCCGGGCCAGCTCATCGCCGACCTCGGCCTCGAAAGCGGGTACGGGCGCCGCGTTCCAATGCGCCTGCGCCCCTGAACGAACCACGAACCGCTCCCACGGCCCGGCCGGCGGCCCCTCCTGCGGATCGTTCACCACCATGCCGAGTTCTACGCCCGCGCCGGAAAGCGCGTGCGCCATGCGGGCCGCGGCTATGGCCGCTCCCCCTTTGCATTCGGTATCGGAAACGAACAACACCCGCACGGGCTACCCCCGCCAGCCATACGAGGCGTAGACCTCCCGCTGGATCGCGGCCACGCGCCGCCAGTTGAAGCGCTCCGCCACCCATTGACGCACGGCGTCGCTTTTTCTCCTGCGCAGCCCCTCGTCGCGGGTCAGCTCCAGACAATGCCGGGCCATGGCCGAGGCGTCGCCGTCATCGACGATGCACGCGCACTCTTCGCTCACATAGCCGGTGGCAAGCACCTTGCGGTTGGCCACCACGGGCAGGCCGCCGCACATGGCCTCCAGGAGCGCGGTGTTCCCCGTGCCGTCCGCAATGGGAAAGATGAAGGCCGAGGAGGTGCGGTAAAGTTCAAGCAGATCCGCCGTGGGGATGCCCGTGAGCAGCGCGACGTCCAGCCCGGTGAACAGCGCGTGGTTTTTCTTTGGAGTCACGCAGGCCACCTCCACGGAGGGGTCCGTATCCTTGATGATCCGCACCGCCCCCACAAGGGTGGCGAAATCCCGGAGCCAGTTGCCCACGAACAGGCACCGCCGGACACGCCCTTCCGGCGGACCAAAGGGAAAAAAATCCACGTCCACGCCCAGGGGCACGAGGTGGACCTTGCCGACGCCCACAAGGGATTCGAAATATTCGACCTGGTTGGGCGCGATGACCACCACGCCGTCATGCAAAGGAAAATGGGACTTGTCCGGGATGATCTCCTCCATGAACGACGGAGGCTGGTGGTACGTGGCCAGCACGGCGTTCTCCCCCTTGAAACGGGGCGTGAGGTAGCACGCGGATTCGCCGTTGAGAAAATGCAGCAGCACGCCGCGCTCCCGGGCCAGACGCGCGGCCAGCCACATCTCCCGCTGGAACGAGGGCCAGCCGTAGGCCGTGCGCAGGTTGGGCACGCATCCCAGGTGGCGGAAAAAGGCCTCCGGGGTTGCGGCCAACGCATCCGGGGGGCGTTCCGCCAGCTCGTACCCCGGCACATACCTGAGCATGCAATCGATGCTCGACTCGACAATGTGATGGTCCCACCGCTCAGGCACCACCCAAAGTTTATCCGTTTTCATGACGCCGCCTCGATGCGCCGCACCACCAGCCCCGTGGCCCGCTCCAGCGTGTGGAGCGCCGACAGCACATGGCCGGGGGCGATGTCGCGCAGGCAATGAAACGCGCCTCGGCACGTCTCGTTCTTGTCGCAGGGTGCGCATTCCCGCCCCGACTGAAGCGCCACGGCCCGCTGGGAGAGGCGTATGCGGCGTTGCGGGTCCACGCCACCGAACACCGCCACCACGGGCAGACCGACGCTCGTGGCCATGTGCAGCGCGCCGGAATCCATGGTTATCATGCGCCCCGCCACGGAGAGAAGCCCGAGCATGCCCTCCACGGAAAGCGTGCCGCGCAGGTCCGCGTCGCACTCCAGTTCCGGGCGCTTGTTCACGCCCGTCACCACCAGGGGAGCGCCGGCGAGACTGCGGCACAGCTCCCCCGCATAGGTCCCGGGCCATTCGCGGGCCGGGTGCCCCGCTTCGGGAGCGAACACTGTGGCTCCCGCCAAATGGGCGAAGGGTTCGCCCCAGGTGGCCGGCGGAGCGTAGATTCCGGGGGGGATGTCCCCTTGCACGCCCAGCAGCCGCGCCAGCTCGAAGGTCCGGTGTTCACGCGGCCTGATCGTCAGGGTCAAGGCGTCCAGGTCCACGGCGCCGTTGGCGTCCCCTGTCCGCACGGAGACGCCCTCCACCAGCGCCCGCACCGCCCCGGCCCATTCCGGCCGGGTGATCAACGTCACCCGCCGCCCCTGGTCCCGCAAACGTTCGAGCACGGGCAGCAGCAGCAACACATTGCCCAATCCGTGCGTGCGCTTGATGCACAGCGTGTCCGTCACGGCGTCCTCGCTCATGGCAGCTTGAAAACTATGGCCTGCCCCGTGGGCAGACAAAGCGGCCTCTCGCGTTTGCCCGCGAAAAACCGGTCCACCGCCACCCGCGCGCCGGGGCAGGTGTGATATCCGTAATCGTCGAAAACCATCACGCCCCCCGGCAGCAGACGGGGGTAAACAAACTCGCAGGCGCCGCGCACCGCGTCGTGAATGTCCAGATCCACATGCGCGAAGGCGATCCTGGACGCCCCAAGAGGGGCGAAGGTCTCCGGCACCAGCCCCGGCCGGTAATCGACAAACGCCGCGTCCCCCACGAGCGCCCGGACCTTATCCAGGCTGGAGTCCCCAAAATCGCCCTCCCGATGCAAGTCCAGACCGCGCCTGGTTTCCGGCATGCCCCTGAAGGTGTCGAAAAGACGCAGCATGGGAACAGGCGGTGTGCAATCCTCCAGGATCATTCTGAGCAGCAAGGCGCTGCCGCCCTGGTAGACGCCCGCTTCCCAGAACTCCCCGCCCAGGCCGCGACACTGCCCGGCAAGGGTTTTCAGGATGTACAACCGGTCCAGGCCGATGAGGGTTTTCGCGCCCCCTCGCTTCAAGGCGGCGAGAAGCCCGCGCAGCAGCGGATCATCGGCCCAGGGACTGAACACGCTCCACGGATTCACATAGGGGCGGTAGCGCTCTTGCTCCGGCGCGCCATGGGGGGCGACGACGCGCTCCACAAGATAGCCCCTGGCGCGCAGTTCGCCGACCATTGCGGCTTCATCGTCCCAGGTGCCGTTCATCGCGCTCCGTCTCTTTCGTCGGGGGTGAAGCTGGCGATGCAAAAACCGAAGCGGTCGTCCACGTCTTCCCTGAGCACGGTGAACCTGGGGTCTGACTGGATATGCCGGCGGCTCTTGTAATGCTTGACGTGCTTGATGTCGTCCAGGGCGATGACGCAGGGGCCGGTGAGGCGCTCCAGCAGATAATGAAATTCTATGACGCCCATATGCCCCGCGCTGTCGAGCAGTACGAAGTCGGGGCGTCCTTGGAACCGGTCCAGGGCCTCGGCCAGCACTTCGTCGGGCGTGTCCTTGAAATCCGTCTCGTCGTAATAGCGCTTCCGGCGTTCGCCTTCGGAGTAGTCCACGGTCATGCCCAGGGCCGCCGCAGCGGCGCACTCCCGCTCAATGTCCTGCGGGGCGGGCAGCATGTCGCGCCGTACGGAGAGGCCGTTGAGCACGACAACCCGCGTATCCGTCAGGTTTTTGCGCGCCCCGGCCGCCCGGACAGGGTCGACTTCGATGGTGTAGAATTCGTAGCCGTCCACTCCGGCGTCGCGGAGCGCGTCGGCGATGATCCTGGTCGAGCCGTCGCCGTAAAACGCCCCTGTCTCGATAATGCGCCCGGGTTTGCGTTCCAGCACGGCGGCCCTGATGGCGGCGGCGAATCCTGAATCCTTGTCAATCATAATCACCTCGTGGCGAATGTTGGTATCCATACGCGGCCAGCTTTTCGCGGACCAAGTCCGAGGCCAAAGCCAGCTCACGCGGGGGGTACTCCGTGCGCCAGCGCCCCACGCTGGTGTCCGTGAACGTGGTTCTCCGGCGCACGTCCGTGGACCCGGCCTCCCATCCTGGAAAATCGTGCGCCCTGGAGGCGTAGTCGAGCATGCACGGGTCAAAGCGCTCCCCGATAAAGTCGAGGACCTCCGCGAGTTCCTGCTCGGGGCGGACGACAAGATCCTCGTAGCGCAAACGCAATACTCTGAGCCCGAGTTCCGCGCGCGCGCGGGCCAGACGCAGCTCCCAGCGGGCCCAGCGCTCCAACGCGTTGTTGCGCGTGATTTCAATGGCGCCGCCCTGATCCACAAGCATCTTCCACTGCTCCCGGCCATTGAACGTGGAGCAGGCCACGTCGCGGCCGTCGCGCACAATGTGCAGATACCGGGCCTCCGGAAACATGGCGTGCAAAAAATCCAGATCCAGGATGTGCGAGGGCGTCTTCTCCACCCAGCGGCCCTTGCCCCGCGCCCGGGCGTAGGCCTCGAACACGCCGGACACGGCCCTGCCCAGGGCCCTGGCCACGTCCGCCGCGTCCACGCCCGTGAGATTTTTCACCGGCCCCCGCTCGTCCGTGGTCAGAGAGGCGTAGAGGTCCTTGAAGCTGGTCAGATCTCCATAACTCCCCGCTATCCAGGGACTTTCCGGTCCGCAGGCGATGTTCGGATGCGAGTCCAGGAGCGTGCGCAACAACGTTGTCCCGGAGCGCGGCACGCCCACGATGAACACCGGAATACAGGCGGCGTCTGGCGTCATGTTCATGCGCTCCGCTCCATGAGCAACGCCCTGTAGGGGCGGTTCACAGCGGTCACCAGGCGGTGGCAGTCCAGACTCATGTCCGGCGTCAATTCTCCATCCATGCGTATTTCCAGCACAGAGAGGCTGAACCGGGACATATCCACGCTGCCCACGATGCGTTCGGTAAAGGCCCGCACATCGTAGACCTTGGCGTAGTTGCCGCAGTGTACGCCCCCGGGTATGGCGGCCGTGGGATCTATCACGTAGCGGGCCGCCGGATCTGTATGCAGGTCAAAAGTCGCGGCATCGGTGATTTCCGCGTACACGTTGGCCAGAAAAATCGGCACAATGCACAATCGCCCTCCGGGGCGCAGCACCCGCTGGGCCTCCCGTATGAAACGCACGTCCGTATCACCGCGAAAATGTTCAAAGCTGTGGTGACAGCTTATGCGGTCCACGCTGTCGTCCGGCAGAGGCAGATCCCCGGCGTCGCATTCGAGATACTCCATCTCCGGCCCCAGCTTCTCGCGTACGGACGGCGCCAGGTAGATGTCCTGCAATATGCGCCTGCCGCACGCCAGCCCCGGAAGATAGGAGTCCACGCCGCCCGCGGCGTCCATGAACACGTGGTGGGATTCCGGCTGGAGCAGCATGCAGGTGACATAAAATTCCAGCAGCTTTTTGTGCCCGAGATCCTTGAACAAGGATTCCCAATCAGGGATGCGGGCGGCCACCCATTGCTTGAACGCGGCGCTCTCAAAGGACGCGACGCCCCCAGCCACCTCCTTCACGGCTTCCACGGCCTCGAAGGGCGCGGCGAAGACAAGCTGATCAACGATGAAATTCGGTGGAACTTCGCTTGAATGCATACCCTGCTCGATTTTGGAGAAACATTTACCGGAAATATTTTTCAGCAGTCATACAACTACGGATATCCAATGAACTGGCTAAAAACACGTCACCTCTAAAACAAAGCACTTTTCAACGGCATACCTCTGGCCTTGCTGACAAGACTCTCAACTTACTGCAACATACTAATATGTTATACGAATATAAAAAGTTTTGGAGACTCTTAAGAACCTGGTTCAAAAGGTTCTTTCGCCGCCGGAGGCCTCCCTTTTTAATCAAAAAATTCTAAGGAAACGCTGATTAATTCACTGGATATGCGAGGGGGAGAACCTTTCTCCAGAAAGATTTCCCCCCGGAAAAACCTAACAAGTCTTTAATCAGTGCTTCCCTAAATCCGTTGCAGGGTATTGCCTCCCGCAACATGCCGGGTCTTCGCACATCGCCGTCCGGGCAAAGAGAGTTCCTCGTCGGGGTGGATATTGAACAATCCCAGCCTGTAGAGAAAATGCATGTCCCGCTCCCCGGCGACGGGGCAGAAAACGCAATCCTTGTCCGTCAGTTCCGTTGTGGGCACGTATCCCGACGGAACATAGACAAGGGCGCCGTCGGAATCCAGCAGATTGGGCAGCCACTGGCTGCCGCAGATGTTTTCCAGGTTGGGCACAAGTTCGAAAAAGGCATCGGAGTAATACGAACGCTCGGTAAGCGTCGGCAGACGGTTCAAGTTGATGTCCGCCCACGCCGGACTTTCCGGCGATTCCGGAGGCATGAGCGCCCTGATCCAGAAAGGGTTCCGGTTTCTGTCGATGGAATCAGCGGAAACCGTGGGGCGTTTCTTCTCCACTCGTGCGACAAAATTCCGCAACCGGGACGAAGAAACCACGCCCGCGAAAGGGGAGATCAACAGCACGCCCTCGCTAGCCAGCAAGCTGCCGGGGCGCACGTAGCGGCCAATGAAGTCTGCCGCGCGCCGCCACGCTCTCACGCTTCCGTCCGGCGCGGCGGCGTCGTGGATCGTTTCTCCGACCAGTTCCGCCACGCTGTCCAGCACGTCTTGATCGTTGGACACGGCCGCAACCGGACCGTACCCGGCCTCCGTCACTATCCTGACGACACTTTCCACAAAGAAAGCCTTTTCTCCCCCGGAGAAATCGGCAAAGCACCTGTCCCGCGCACATGTGACAAATAAATTCAGCAGTGTCACGACCATAAGTCAACTCCAAAGTCAAACATTCGATTCCGCACCACGTCCTCGGCAAGCTCCAGATCCGCTTCCGTGTCGATATCGATGAGTTCAAACGGGTTGCGGAGGAAATAATACCCGTTACTTCGGTAATGGTTCAACGGATTTCCATTTCCGTTCGTATGCCGCCCGGAAAAATACGAAACTGGCTTCACCCATACGTAGGCGTCATTGAGCCGCCACTGCATGAAGTCCACCAGGGAGCGCACACGCTCCTCATGGAAAAAATGGATGTGATCTATGGCGTGATCGACCTTGTACACCGTCACGACATTGAAATACACGTCCAGCATATCCATGAGGCGGTTCAACGTGGCCACGTTGCGAAAGGGGCTGGTCGGCAGCAAGGTTATCTCTCTATCCGCCTCATAGCCCTCTTCCCGCATCTTTGCCGAAAAAAACTTCGCGGCGCAGGCCAGAGAGGCCTTGTCCCCGGAAATGTCCGAGGGGCGCAAAAACGGCGTTTCCGCGCCATACTCCCGCGCGATGGCGGCGAACTTCTCGCTGTCGGTGTTCACGATCACCCTGTCCACGCCGCGCATCTTCAAGGCGGCGCGGACGGTGTAGGCTATGAGCGGATGCCCTCCGAGCGTGGCGATGTTTTTCTCCCGCAGACGCGAAGACCCGGACCTTGCCGGTATATGTACGACATTCTTGACAATTCTGTCTTCCTGAACGCTTTTCATGCTGCTGTTCAACATAATCGTGCCCCTGTGGGGGTGGGGTGTTTACTCCGGCGCGCCAGGCGTCCGAGACGCGGCCACGGCCATGTTCCGGTAAGAATGGAGTCGCATAGGCGTATCGTTCATGTCCCGGCCGCTCCGTCAATGTATTGACAAACACGTCATTATCCACAAAAGCCCGCAAGCCCGGCGGGATGCGCCATGCTTGCCCGTTTGCTCCAGCACCTTCTCGGTAGACCTTATACAAATCCGGTGCCATTATTGCGGGAAGCCGCATAACATCATTACGATTTTCACGATAATCCGCAGCAACTCACGTTTACCACCCGGACAACGTGTCTGGAAATGCCGAATGTTCCGCACCCCGCGGGCGACGCCGGGAAAAGCCTTCACAACAAGGCATGGTTCTTGAATAATTATCCATGCCGGAGTATCCCGGCAAAGGCACTTTTCCCAGACGCCACCTTTTACAAAGTGATCCGAGATGAGCCTGAAACTATTCGAATCCGTGTCAGCATCCTTCAAGAACCTTGACGGCACTCCGCCAAAGGAAAGCGACTCCGGTCCGAACATCCTGATCTGGACCCACGCCGGGGGCGCCTATCACATCCTTGTGCGCGAAATGATCTTCGCCCTGGCCCTGAAGCAGCGCGGGGCGCGCGCAACAGTCATGCTCTGCGGCGGGCTGCACACCGGCTGCGTGATCCGCAACCATGCCGGGCCGGATATTTCCGACTGGCAGCGCATTTGCGGCAACTGCACGCGGACCGCCACGGCGCTGCTCGCACAAGCCGGACTCGGATATCATCTTTTACGGGACCATATTTCCGGGGATCGCGCGCGCCAATTAAGGGATGTGGCCATGAGCACCCCCCTGCGGGACATTCCCGGCTTTTCGCATAAAGGGATGCCCACGGGGCGTCAGGCCGCGTCCTCAGCCTCCCGCTATTTTCGCAGTCTGCTCGGCTATATCGAGCCCGCGGCGCTGGAGCCGGTGTTCCGCGAATACTTTTACAGCGGGCTCGTTTGCGCGGAAGCCACGGCCAACGCCCTGGACGCCCTGCGCCCCGATACCCTGATGATGACAAACGGCATTTATGTGGACTGGGGCCCCCCCATGCTGCAGGCCCTGGAGCGCGGCATTCCCACCTTGCGCCATTGCAACTGTTTCCTTAAGGGGCACATCATGCTCAAGCGCATCACGCCCGAAGACACGCGCTTCGTGTACAGTCTCGCCCCCCAAGAGTGGGAAGACATGGCCCGGGCGGGGCTCGACCGGGAAAAAAACGCAGAGCTGGACCAATACTTCCGTGAAGCCCGTTCCGGTCAGGCCTCCCGCATTTTCACCGCGCCTTCGGAAAGCGGCGCGCATCTTCGGGCCGCGTATGATTTGCCCGAAGACCGCCCCTTGTGGGGTATCTTCCCCTCCCTTATCTGGGATTCGCATCTGGAATACGAATCCATGCTCTTCGACGGTGTGGTGGAGTGGATGATCGAGACCCTGGAAGCCGCGCAAAACATCAGGGACGTGCTCTGGATCGTGAAGCTGCACCCCGAGCACAGTACGGAAAAACACAAGACCCGCTGGGGCATGCGCGAGATCATCGCGGACAGGTTTCCCACGCTCCCGGAAAATATCCGAATCATCGGCAGCGACAACGCCATCAATACCCTGGGCCTGGCCGGCGAGCTCAGCGGCGGCGTGACCATCAGAAGCGGAGCGGCCCTGGAACTCGCCGTTCTGGGCAAACCCACGATTCTCGCGGGCGAGGCCCATTACGGCAACAGGGGCTTCACCCTGGATTGTCCGAATAAGGCGTCTTATTTCAAACACATGGAAAACGCGGCGCGCATGCCGCGCCTCAGCGAAAAACAGGTGGAGTACGCGCGTATCTACTCGCACCATTACTTTATCGAGCAGGTCGTTCCCTTCCCCTTCACCAAAGAGGACGACCTGACCCCGGCGTTTTCTTCATACGCCCAACT